>CAXTRQ010000029.1:21195-38807 GCA_964246705.1 uncultured Pyrinomonadaceae bacterium
TTCTGGCACAGACGCGCGTGCTGGTTGCGCCATCTATCGTGCCCGAAACTTTCGGTTACGTCGTGATGGAAGCGATGCTGAGAGGCATTCCGGCTCTGGCGAACGATGTCGGTGGCCTGCGCGAAGCCAAGCTAGGAGTTGATTATCTGTTCCCCTTACAGCCCGCCGCCAATGGCGACGCGCAACAGGACGTAGCCCGCTGGAGCGAAGCTCTCAAAGCCTTGCTCTCAAACCGCGAGATATACGAACGCTGCTCACGCGCTTCGCGCCACGCCGCGCTGGAATTCGTCTCTTCGATGAGCGTCTCAACATTCGAGAAGTTCATGCAAGAAATTATTGACGGAGATAAGAAGGCAGAGCAGCGTCTGCACACACCCCGGAGCATGAAGCGATGAGCGGGCATGTTGCCATCGTTGATCCTTACGAGTCGGGTGCGATGCTCGCCCCGGAGTTTAGGAAACGTGGTCATCCTTGCCTGATGGTGCAGAGCACGGAAGAGATTCCGGCAGACTATCGCGCAACTTTTAACCCCGGCGACTACAGTGAGATTATCCGCCACCGGAACGAACTGCCGGAAACTTTGGAACGACTCAAAAGCCGGGAGGTGCAATATGTCGTCGCGGGCAGCGAATGGGGAGTCAATCTGGCGGATCAGTTGAGCGAGGCTCTGAATTTACACACGAACGGAACGCGGCTCACACCGGCGCGCAGAAACAAATGTTTAATGGCGCACACGGTTAACCTGCACAATCTACGCACGCCGCGCCAGTTCTGCTCAAATCAACTCGCACAGTTGCTCGAATGGATTGAACGAAACACGTCATGGCCGGTCGTGGTCAAGCCGCCTCATAGTATGAGTTCGGAAGGTGTCCATCTCTGCGATTCGGCAGCCGGAGTGGGAAAGGCTTTTGCAAACCTGTACGGGCAGGTCAACAAGTTGGGATTAATTAATGAGACGGTGTTGGCGCAGGAATTTCTGGAGGGGGCAGAGTACATCGTTGATACCGTCAGTCATGGCGGGCAGCACCATCTGGTAGCCGTCTGGAAATACGCTAAACCAATTCCGGCGGCGGGTCTTATCGGTTCATTTGAAACCAAAGAATTGCTGACCAGCGACGACGCGACGGCGCATCGTCTCTTTGCTTATACGGCGGGCGTGCTCGATGCGCTCGGAATAAAATATGGCCCCGGCCATTGCGAATTGATACTCGACGATGGCGAGCCGCTCCTGTTAGAAATTGGCGCGCGCACACACGGCGGCCCGATGGCTCACCGCACCTGCCGCGCCGCAGGCTATCCGAGCCAGATAGAACTGACCGTTGATAGTTATCTGGACGGCGCGAGCTTTGCGGAACAGCCGGTTGAGCCTCGCAGGATGACCCGCCGCGCCCTCATGATTTTATTGAAACCCCTGCGAACCGGCACGCTCCGGGCATTCAAAAACTTGTCCGAGGTTAAAAGCCTGCCCTCTTTTCATGAACTACACGTTGACGCGCAGCCCGGTCAATCCATCCCGCGTTTCTTCGGTTTAGTTATTCTTCTTCATCATGAGCGCGACGTTATCGAACACGATTTACAGAGAATCAGAGCACTGGAAGATGAAGGGTTTTACGAGATAGAGTGAGGTTAACTTTTAACATTCAGGAGGATTGCGTGCAGGGCGCTCAGGCCTCCGTCCATTCTCCGATGGCCTACGCGGTGCTGAGAGAGCTACCTGAGATTGAGGCCGTCGCGCCTGAATGGGATGCTCTCTTAGAGCGTTCGACGTGTAACCGTGCCTTCAGTTCCTCGCAGTGGTTCAAGGCGGCCTGTCGCGCAGCATCGGCGTCGGCCTCGCCATACGTCATCGTGGCGCGACGAGGCGCAATCCTCGCCGGTCTTTTCCCGCTCATCCTGACGAAAGAGAGAGAGGCCGCCTTCCCAAACGACTTGAGCGACTACAATGACATCGTTGCCTGCTCGGACGATGACACCGTTCTGGCCGGAATCCTGAATCACGCGCTCTCGACCTCGAAAGATGACGCACGATTAAACATGAAATGTATCAGACCCGACTCGAACTTCCGGCGCGCACTTCAACAAATCAAATTGAGGGGCGGTAACGTCGAGCCTGTCGTCGGAAAAGTGACAATCTGTCCCTACATTCGCACTTGCGCGAGCTACGAAGATTACGTGGCAAGCAGGAGCAATAATTTCCGTCGTCATCTCAAGAGGATTAAAAATAAAGCTGACAGAAATCATATCGTCGTGCGTCAACTAACGCCTGAGTGTTTCCCGCCCGAACAACTTGCGGAAACTTTTCTCTCGCTTCATCGCGGGCGTTTTGCTGTCAAGAGTTGTTTCAAAGAAGAGAATGAAAAGTTCGCCAGAGAGGCTCTGCCGCATTTGTTCATCGAACGGAGAATGATGGCCTTCGCGCTGTTCGAGCAAGAAAAGATAACCGGCATCAACCTGTGTATGGTCGGCGCTCAAAGTCTCTGCTATTGGAACGGCGGTTTTCTTCCCTGCGCGGCGCAATGGTCGCCGGGGACGCTCCTGCTCGACGCCGGAATCAGGCAGGCACACACGATGCGCCTCGAAGAGTACGACTTGATGCGCGGTACTGAAAGTTACAAAGCGAAATGGGCGACCGCGACACGTGAAATCTGTCAGTTGGAATTTACGACGAACTGAACCGATGCCAATAACATCAACATCAATCGCCGAGATACCAGACCCTTGGTCAATCGGAATTTATGAAGGCGAATCGCCTGTGCGGCTCTCCCCGCATCAGGGAGTCGCCAATCCTGTTCTCACGCGCCGGGATATCTCGGATGTTAGTGCTTCGTTTATCGCCGACCCGTTTATGGTTCGCGCCGGAGACGGCTGGTATATGTTCTTCGAGGTGATGAATCAGCGAAGCGGGAAAGGTGAAATCGGCTTGGCGAAAAGCCTCGACGGGCTATCATGGGCTTATCAAAAAATCGTCCTCGCGGAGCCGTTTCATCTTTCATACCCATATGTTCTCAAATGGAGAGATGTTTATTATTTGATTCCGGAGACACTCGGCGCGAAAGCTATTCGGCTCTATCAATCCAAATCTTTTCCGTTCGATTGGATTCATGTGGCGGATTTAATCGAGGGAACATTCGCCGATTCATCAATTTTTCGTTTTGAAGAACGCTGGTGGATTTTCACCTGTACCACGCCGACCACGCACGACACGTTACGGCTCTATTTTGCGGACGAACTGAGAGGCGCTTGGCGCGAACACCCGTCGAGTCCGATTGTCGTCGCCGATGCTCGAATCGCCAGACCTGCGGGCAGAATCGTGGTTTACGACAATCGGGTTATCCGCTACACGCAGGACTGTTACCCGCGATACGGCACGAGCGTTCGAGCCTTCGAGGTTCAAGAACTGTCACCGACAACTTACACGGAGCGAGAGAGCGAACATAGTCCGGTCTTAACCGCGACGGGTCACGGCTGGAACGGCAGAGGCATGCACCATCTCGACGCGCACCTGACGCCCGAAGGTCTCTGGCGCGCCTGTGCCGATGGTCATCAACTGCCGTGAAGCGTCGCTCACGGCAAAGGCGAGGTTACGTATGACTAAAAAAATTACTGACCGCATTGTCTGGCTCGGCGTCTTTGTGAAAAAATTTGAGGCTCAGCGCAAATTCTACAGGGACATGATGGGGCTTGAGGAACTTAAATCAGGCGACGGATGGGCGCACTTTAAGCTGGGAACTTCATCCATGCTCGAACTGATGTCCCTGTCACCTGAGCCGCCGCATCACCGGAAGGGTTTTCGACCCGGCTTCCAAGTTAAAGACATCAAGGCCGCGCGCCGCGAGTTCATCAAGCGGGGCGCTGAACCGGGCAGTAGTATTCAAGGTGGAAAAAAGGCTGGCGGCTTCTGGTGCAGTTTCAAGGACGCTGACGACAATTATATTGAACTCAAACAGATTCTCGCTTCACCGTCCCGCAAAGCGGCCAAAGCTTCGCCCAAGCGTGGGAGCAAAAAGTAAACCCAATGTCGCTTCATAGCGAGAGCTTTCACCTCAATGCTCATCTCGACGCCGGAGAGCGCAACGCACGAGAGGTCAAGACGGCCTCGGCGCGTCGTCTGGGGATTGATTTAAACAAGCCTGTCTACGGCAAACTCGGCAGTTCCAGAATCCTCGAAGTGCTCGGCGCGGAGATGTTCGAGGAATTTACGGGGGTGAGGATTCCGGGCAGAGTGATCTGGTGCAACTTTGAACTGGCGCGGCAGATGGGCTTTGCCGTTAGCGTGTCGAATCAGATGGACGAGAGACTGCACGCGCAACTTATTGACGCGCTCTCATACAGAGCCGCGCAGCCGGGAGAAGATATTCGAGGGCGCGCGACGGTCAAAATGTACGCCGATAAATATGGCGGTGACGGAATCGGCAAGGCGCGCGGGTCGGCGCGCGCGGGGTTTCTCCCTTACGGCAACATCTGTCTCAAGGGAATCGGACAGACGCCGCTCTTCAAGGAGGACGACGAGGCCGATTTCGATCATCTACATGGCGGACTCAATATGTTCGCGGCGCTCGCCGAAGCATTGTTCGGCGAGGTTAATAAGAATCTCTTCAGTAAGCCTTCGACGCGCATTCTCGCCATCATTGATCAGGATGATTACACGCAGTACTCCGGCGGGCGCAATGTTGCCCGTGCCATTATCGCTCGTACCGGGCATCAACTTCGCCCCGCACATGTTTTAGCCCGTTGGGTGCGCGGCAAATGCTCCCGGCTCGACCTCTTCGTTAAGATCACCAGAGAAACCGGGCAGCTTGTTACGCGCAGAAATTTGAGGACGGGCGAGGACGTGCCTGACCTCAAGGCGACCATGCTGCGTGTGATTGACGACCACGCACAGGTCGCCGCACAGCAGGCGCGCTGGCGTATTACGCACATGGCTTTGAGCACTTCTAATATGCAGATGGACGGCGGCATGTTGGATGTCACGGCGCAACGCGCCAATCCACGCGCCACGCCGCTCGGCCCCCCCGCTTACGCTTACGATCTGGAAAGGGTCATCAACAGGGATTATCCAGACCGCCTCTCACAGATACAGAGAGTCTATAGCGCCGTGCGCGCCAGTCTCGCACCGCAGCGCCGCCGGATACTCAACGCGCAACGCATCGAGGTTAAAACTCTTGCTGATGCAGCGTATCTCAAGTATCTCGAATTACAGTTGCTAGGTGCGGCGGGTCTCAAATTAAAAGCGGCGCAGAGACTTCACGCGGAATATCCGCAACTCGTCGCACGCTTCGTCGGGGTGTTGCTGCGCATGAGCGAACTGAAGAATCCCGCCGCCTTGATCCAGAGTAAATTACTGATTGAGGATGTCGCCGTCGTTAATGTTTTTCGGCTGCTACAAAATTATCCGCGCCAATATTTCAAAGCGCCGGATGACGACCACGCGGCTTACATCGAGACTGCACTAGCCCCGATTTATAAAGGAAACAGATTTCACGTCGCACAAAAGAAAATCGCGGTCGAGATTCTTATCAGGGAGTTCGGCGCGGCGTACCGCGAGTTAATGCGTGCCGCTCAATCTTTAGTCGGTGAGCATTACGTTGACGAAACAGAGATGCGTGCATCTATCGAAAACCGCGCTGCCTTTGAGAATCAGCCGATGGCTCGGATTTATCGCACCGAGTATTTCAAAATGTTCGTGGAAGCCCCCTCGAAATATAAAGAACACCTCGACACGGACATCTTTCGGGAGCTTATTGATAAGAGAGTCGCGGCCTCTCTGCGTAATATCGAGGCGTTGTTGATTCAAGGGGAATCAAGCATCCTGCCCGACGGAGGGCTGGAACTTCAGCGGCGCACGATTGACGGTATCCGTTATTCCGTGAGAGCTTGGAACGACCGACAGCAGACGCGCTACCTGCATCTTCGCATTCCCATCGAGCGCGCAGGGAAACATTACGTGACCGCGCTTTCCCGGCAAACCATTTTGTCTAAGAGCCGGATAGCCTCGCTCCGCTATCAATTCACAACCGATGATTGGAAAAATTCCGGCGAGCGAAACGCGCGGCTGAATGGCGACGAAAACGGCTGTCCCGGAATTGACTTCGCGCGTATCCCGGCTGCCTCCCGTTTCGGACAGCTTGAAGGCGCTTTTTACGTGGGCGCGGGAAGCGAGTCGTGCATCCGCGACGGCGAGCACAACTTTACAGGTTATACGTTTGCCATCCCGGACAAGCAGGAACTACTCGAACTGATACAGAGGGCGAGAGCACGCGCGCTCTGATTTGTGAGACAAAACATTCAACGCGCCGCAGAATATTGGAGGAGAGATGGATATCGAGAATCTCGTGTTCGGTTTGCTGGATACTTCTCAACGAACCGCAAACCGTTCGAGAGCCGAGCAACTGCGTAGCCTGACAATCTCATGGTCACGCTACGGCTATCATAATCTCATCATCGAAAAAAGCAGCGTTAATGAAATCCTCGACGAAGCTTCGGGGCTTGGGTACAAGTACTGTCTCGTACAGGCTCACGGTCATTTAATCGCGGAGAACTGGCATCCGAATCATTCGCCGCATCAGGACTTTCAAACCGCCCTGCGAAATTGGATCGGCAATAATGATTTTTTTGTAACCGGTCATATCGTCGAACGTGCGGGGGAATGGTACGGCCTGCGTGAAGACTGCCTGCTCGTCAATCTGGAATATTACGAAGCGTTCGGGCGGCCTCTTGATAGGCTCGCATGTGAGAGTCCAATCGAGATAACACAGCCCACTCGTGGCCCACAACTCAAACCCGACGAGACGACTCCGCTCTGGCTTCTCCCTTCGACTGAAACAGTGCTGTGCAGCCCCAGTCTTCCCGGCTGGAATTTTATTGCCGTGAGTTTAAAGAACGGAAAGACGGTCTATAATTTCAATGAAAGTATTATTAATCATCAGCTCAATGTAAATTCAGAAACCCAGTCGCAGCCCGCAGCCGCAGCCGCATGTTTAGCGACGACTCAACCGGATTTTCAGGGACAGGCCGCTGACGTTTTTGAGGAAGGCAACTTCCAAGAGTTTCTCAATATCACCTCTGCACAGATGGATAATGCGACGCGCGGGGTTTTTCTCTGGAACGTCGAATCATATGAGGATGTCAGAATCGCGCCGCCACAGTTCAGATCGCCGCTCAAAACCTTGTATAGCGTGGCGGCAGGATTTAAACCGAACATGATCTTGCAGACGCATGGATTCGATGAGCAGACCGAAGTCGTCTTCTTCGATTACAGCCGTAATGCGTTGGAGATTAGAAAGCTTTTACATCGAGAGTGGGACGGCGAAGACTATCCCGCTTTCATCAAATACATCCTCGATAAATTCCCCGCGCCGGAGACGTTCTATCAACTATGGGCTGGCACATCGCCGGACAACTTGAACTGGAACGACGTGGCCGCCTATTGGCAAGAAGAGATTGACAGGTGGGGCGGCGAGCATGTGATAAAGAATCACTGGGCAGCATACAGGGAACTGAAACACATCTACGTCGAGTGCAATATCATGACGGAGCAGGATATATTGCTTGCACAAATTACCCGCCGCCCCGACTCCGTCATCTGGTGGAGCAACGCATTTTTCACGGTCTATGCGAACCGGATATACACCATAGATGAGAGGAAACGGATGTACGATAATTGGATAAATGGACTGGCGACAGCCAATCCAGATATTTTCATCTATGGCTCAGACTACAATAACATCAGCGTCAATTTCATTCAGGCCGAAACTTATGCTGACCAATACTCGAAATCCGGTGGCGACTACCTGAACCCCCTCAAGTTTTGTCAGACGGAGATAAGATTCTGAATCGAAAAGGTTGACTGAAGCACGCTCCGAAGCCGTGGCGGTGTGAATGTATAGCAGACAGAAAACGCTGACCAGATTCGTCATCTTGAATGCGCCGCGCACCGGCAGCAATATGCTCTGCACCGTGCTTAATTCGCATCCCGAAATCCTTTGCCATCACGAAATCTTCAACCCGAATGTCGTGGGCTATGCGCGCCATCTTCAGAATACTTCTTTCTGTATCGGAACGATGGAGGAGAGGGAGCGAGACCCAATCGAATTTCTGGGTCGTGTGTGGCGCGCGCACCTCGGACATTATTGCGTCGGGTTCAAACTCTGCTGGCGTCAACACGAGACGATTTATCGAGAAGTGTTGAAAGAGACCGGGCTGAAAAAAATCGTCTTGAAGCGGCGAAATCGAATCAGGAGTTACGTCTCGCTTTTACTGGCGAGAAAAACCGGAGAATGGGTGGTCTACAATCAATCCGACCCGCTCCAAGACCGTGCGAAAGTCGCAGTGGATATTCCAGACCTCTACAAGACCCTCGCTTATAACGAAGAATACTATGCGGAGATAGAAGAAACCCTGCGAGCCTCACGTCAATCGTATCTAAGTCTTAACTACGAGGATTTGTTTATAGACGAAGCACGATTGCGCTTATTGCAGTTTCTCAACGTATCGCAGGCACATCTCTCCGACCTTAAAGAAGAAACCATCAAACTCAACGCCTCCGCGCTACCAGACCTCATTGAGAACTTTGAAGAACTGTCGGCGGCGCTCCGTGGAACCGATTTGGAAATGGAACTCTGCGAGACGCGCCGTTGAAACGCACCTGCCCTCGCTACGTACCGCTTCCCAAATCCGGCTCCGGCGCGTTGGGGGGATGCTCGACTCGACTACGCCGCCCCGGTGGCGGTTGGCTCTTTCGTGCGGACGAAGCCTTGGGTGATGAGGTGCTGTAGAATCCGCTGCGCGTTCTCTTCAGGCGTGCTGCTCGTCGTATCGAGCGTTATTTCTGCCTGCTGCGGTGGTTCGTATGGATCATCAATACCTGTGAAGTTACGAATCTCGCCGCGCCGAGCTTTGGCGTACATCCCCTTCGCGTCGCGTTGCTCACAAACTTCCAGCGGCGTATCCACGAACACTTCAACGAAGCAATCCGCCGCCACCATATTCCTCACGTCGTTGCGGGCGGCGCGGTAGGGACTGACTGCCGCGCAGACGGCGATGCCGCCATGCCGGACGACTTCCGAAGCGACAAAGCCGATGCGATGTATATTCGCATCACGATCTGCGCGGCTGAATCCTAAGCCTTGCGAAAGGTGCGCGCGCACCACGTCGCCGTCCATGAAAGTGACTTGACGCCCGTGCTCCAATAACAGTGTCACCAGAACTTCAGCGGTAGTTGACTTACCTGCGCCGCTCAAACCTGTGAGCCAGATGCACACCCCTTGCGCGTGGCGCGGCGGATAGGCTTCGGAAAGAATTTCGGCCACCTCCGGTCGCGTAAACCACTCCGGCAAGCTGCGCGCAGCCTTGAGGTATTGTTCACGTACCTGCGTGCCAGACAGAGAGCGCGTGCGCTTGTGTGTGGGAATCCGCGAGACTTCTTCGTATCGGTCTTCGTCGGGTAAGTAAGCCATCTCGCTGAAGGCTTTCATCTTCACGCCTAACTCGACGCTGAATTGTTCGACCAATTCCTGCGCCTCGTAAGGCCCGTAAAACGGGCGGCCATCGCTGTCAACGCCGGGACTCGCGTGATCGCGCCCGACGATAAAATGGCTCGCGCCGAAGTTGCGCCTCACCAACGCATGCCACAGGGCTTCACGCGGCCCAGCCATTCGCATCGCCAGCGGGAGAATCGCAAGCAGCACGCGCTCCGGCGGAAAGTACTTGGCGATTAAGGTTTGATATGTGCGTACACGCGTGAAGTAGTCCACGTCGCCGGGCTTGGTCAGGCCGACGGAAGGATGTAAGAGCAGCGACCCGTCAACTTCTGCTGCCGCGCGTTTCACCATCTCCTCGTGAGCGCGATGCAGAGGATTGCGAGTCTGAAAGGCAACGACCCCGGAACGTCCGAGCGAGCGCAGGCGTGCTCGCGTCTCAGCAGGCGTCAGGCGCAGAGTTTTGAAGTCTTGATGGCGCGGGAGTTGTAGAACTTTGAGACGGCCCGAGATATTTAACCCGCCCCACTTTTCCGCTTCGATGACGAGTGGATGCCGCACGTCGCGCGTGCCGAGCGCCTTGTCGCAAAATTCCGCGCGGTTCCATTCATAAATCTCTTCGACCGTCATGATTGCGAGCAGGTCGTTTTTCGCATCGCGTAGGGCTACCTCCCGGTCGAGGCTGACAGCGGTTTCGTTCATATCCACCGGCAGGGTAATCGGCATGGGGAAGAGTTGTCCGCCGGCACGCCGCATCTCTTGCAGCACGCGTTCGTAATCGTCGCGCCCCATGAATCTATCGAGCGGCGAGAAGCCGCCGGTCGCGAGTAACTCTAAATCGCAAACGGCGCGCTCGGAAAGTTGCAGAGACGGTAGGCGCACAGCCCTCGCCCGCAAGTCGTCCGCCGCCTCATGCTCGCACAGTAAATTCACTAACTCGCCGCCGCAGGGAGCGATCAGATTTGTGTTTGAATCAGTATTTGAGTCAGCCATTATTCCCCCTTCGATGGGATGCAAAGTTTAATGAGAATTTTTGAGTGAGGTTCGGGAGGGTTCTGCCATAGATGATGACAAGTTTGGCTGTCACTTGATTACAGAGCTTAGCTAAATTAGCACGCGCTTTTGTGTTGTGTAAGTAGTTCGATTCGACATGATGAAACTCTACGAATTACGTGTAGAGTTTCACTGTAGGTTGGCAGTAAAGTTGAGTCAAGCCGGAGGCAAGTATCTCAGCACAGGGCGGATGAACTATCACAGACTCTCGATTAAGGGCGGAGAGCTTCGAGAGGTTTTGTTACTTCCAAAAGGAAGAAATTGAGTGAACGATTTCAGAAGTTAGTCTATCCCGATGTCATCGCCGGATTGGAGGGACGCGCTCCAACACGTCGCTGCCAATCGGCTCGCCGTGTCGCTTCGGCTTGACTCTCCCGCGCCAGACACGAAGTCTCAACTGGATGTCCGCGTCGGAGGCATATCCTTCGATTTCCGTCGCCATTCTTTCCGAGCCGACATCGCGCATCGTCAACTGAAATCCGTCGTCGGCTGGCCTCGCCTCGCCGGTGTAAGCCACGTCGCCGTTGGTTCGCGTGACAATCACCTCGACGCCCTTCTCGGAAGGACTCGTCAGGACTAAATAGCGAATCGTTAGATGGCGCGTCTCTTTTTCCGACAAGGCCACAAGCCCCGCGATCATGTTGCGCGAGCGCATGCTTTCAATGTAAGCGCCTCGCTTGATGGCGTCGTTCATAAAGAGGAAATGATTCGTCCTCCCGCCACAACTAATCTCGAAACAGGTTTCGAGATTGAGGGTGATGCCGTAGGTCGGCCCCGAAATCGCGGCAATGGTTTCCCGAACCTGCTTGCCTTCGAGCATTTTTGCGGTGTGCGTCGTCCAGCGGATGCCGAGGGCGCTGTTGGCATCTTGACCATCGCGCGCATCAGAGCCGGAGCGAAAAGAGATCGCCACCTTAGCCAGCGACAACTGCGACCTGACGTGTTCAGTCTCCGGTTCCGGTAGAGACTTGAGGCGTTCGAGACTTTTAACAGTACCTACGCGCGCCAGCGACTTGAAAACCTCCACACGGAGGATGTCATTATCGGCGGTTAAGTTTCGCAGCAACGCGTCCTCGGCTGCTTCCTGCGGCATCAGGCTGAGATTCGCCGCTGCCGCCGCCCGCACTCTCATCGTCTCCTTCGTATCCGCCATGACGCGCCCCAGTATCTCGCTCGCCTCGGCGGAACTTTCGGAATGGGCAAGGGCGGTGACGGCTCTTTTCATGTCAATCGGTATGCGGGGGACTCTCTTGCCGAGGAGAATTTGCTTGAGGGCTGCCACGTCATCTCCGGCCAGCACCGGCAAGTCAATGTAACAACTGATCTCGTCGGCGGCGATGGCCTGCAATAATTCTCGCGAAAATTCTTGACCTTCCGGCCTCGTCTGCTTGTCGGTCATAAATCCCCTTAAAAGCAAGGCAGCCTGATGAAACAGTGTGATTTCATCGTGTTGCCCTGACTCGTGGTGATGCCCGTGCTGCCTGAGTTTATTTCTCCGATGCCGTCGTTATTGGTGTCGGCTCCCATGATATTCGTCATATCGTTGCCGTGCACCAAACCGAGGTAATGACCCACCTCATGAGCCATTAAGACGCCCGTGAAAAAATCGGTGCTCGTTAATTCGAGCACCGCGCCCGTGCGCCCCTTGTCATCTTTGTCGCATGAGCCGTCAACATCGCTCCATCCGCCCGCATCGGTCACGCTCGTGACAAAGAATACGTCAATTCCGTCGTTCGGTCCCGAAAAAGCCTCTGTCAGATCGGTCGCCTCCGAGGCATTAACGACATTGAAGCCGTTCGCCTCGTCGCTGGGAATACGTCTCCAGTACAGCTTCCTGACACCCAGACCGACCTGCGCGTAAAGCTGGCGCACCACGTCAACGGCGAACTGCATACTCTGTGCATTGGCCTGCGTAAACGATCCTGAGAAATCCGGTTCGTGCCCGACGAGGAAGATCGAAAGATTGACAGAGATGCCTCGGATCCGCGTGAGATGGGTCTTCACCGAGAGGGTGCGAGCCATCGGCCCCCAGACGTATCCGAAGAGATCACGCCGGATAGAAATTGTTCCGTTAACCGACAGACAGGAAACGGCGGTTTCTCTAATACTGACAGACATTGTTGAGTCCTCCGAATGGTCAGACTTCCCAGCACACGCTCGACGGATAACATGTTGCGGTGCAACTTCGGTTCAAGGTCTGAACTTGCTGACAAGCCCACAAGCAATCTCCTGAGCGTGGTTTGCGTAAAACTAAACACGGCACGGGAGTCCGGTCGCGCCATCATTGCAACGCGACCAAAATCGGAATTAGCCCCTTACCCTGTTTCAGAGGGCGTAGCGCCTTGCCGATGACCGCACCGAAGGCGTGCGCGGGGTCGGCCGCCTTCATCGCGTGTCCGGGCGTGTGGGAAGTCGTCAGTAGGTCGCCGGCCTCGACGGGCGCGCAGTCTGCATCAACTTTGCAATAGACCTTCCCCATCAAGGCCACAGGTCGCCTGTTCTCGCGCGACGCTTTCTTATCGAGGACGATGCCCGGTCGGTACTCGCCCGCCCCCGACAGCACGCCCGCGACTTTCTTATCGTAAGCCTGTTGGCTCTCGCGCAAAGCGCCCTCACCGTCGAGCACCATCACGGTTCCGGCGTCGAGTGCCCACGCCGAGACGATGTCGAACTCCTCCGCACAGTCTGCGTTCTTAAGCGTGATGTCTCCCGCCTCACCGTTGAGGTGGATGGTGGACTCCGCCGTGCCGCTGGTATTGGTCGCGCCAGAAGGGAAGATTACGAGATCGCCGTCCGCACCGTTGCCGCCGAGCCAGATATTGCCGCCGCCGCCGTCGAGGCGAATGCGCTGCTTACCGGCGTCGTTCTTGACGAAGACGTTGCTGCCGCCCGCGTCCAGATGAATGGTCGCCTTCGCGGTGCTGAAGCTGGTCGCTCCGCTGGGGAGCAGTACCAAGTCACCGTCCGCGCCGTTGCCGCCCATCCAGATGTTGCTGTTGCCGCCTTCTATAAATATCCGGTCTTTCGCGTTACTGCCTCTGATCGTGATGGCGCTGCCGCCCGCGTCCAGAAGGATGGTCGCCTCGCCGCTGGCGACGACCGCCTGTGCGCTCGAAGGATACATCAACATGTTGCCGCTGACGCCGTTGCCGCCAAGGTAGATGTCCCCGAGCGCGCCGTCGAGAGTCATGCGGTTCTCGCCACCGTTCCTGAGTTGTATGCGCTTCGCATCCGCGTCGAGGACGATGGTTGAATTGGCGTCGTTCGACGGGATGAGACTGATGTTCCCACCCTCCCCTGTGCCACCGAACGATGCCGACGCCGACGCGCCTAGCAGCTTTATCCGCTCTTCGCCGCCCGCGCCCTTAATTCTGAGAGTTCCCGCGTTGACATTGCCTCCGGCGATAATCTCTGCCCCCGCGCCGTTGAGGTAGATGCGCTCGGTCGTCTGCGCCCCACCTCCCGCGTCGAGGCGAATCCGCAGATCATCTACTCCGCTCTTGAGCGTCAGGTCACCGTCTTCGCCGCCGCCACCCGCCGAGATATCGGCTGTGCCGCCATCGAGCGTGATGGTCGCCATGCCCGCAGGCTTGACGAAAGTGATTGTGCCGGGGTCGCCGTTCAGGTTGAGTCTCTGCGTACCGGCGGAAGTTTTCAGCCTAATCTCGCCGCCCTGCCCGCCCCCTCCGATTGATACGTCGCCGCTGTTGCCGTCGAGCCTGATAGTGGTTTGAGCGCCACCGTCCTGCACATCAACCTGTCCCGAAAACGTCTCAGACATGATCTCATTCTCCTTCGTCTCAAGTACCGAGCCGTCCCTCAACTGGAAACCAAGCACGCCACGCTTTCGCCGCAAGCCGTGGGATTCGGTTTCAGAGTCGGGACTTTGTTGTTAACGCCGTGCGAGGTTTATGGGTGGCTTCGCATGTTAGGAATGCGTCATAAGCAGCAGGGGCACACACAATGAGTACAGGAGGAATCTGCATCACGATTGAGCCTGTATTGCTTAATTAATGAGAAGCCCGCGAGGATGAGCCTTTAGATTTTGCGAGGTGACCGAAAGAACGTCGGGAGGCTAACGCACATTGAAAAACCTGTCAATACATTTTAACTGCCGCGCGCTTACCATTTTTGCGGAGCCGTCGGGCTGCCCGCTCACGGGGCGACGCTCAAGGAAGCGAACTTGATGGGCGGAGGTGTTATCACTTCCGGCGCAAAGGGGCTGCATTGATGAAGTTTTACGACTTTATTTCAAAGCGACAGCGTGGAGTTCCTTGCCGGTTACAGTTCTCTTCAACCGGCGCTTTGACGATCTCTGCGACGAGAGTTTCTGCGAGACGGCAGACTTCCGGGTGAACTGCCACCGCCGCGGCTAAGGGACACCCCCCGCTGTTGATAACCATCTTGTCCCCGTGTCTCTCGACCTGAGCAGCGCCTCCGATGGCCGCCAGAACTTTTACGGCCAACTGGACGCGGCTCTCAAGATCATCTTGCTGGTCGGGTGGCGCACCGGCAGCAACGTTGCGGCCGACTTCACGCAGCAGTTCCTCAACTTCTTCCTGTGTGAGACGATTTTTCAGGACGAGGATGAGTTGATTGAGCAGCGCGTCGTAGGCTTTAGGAAAAAGCCTCTCCGCTTCGGGCGTCAGGGAGTATGTGAAGTGCGGCTTGCGCGTTCCGCGCCGCACGCCGCTCTGCCCGACGAGGCCATCGCGTTCGAGAGTGATGAGGTGCGCGCGCACGGCATTGTCGGTTAAATCGAGTTGCTCTGCCAGTTCCTCAACCGAACAAGTTGCGCTCCGCAGGATGGTCACGATGCGCCCCCGCGTACTCTCGAAAAAACGCTGGTCAAATTTTGTTGCCTCCATAGTCCCTCCCTTTCTCCGCATTATAGAAGGTTTTCCCTAATTCCACAATAAGTCAAAATAGTTCTTGACTTATTGTGGAAGAGGCGTATTTTAATTAGCCACACCGTAGTTAAAGATGAAGGCTGATGATTGGAGGGGTGTTTATGCCAAGTAAAATAAGCGCAAGAGCCGAGGCGAATGAGGGTGGAGAAAGACCCGAGACGCCATTTCAGATGAAATCTTCAACACCTGAAGGCGGCGATGGGCATGCAGTGGGGGGCAATGAGAGGAATCCGCAGGCGCGAGAGCGCGCCGTCAGAATGATCAAGCTAACTTTAATACTGGCGCTTGTCGGGTTCGTGCTCTTTGTCTTTGCGGGTCGCAGTGAGGCGCAGCGCGCTGAGAGAGACCAGAATCGCGGCGAAGGTCGGAAAGCGGAGAACGAAGGCGACCGCCGGATTGATGTGGAAGCGCAGAGGATGATTGAGGAAGGCAGACAGACCTTCCGCTTCGACACCTTCGGAGATGAGGCTTTTTGGAGCGACGCGCTGCAACTTCACCGCGCCATCGAGGGCGCGAAAGCAGGTGGCGTGGGCGCGGGCGTCAGTCCGAAAACCGCTCTCGCCGTCGGCTTAAAAGTTGATGCAGACGCTCTGCCAGAATCTCTCGTCAGCCAGTTAAAAAAGAATCGTGTTGATCTGGACAACCCGGCCACGACGCTCGCCCTGCTCAAACTCAACGCCGTCGTCGGGGTGAAAGGCAATTTCAACCGCGACGGAAATCTCCAATCGGTAGGCATCAGTTGCGCTCTCTGCCACTCGACCGTGGACAACTCATTCGCACAGGGCATCGGGCGCAGGCTCGACGGATGGGCTAACCGCGACCTCAACATCGGCGCGATTGCCGCTTTGTCTCCCAACCTTAAGCCGGTCGCAGACCTCCTCGGCGTCAACGAGGAGACAGTGCGTAAAGTCCTACAGAGTTGGGGGCCGGGAAAGTTTGACGCCGAGTTGTTCTTGGATGGTAAAGCTTTCAGACCCGACGGCAAATCGGCGGCGACGCTGATTCCTCCGGCGTTCGGACTCGCGGGCGTGAATCTTCATACGTGGACTGGCTGGGGTTCGGTCACACATTGGAACGCCTTTGTCGCCAATCTGGAGATGCATGGCAAGGGGACGTTCTACGACCCGCGTCTGAAAGACGCGAACAAATTTCCTATCGCGGCGAGAGCCGGTTTCGATAACGTGCGCAGTAACCCCGACCTGATAACGGCTAAACTTCCTGCGCTGCATTTTTATCAACTCGCCATTCCTGCTCCGACGCCGCCCGCTGGAAGCTTCAACGCGAACGCCGCCGCTCGCGGCGAAGCCTTGTTCAAAGAACAAGGCAAGTGCGCCGTCTGTCATGTGCCGCCGATTTTCACAGAGCCGGGATGGAACATGCACACGGCACAGGAGATTGGCATTGACGACTTTCAGGCGAAGCGCTCGCCTGACGAGCGTTATCGAACCGCGCCGCTGAAGGGGCTTTGGGCGCACCAGAAAGGCGGCTTCTATCATGACGGTCGCTTCGCCACACTGCGCGACGTGGTCGAGCACTACAACACCTTCTTCGGTCTGAAACTCGGTGAACCGCAGAAGGGTGACCTTGTCGAGTACCTCAAGTCGCTTTAGAGATTGTTGACCTGTCGAATTTTGGTGATGTCTCTGAAAGGGGATCGAACATGATTATCGCAGCAGTACTTTTCGCAATCGCGGCTCTCGGTGGAATCGTCCTAGCGGTCATGCGTTTGAGCGGGCGGGAATTGCCGCCGATGGCTTTGGCGATTATCCACGGACTGTTCGCGGCGGCGGGCTTGGTCGCGCTGATCGTCGCGGTCGTCGGCGCTAACGTCTCGTCAATCGCCACCTACGCGCTCGTCGGATTCGTCGTCGCGGCGCTCGGCGGGTTCCTGCTGTTCTCTTATCACTTGCGCCGCAAGGCGCTGCCCATCGGCGTCGTATTGATTCACGGGATTGCGGCCGTCATCTCATTCGTTATCTTGCTGGCGGCCATCTACGGCTTGCGCGGTTGAGGCGAGTATGAGTAAGGGGCCGCGCGTTTTCGGACACCCGCTGCATGCGGTGCTGAGCGATTTTCCCATCGCGCTGCTCGGCTCGTCTCTGCTCTGGGACGCCGTTGCCGTCTGGCGCGGCGAGCCTCTGTGGTGGGCGATTTCCTTCTGGAGCATCTCGTT
>CAXTRQ010000029.1:38817-44141 GCA_964246705.1 uncultured Pyrinomonadaceae bacterium
GCGGTGGACTACGCCACAATCAGCGAGGATGACCCGGCTCTCGGCACGGGCAACCGGCACATGCTGTATGTGCTGGGGGCGGTGGTTCCTTACGTTATCAGCCTGTTCGTCAGAGGCGGCCCTGAGCGGGTGACCGGCAGAGCGTTGATAATCGTTCTGTTGCTGGAGGGCTTCGGGCTGCTGCTGCTGTCAATCGGGGGATGGTACGGCGGGCATCTCGTTTTCCATCATGGAATCGGTCGAGACAAGTAAGAAAGCTGAATGTTTGAGTAAGAGAGGGGCGGCAATTATGACAATCACGCAGATGGAATTTTACCGTACGGCGACCACGCGTTGCGCGCTCAAAACTATCGAGCGGGTCACAGAGGCGCGTCTGCCGACAGAGACGGGCGAGTTTCGCATTGTCGGTTTTCGGTCGCTGACTTCGACGGAAGATTTTGTGGCGCTCGTGAAGGGCGATTTACGCTCCGACAGGCCAAGCCTCGTCCGCATTCATTCGCAGTGCATGACGGGCGACGTGTTCGGCTCAGTCAAGTGCGACTGCGGGCGACAACTACGCGCCGCCATGCAACTCATCGAGCGCGAGGGACACGGCGCAATCGTCTATCAACAACAGGAGGGGCGCGGCATCGGCATCATCAACAAGATTCGCGCCTACGCTTTGCAGGACGAAGGCGCGGACACGATTGAAGCCAATGAGCGTCTGGGTTTCGATGCGGACATGCGCTGCTACGACCAGTGCGCCGAAATCCTCTTAGACCTCGGACTGCGAACAGTCCGCATGATGTCTGACAATCCCGCGAAAATTCAGGCACTCCGGCGTGCCGGGCTGGAAGTGTTCGAGCGCGTCCGGCTCGACATCGAACCTCACGATTGCTTTGCCAAGTACCTCAAGACCAAGAAGGAGAAGATGGGACACCTCATCAACGTGGCCTGATAACTTTTTATGAACTATAAGGATGTTCCCCTAGCACATACCTCAGACCTGCGTGATGGCGAGATGAAAGAAGTCTCCGTCGGCGAAACGAAAATCCTACTGGCGCGCGTGGGCGACGACTTTCATGCGACGAGCGCGACCTGCCCTCACTACGGCGCACCGCTCGTCGAAGGCGCTCTATGCGGCACGCGCATCATCTGCCCTTGGCATCACGCCTGCTTCAATATCGAGACCGGCGGGCTGGAAGAACCGCCCGCGCTCGACGGCCTCGTTCATTACGACGTGCATGTGCGGGAAGGGCACATCATCGCCAGTGTTCCCGTCGAGACGCCCGACCGTCAAACTCCGTCGCTCGCCAAGCATGATCCGTCCGACACGCGCCAGTTCGTCATCATCGGGGGTGGCGCGGCGGGTTATGCGGCGGCGCAGACCTTGCGCGAAGACGGCTTTCGCGGGCGCGTCTCAATCATCACACGCGAAGACCGCGCGCCCTACGACCGCCCCAATCTCAGCAAGGATTACTTGCAGGGACACGCCGAGCCGGAATGGATGCCGCTTCGCCCCGAAGAGTTTTATGACGAGTGCAATATCGAACTCGTGTGCAACAAGGAAGTGACGCGCGTTGACGCGCGCGCGAAGACCATTAGCTTTGAAAGCGGCGAGCGGCAGCGTTACGACGCGCTATTGCTGGCGACCGGCGGCGCACCGCGCAGGCTCAACGTACCGGGAAGCGACCTCAAGAACGTCTGCCTGCTTCGCAGCTTTGCCGACGCCGATTCGATTATCGAGACGGCGGGACATTCTTCGCGCGTCGTCATCGCAGGCGCGAGTTTTATCGGTATGGAGGTCGCTTGTAGTCTCGCCGCACGCGGGCTTGAGGTGACTGTCGTCGCGCCCTCGGCGGAACCCTTCGAGTCAACTCTCGGCTCTGAAGTCGGCGCGATGTTCCGGCGCGTGCACGAGAGCCACGGCGTCAAGTTCAAGCTCGGTTCCATCGTCTATCGCTTCGAGGGCGCGAGCCATGTCGAGGCGGTCGTGCTCAATAACGGCGAGCGGCTGGAAACAGACATGGTGGTGCTCGGCGTGGGTGTGCGTCCCGCCACAGGCTTTCTCGAAGGCGTCAAGCTACACGAGGACGGCGGCGTGATCGTGGACGCTTACCTGCGCGCCGCCGAAGACCTGTACGCGGCGGGCGACATCGCCTTCTTTCCAGACCCGCGCACAGGCGAGCGCATACGCGTCGAACACTGGCGCATGGCGCAGCAACAGGGACGCATCGCCGCGCACAACATGGCCGGGAAGGCGACGGCCTTCGATGGCGTGCCCTTCTTTTGGACACAACAATTCGAGGCCGGTCTGCTCTATGTCGGTCACGCCGCGAAGTGGGACGAGATTATCTATCAGGGCGATACGGCGGCGCATGATTTCCTCGCCTTCTATGTGAAAGAGGGGCGCGTGCTCGCGGTCGCAGGAATGAAGCGCGACCGCGACATGGCAGCCGTCGAAGAGTTGCTCAGGCTGGGTCGCACGCCCTCGCCCGCACAACTCAGGCGCGGCACGCCTGACCTCGCATCAATACTCGTCGGGGCGCACGGGGAAGAAGCGCATGGCTACGGCGATACACAGGCGGCATGATGACAAGCGCGTTGGATTACCAAAATCACAAGGCGGATTGGCGCAACTGCGCCGGCAGCAGCGCCGTGGCACACCGGAGAGACTTCGGCCTCGCCCTTCGCGCCGAAGTCTCTCCGGTTAGTGCGAGCGCACGCAAGCCGAAGCTTGGCAAGATTATCCTGAAGGATGTGCTTGCCATTCGTTGCGGCGTCCCTGTAAGATTTTTTGGCTCCAACTCACAACGCATCAATTGGAGCACTCTACTCCCGAATCCCATTTGCATTCTGTCTCAACGCAAAACCGGCGGTACACCTCGCGGGTACGAGAAACTATGCAACAACAAAGGAGTAAAGAATAATGCCAGCCGCAGCACCGTCACTCGTCAAAAGACGTGAGTACGAGGCTCACGAAGCGAATGCAGGCGACGCAGAGGCGCGCCGCCCGACGAACAACATGTGGCATGTAGAAGTCCAGAATCATTCTCTTCAGGGTCATCAGCGCGTACAGCTTTTTTCAGGACTGAGCGCCGATGAGATGCACCGGATTTCGAGCGCCGCGCGTACCCTGCGGAAACAGCGCGGCGAGTTCGTCTACACGCCGGGCGACCGCGCCGACTTTGTCTATGTCTTGAAGAAGGGACGCATCAAATTGTCGGTGTTGGCAGTATCGGGCAAGGAGATCGCCATTGACATCATCCAGCCGGGCGAAATCTTCGGCGAGTTCGCGCTCGTTGACGAAAGCACGCGCAGCAACATGGTGCAGGCGCTCGACGACGTGGCGATGTGGGTTCTCAGCAAGCACGACTTCGTGCATCTGCTGGGCACTCTGCCGAAACTCGCGCTCAACTATATCCGCATGGTCGGCGACCGGCGGCGCAGGATGGAGAGGAAGCTTTCAGATATTACGTCGAAGGATGTCTCGGCGCGAATCTGCGAACTGCTGCACGAGCTTTCGACGAGCGCGCAGGACGCAGACTACACGGCGGGCGAATCTCTCGTCCCGCTCACGCATCAGGACGTAGCCAGCCTCATCGGCGCGTCGCGTCAGACGACGACTTCGTTGCTCAACGATTTGGAGCGGCGCGACATCATCGAACTGGGGCGCGGCTGGATTCGCATCAAGTGCTTGAAACAATTACAGACCTACACCGGCTCGCTGCTTTTCGCCGCGTTACAATTTTATTTCATTCTCTGTCAGCTAGCTGACAGTGGCGTGTCGAATAGTCCGACATAATAGCCTCGCATTCAGAGAGAACACTGGCAGTCGGTTCGGAGCCAGATACAACCTCGCAACTGTTGCTTCCGCCATTGCCGCCCCAGCGCATCTCCGGATGCAACTCAGAGGGTACGCGCTAACCTGCTCGCTCAGGCAGTTTCCGAATACATCGAGAGCAGAATGCATGCCGCTCTGTGGCTGCTCGATTCCTAAAGTTCGGGAGTCGCGTTGAAAACTCATTCCCTGAAGTCTTTCGAGAGAAGTGGCAGGGAGTGTGGATGGTCGAAGTGTGCCCGCACGCGCCGCTCAACTTGGCGGCGATTACTTACTGAAACTTAAAACGAACCTGACCTCAACTCTTATGGAGAACCCACAAATGAAAACGAGTGTAAAGAATTCTAAATGGACGCTCCGGCTCGCCGTCTTCGCACTGGCGTTAATCGCGTTGCCGTCCCTCATCCTCAACACCAGCAGCTTCGCAAGCGGCGGCATCGGTCAATCGCCTTTCGACTTCAGCGACGCGGCCTACCGCGCACACGGCATCGTACCTGAGAACATCGTCCTCAGAGTCGGCACGTCGAGCCGCACGGGCGACTTCGTTTTTGACAGCACCAACACCGACCCGAACCGCGCCAACGTCCGCACTATCGAGACGACGCCCGGCACGACCGGTTCGAGCGGGCTGACCTACGCCAACATTCAGGGCGTGCTCAACTCGTCAGGCTTCGAGCGTGACGGCGCGGGAAATTTGACGGCGCGCGGCCAGCAGGCTTTTGACACCGCCGAAAACTTCCGTGTGTTCATCTTCCCGAAAGCTTCCAACGGCTCGATTCTCGATCCGTTTCTCCCGAACAAGCGGCAGGACAACGTCTTCGACACGCGCAACGGCTATTTCAGCAACGACCCGCTCGGACTGTGGGTCGCCGTCTGGGTCGTCTACACGCCGAAGGCTTTCACCGCCGAAGGCCGCAACGAACTCGACTCCATCGCCGCCAGCAACGGTCGTGACCTCGACGGCACGGCTATTCTCACCAGCCCCTCGCAGATTGACGGGCTTGTGTCCAAAGGGCTGATCGAGCTTCGCACGCGCCCCGTTAACGACGCCGTTTTCCGCTGGGTCATCTGCCCGATTCCGCAAGACCCGCGCAACGGCTATATCCGCCCGGATGCCTTCATCCGCACCGTGACGCGCAACGGCTCGCCCGTCTTCCCTGCGCTGCGCAACAACTTCATCTGCCTGCAACAGACCGGCGATTGGTGCAATTAACCACGCCTCCGCAAAGTCCGCAGTCCCTACTCGCTATCGTCCGCAAGTTGAGGTGAAGCCGTGTGAGTTCAGGCGCAAGAGTTGCGTCGCGCCTGAATTCACACGCTTGGCTGATTCACTTCAAATTTTAAGGAACATGTGCCTAACCCAAGCCTTCCGGCATTTCCTACTGATTTCCTGATTCCACTCACAACAATGAGCACAAGCATTCAGGAAATCACAAAAAGCGGGCAGATAGGTGGCGCGAGTCCGACCATCATGTTGGTTGAGGATTATGACGGAGCGCGCTTC
>CAXTRQ010000030.1:0-3215 GCA_964246705.1 uncultured Pyrinomonadaceae bacterium
TCTGTGCCGTGACAGCGCAATACAGCGACAGCGTAACGAGCGCAGCGACCAGCGCTATTCTCCAAAATTTCATCACGTCCCTCCTGAAAGATTTGAGAAAGCAGATCGTACCGACGGTCTTCACACAAGTAATTCCGATGTGAGCCACACCACATCCTAGAAAAGCACGCAAGCGAAGTTAATTCATAGAAGTCCGGGAAATATGCTTATGAGAAACAAAAGTCAAAGAAGTAGTGATGAAAATTTGGGCGACGGAACGAACATGGAATCCGAGGCGCGAGGCTGGCAGAAGAACCCTTTGAGATGAAGAGCTAAAAGCTGGAATAGTGACAAAGAACACCGAATGACCTCTACTGCAAAGCCGGTTACTTCGCAGTGAGGTCTCACACACTGGACGGGGCGCGGCAAAGAGCGCCCCGAACTTTTCAAATGCTACTTAGCTCAGGAAGTTTGAGAAGAGCGAGGCCGAGATGACGGCGAGCGTCAGTCCTATCACCCAGACCGCGATGGCGATTGTCCATGCCGCGCCGGAACTGACCTTCGTGCCAGCGTTGCGAAGTCCCGTCGCCACTAACCACAGGCCGTAGAGGGAGAGCACACCGAGAAAGCTCGCCGCCGTGTGCAGCACCGGATGTTGCGCGACCTCAAACAGCACGCCTAGATTGTCTCTCACCAGTCCGTTCTGATCCGTAATTAGATTCAAATCGTCAGGTGATTTCAGATAGAGCAGCAGCAGACTCAAAAGCCTGCCGATGACCACCACCGGCAGCGCCGCGTAGAACGCGACCGAGAGCGCCTGCCAGAAATTGATGCGCCCGCCGAACATCAACACGCCGAGCAGGTAGACGCAAGCGATAATGGTCATCACGACAAACAGTCCGACAGCTCCGTTGACGACGGCTGCGGCGCGCGCCATCGGCGCGGTCGCGTCGGCTAGTTGCTGTTCTCGAAAGGCTGCCTGTCTATCCTCCGGAATAAAGCCGCCTTCGATAATCTTGTCGGACATTTTGTTGGCGATGGCTTCGGGCGTCACGCGCTGCACGAAAGCTATCTGGTAGAGCGTCGTGACGAAGAAGATGACGAGGAAGGCGGCGAGCCAGCGCGGATGCGCTCTCAGATTTTGAAAGACGCGCGCAGGCTCATAAAAGATGCCGCCGACTCTTCCAGCAGGCGAGAGAGGGGGCTGCGCGTCGGGCGCGTCAGCCGGATACGGAATGAAGCTGAGCGCGAACAGTAACACTCCGAAGAAAGCGAGGCCGCCCCCCATTCCGGTCGTGCCGTGCGGCGCGATTTTTAGAATCCCGGTGATGAGCAGCGCGAGGCCGACGACAAAGATAATAATCGGGACGAGACGACGTGTAGGCATAGGGAGAATCTCCGTTGTTGTAACGAGCGACACTACGTCGCATTGGAGGCGCATACCGACCGCGAGCGAAAAGGCTGCGCGCTCATGAATTGCGTTTCTGATACGTTCGGCGGCGGCCCGTTGTTTCAGTTACCCGTGCGACTTTAAAAGAGTAAGAGCTAAACGCAAAGAGCGCAAAGGCTATTCGTAAAGGACGCAAAAGGAGTTAAAACTTTGTGTCCACTTTGCGCCAGTTTAAAAATTTCGCTTTCCAAAATCCTGCGCCGGTCACGCGGAGGTCGTTGCGTCGTGCCAGCCGGGGACGCGAATGCAGGCGACCGTGTGGCCGGGCGCGACTTCGCGCAAGTCCGGGTCAATCTTCGAGCATTCCGGGATAGCTTCCGGGCAGCGCGTGTGAAAGCGGCAGCCTGTAGGCGGATTAATCGGCGTCGGCACGTCGCCGTGCAGCACGATGCGTTCACGCTTGCGCGTCGGGTCTGGGACAGGAATCGCCGAGAGCAGAGCGCGCGTATAAGGATGCAGAGGGTTCGCGTAAAGTTCCGTGGCTGACGCGACTTCGACGATGCGCCCCAGATACATGACAGCCACGCGGTCTGAGATGTGCTCGACCACCGCGAGGCCGTGCGAGATGAAAAGATAGGTCAACTCGAACTCTGATTGCAGGTCTTCGAGCAGATTGATGACCTGCGCCTGCACGGACACGTCGAGCGCAGAGACGGGTTCATCCGCGACAATCAATTTCGGATTCAGTGCGAGCGCACGCGCCAGTCCGATGCGCTGCCGCTGCCCGCCGGAGAACTCGTGCGGATAGCGGTTCATATAATCAGGGTCGAGTCCGACTTTCTTGAGCAGGTCGGCGACGCGCGCGCTCCGCTCATCCTTGTTGCCGATACTGTGAATAACGAGCGGTTCGGCGACGATGTCGCGCACCTTCAGGCGCGGGTTGAGGGACGCATACGGGTCTTGAAAAATAATCTGCATCTGCCGGCGCAGTCGTCTTAGCGCGCCGCCCTTCATCGCCGTGACATCCTGCCCTGCGAAAGAAATCTCGCCGCGCGTCGGCTCAATCAGACGCAACAGGCAACGCCCGACAGTGGATTTTCCGCAGCCCGATTCGCCGACGAGTCCGAGCGTCTCGCCCTGAAAAATTTCAAACGTCACGCCGTCAACCGCGCGCACCACGTCGTCGCTGCCTTCGACCGGAAAATGTTTGAAGAGTCCGCGCACGCGCACCAGTTCTTCTCTTCTTCTTACATCTTGTTGCACATCGCCCGCGTGCGCCGTCCGTGTCTCGGCCTGCGGCACGCGCTCTCTGCGCTCGTTGGTCTCTCCGTCCAGATGCTCGCTCATCACTTCGCCGACGCACCTCCCTCTCTGCTCTGCGTTTGGTGGTCTGCCGTGACGGCTGCCGCCAGATCATAGAGCACGCAGCGCACGCGCACGCCTCCTTCCAAATCATAGAGCGGAATTTCGCCCTCCGTGCAGCGCGGCATACGGTGTGAGCAGCGCGGCGCGAAATGGCAACCGGGCGGCAGGTCGGTCGGCTTCGGCACAGTTCCCTCGATGGTCGAGAGCCTTTCGACCTTCGCCACCTCGGCGGCGGTCAACTTCGGGACAGACTGCAACAGCCCTTCCGTATATGGATGCTTCGGGCGCGCGAACAACTCTTCGACCGGCGACTCTTCGACAATCCGCCCCGTGTACATCACAGCCACGCGGTCAGCTACTTCCGCCACTACTCCCAGATCATGCGTAATCAACAGCACCGCGAGTTTTCGTGTCTTTCTCAATTCATCGAGCAGTTCGAGTATCTGCGCTTGAATGGTCACGTCGAGCGCCGTCGTCGGCT
>CAXTRQ010000030.1:3242-43264 GCA_964246705.1 uncultured Pyrinomonadaceae bacterium
CAGGCCAGCGCCATCGCAATCATCACGCGCTGGCGCATGCCGCCCGAAAGCTGGTGCGGGTAATCGTCCGCGCGCCGGGCTGGGTCTGGGATAGAGACCTCCTTCATCGCCTCAATCGCCGCCGCGCGTGCTTCCCTGCGCGACATGTTGCGATGCAGCCTCAGAGCCTCTGCAATCTGCTCGCCCACCTTGTAGACGGGGTTCAGCGAAGTCATCGGGTCTTGAAAAATCATTGCGATGTCGTCGCCACGAATCTCCCGCATCCGCTCTTCCGTCGCGCCCGTCAGATTCTCCCCGTCGAACGAAATCTCCCCGCCCACAATGCTCCCCGGCAACGCAATCAGACGCATCAAGGACAACGCCGTGATTGACTTCCCGCACCCGGACTCACCGACGAGTCCGAGCAACTCGCCCTCGTCCAGATAAAAGCTCACGCCGTCAACGGCCTTCACCAGACCGGCGCGCGTCGGGAAATGCGTCTGTAGATTTTTAACCTCTAGTAAATGCGGCATAACTTGTTTTCGAGTATGTGCCGAAGTCGCCGCGAACTTCAAGTGATGACTTGAGAGAACACGCACGCGGCGGCGGCCTTAACTACTCTTCGCGGCGGCGGTGCGCGATGTGCGCCAATAGTTGACCGTGTACGAAACTAAAAAGCAGAGCGACACCAGCGCCGTGAGCACCACCCACCACAAGTAGCGGAAATCACATGAGGGCGAGAAAAAGAAGTAGGCCGCGCCGTAGAGAAAGCCGCTCAGCGAGAGGACAAAGACGAGTTCCAGATCGTCTCGCAGTTTTCCTCTCAGTGAAAAGTAGAGTAGGCCGAAGGAGAGCAGCATCCAGAAGAAGCCGCGAAAGAGAAACGTATCTTTGACCGCCCAGAACAGCGCCCTGAGATATTGATGGACGCGCCAGTCGTTGACCCGATAGCCGTACGGGTAACCGGCAATCAGGTACGGGAAACAGACGTACTCCTTATTGAAGCCCGTCAGCCACTTGAACACCTCCCAACGATGGCGCAGGTAAATCGCTTTGTTCTCAGGCACGACCTCCAGCCACTTCGCGCGCAGCGCGGCGATCTCGGCGGGGTTCGTCGTCAGTCTCAGCCCCGAAACTTCCGGCCCGCTAATCGGCGTAGCAATACTCGGAGAGTACTGCTGTGAAACTTTCTCCAATGAGAAGTTCGCGTCTTGCACAATGTAGTCAGGGAATAAGGGCAGACGCCTCTCTATCGAGATGGCTGCCAGATCATGAAGCAGGACGGTTTGCAGCACGTAGGCGCTACGACCTCCGGTCAAAACCCTGATGCTCGTCAGGACGGCCACGGAAAGCAGTAGGAAATAAACTAGGCCGAGTGCGAAAGGTAAAACCTTGAACCTGCCTGCCAGCGTCCTCAAGCGTGGGAAGACGCGGCAGGCGATGAAGCCCGTCCAGAGCGCCAGCGGAAGAATCGAGGGCGCGGCATTTAAGCGCACGCCGAAGCCGTAAAAAAGAAGTGGAATCGAAAGCACGAGCGCGCTTCGGGAGCCGGTTCGCCGCGCGGCATACAGGAGCGCAGAAGCCAGAAGAAGCGCCGACCCATGTCCTACATCCTTCCAGATTGTGCTCAACAGAGATAACACCGGCGGCAGGAAGGCGCACCCCAGCAAGCTCAATCCGAGCGCTACCGACCGGCGATACGTCATCCGCCAGAAGACGGCGAGCGCGCCCCAGAAAGCCGCGTTATGCAGGAGAAGCATTCCGAACGGGCCGGGGATGATCCGGTCAACCAGCCCCCAGACGGCGGCCATCAGCGGCGGATGCCAGTCAGTGAAAATCCATGCTCGCCCCTCCATCAACTGGCTGTTGGAATCCTGCGACATGTACCCCGGGTAAAACGCGATGACGCAAAGCAGGAAGCCCCCGGTACAGACGAGATACCCCACAGGCCATCCAGCTTTTTTCACCTTCGTCGTCAAACCGTCACGGCCTCCCGGTATTCGCCCCACACGCGGCGCAGGCGATGGCTGATTTCGCCGACAGTTCCATAGGCTTCGACGCAGGCGAGGATATGTGGGAGAAGATTCTCTGTGCCGCGCGCAGCCTCTTCGAGGCGGGCGAGGGCGGCTTCAGTTTTTTCGGCGGCGCGTCTGGCGCGCAGCGCGCGGAGGCGTTCGACCTGTGCGCGTTCGATTGATTCGTCTAAGCGCAGGAGCGGAATGGACGGCTCGTCTTCGAGTTGAAAGCGGTTGACGCCGACGACGACGGCCTCCTGTGTCTCGACGGCGCGCTGGTAAAGGTAGGCCGCCTCCTGAATCTCGCGCTGGACGTAGCCGGTCTCAATCGCGCGGAGCATGCCGCCCGACGCGTCAATCCTTGTGATGTAGTCGGAGGCGCGGCGTTCGATTTCATCCGTCAGATGTTCGACGGCATAGCTGCCCGCGAACGGGTCAACCGTATCGGCGACGCCCGATTCGTGTGCGATAACCTGCTGCGTGCGCAGGGCGACGCGCGCCGCCTGTTCCGTGGGAAGCGCGAGGGCTTCGTCCATCGCGTTGGTGTGAAGACTTTGCGTACCGCCGAGCACTGCGGCCAGCGCTTGAATCGTCGTGCGGACGATGTTGACTTCCGGCTGCTGCGCGGTGAGCGTCGAGCCTGCGGTCTGCGTGTGAAAGCGCAGCATCATCGAGCGCGGGTCGCGCGCATGAAAACGTTCGCGCATGATCCGCGCCCACAGACGGCGTGCGGCGCGAAACTTGGCGATCTCTTCGAGCAGATTGTTATGAGCGTTGAAGAAGAATGAAAGGCGTGGAGCGAACTCATCAACCTTCAGCCCGGCGGCGAGCGCCGCCTCGACATAAGCGATGGCGTCGGCGAGCGTGAAGGCGACCTCCTGCACGGCGGTCGAACCGGCTTCGCGGATGTGATAGCCGCTGATAGAAATCGTGTTCCAGTTCGGCACTTCGCGGGCGCAGAAGGCGAAGGTGTCTGTCACCAGCCGCAAGCTCGGCGCGGGCGGATAGATGTAGGTTCCGCGCGCGATGTATTCCTTCAGGATGTCGTTCTGAATCGTGCCTTGCAGTTTGCCGGGCGCAACTCCTGATTGACGCGCGACGGCGATGTAGAGGCAAAGCAAGGTCGAAGCGGTCGCGTTAATCGTCATCGAGGTCGAAACGGTGTCGAGAGGGATGCCGTCGAAAAGCCGCTGCATGTCCTCCAGCGAATCAATCGCAACGCCGACCTTGCCGACCTCTCCGGCGGCGAGCGGGTCGTCGGAATCGAGTCCGATTTGCGTCGGCAGGTCGAAGGCGACGGAGAGGCCGGTCGTCCCTTGCGCGAGCAGATATTTATAGCGCGCGTTGGATTCCTCCGCGCTCGCATAGCCCGCATACTGGCGCATCGTCCAGAAACGACCGCGATACATATTGCGGCGCACGCCGCGCGTATAGGGAAACTCTTCGGGCGCGCCGAGGTCGCGTTCGTAATCAATGGCTTCGGTGTTCGACGGGCTGAAATCGTTCGGGAGCACGATGCCCGAAGAGGTCTCGAAGCGTTCGCGCCGCTCGCGCCGCGCGGTGGTGGCGTCCCTGTTCGTCGTCATCACTTCTCGTCTCGACTCTCGCCGGTAGATTTAACACTGATCGGGTCGGCCTGTCCGATTACCTCGAAGCCTAGCACACGGCGTGAGGGCGTCGCAATGAAGCTAAATTTCGGGCTACAGGGTCAATTTGAGTTGAGTGGATAGGAACTAATACGGCCTTGCAAAACAGTGATTGTAGTGGGAGGGGCACACTCCCTTGCCCATGTGTGGGGTAACTAAGCGGGCAGGGAGCGTGCCCTTGCCGCTACAATCTTTGTGAGGCGCTCTTCTATTCTTCCGAAGCCTTCCTTCTGGTGTGTATGGTTGACCGGAAGCGGCGCGCTCGCGTAGCATCCTATCAAATACATCCGCCCGCATCAGAGAGGCCGAGGATAAGAGAAGCACTTTGGACATAAACGACGAAGCCAAAGAGATCGTGCAGGAACTCGGCGCGGCCATCAACGCGGCGGTCGAAAGCTCGACGGAAGTGGCTCAGGCCATCGAACGTCTGCGCGAAGCCGGTTATGAGATGGAACTCACTCTCCGGCTTGAAATCGGTCTGCGCGAGCGAGACGCCGAAGACGAGACCGACGCCGCGCAGCTTGAATTGACCGACGAAGACCGCCGCACGTTGCGCAGCATGAAAATCCGCTTTGACGAGCAAGAATAATCACGTCGGCGCGAAATTCAACTTTAAAGTTGTTCGGGAAGTAAGCTGCTGATGTCCCTGCCGGGACTCTTCAACCCGCTTCTTATAAAATGCGCTGGAGAGTCCGGCGTATCGCTTCATCGCCTGACCTGCGTAACCTCTCCGTCATTCTCGACAGGGACAACTACGGACAGCCGGCTTTTGCCACAGCCGCGCCGCGTGTGCTAACCTGTCGGGCTTAAGCTACAGCAGTATTTCTCGCCTTTAACGGCCTTATTAGTATAAAGAGGAGTTTCACGGAAAAGTATGTCTACGGCTTATGAACAAAACACGGACGGACACCGCGAGGGGAAGGTCGTACAGATTATCGGCCCTGTCCTCGACGTAGAGTTCGGCGACGGATACCTGCCGCCCATTTACACGGCGTTGCGCGTCATTTCCGAAGGGTTCGACGTGCCGACGCCCATTGATATTATTTGCGAAGTCGAACAGCATCTCGGCGAGGGACGTGTCCGCACGGTTTCGATGAAGCCGACCGAAGGCGTCGTTCGCGGCATGCGTGCGATTGACACGGGACACCCGATCACGATGCCCGTCGGCGAAACGACGCTGGGGCGCGTCCTGAACGTCATCGGCGAGCCGGTCGACAACCTCGGCGAAGTCCGCAGCGAAACGCGGATGCCGATTCACCGCCACGCCCCCGCGCTCGACGAGCAGTCCACCGAACTGGAAATGTTCGAGACCGGCATCAAGGTGATTGACCTCATCCAGCCATTCTTGCGCGGCGGCAAAATCGGTCTCTTCGGCGGCGCGGGCGTCGGCAAAACCGTGCTCATCATGGAACTGATTAACAACGTCGCCAAGGCGCACTCGGGCTTTTCCGTGTTCGCGGGCGTCGGCGAGCGCACGCGCGAAGGCAACGACCTTTTGCGTGAGATGGTCGAGTCGAAAGTCATTGACTTCGGCGAGCAGTTCTACGAGCACATGGAAGCGACGGGCGAGTTCGACATGACGAAGGTTGATCCGGTCGCGCTCAAAGAATCGAAGGTCGCGCTCGTCTACGGGCAGATGACGGAGCCGCCGGGCGCACGCCTGAGGGTCGCGCTCTCCGGTCTGACGGTCGCCGAACACTTCCGCGATCAAGGCTTGGACGTTCTTCTCTTCGTTGACAACATCTTCCGCTTCACGCAGGCCGGTTCGGAGGTCTCCGCGCTGTTGGGACGCATGCCCTCTGCGGTCGGCTACCAGCCGAACCTCGCCACCGAGATGGGCGAATTGCAGGAGCGTATCACCTCGACCAAGACCGGCGCGGTCACTTCGATTCAGGCCGTCTACGTTCCGGCGGACGACTACACAGACCCCGCCCCGGCGACGACCTTCGCGCACCTCGACGCCGTTACTGCGCTCTCGCGCCAGATTGTCGAACTCGGAATCTATCCGGCAGTTGACCCGCTCGCATCCTCTTCGCGCCTGCTCGACCCGCGCATCCTCGGCGAAGCGCATTACAATACCGCGCAGGCCGTCAAGCAAATCTTGCAACGCTACAAAGACCTTCAGGACATCATCGCCATTCTCGGTCTCGACGAGCTTTCGGAAGAAGATAAGCTGGTCGTCTCGCGCGCACGCAAGATTCAGCGTTTCCTTTCGCAGCCCTTCTTCGTCGCCGAGCAGTTCACAGGTCTCAAGGGCAAGTACGTCAAACTCGAAGACAACGTCAAGAGTTTTCAGGAGATCGTTGACGGCAAACACGACGACCTCCCCGAACAAGCCTTCTATATGGTCGGCACTATCGAAGAAGCGCGCGAAAAAGCCGAGCGCATGGCCGCAGGAGCATAACGGCAAGGATGAAGGATGGAAGTTTAGCTGATGAAGTTTAAAGTTTTCCTCTCATCCTCATCCTTCATCCTTCCGCCTTCATCCTTAGATTAAATTATGGCTGATCGTATCCAACTCGATGTTATTACGCCTGAGCGCCGACTTGTCTCCGAGCCGGTTGACGCTGTGACGCTGCCCGGATTGGGCGGCGAACTCGGTATCCTGCCGGGACACACGCCGCTCATCTCGCAGTTGCAGACGGGCGTGCTCTCATACACGCAAGCGGGAACGACGCGTCGCCTGCTCGTCTCCGGCGGCTTTGTCGAAGTCAACGCCGACCGCGTCTCTGTGCTCGCAGACATGGCTGAGACGCCCGACGAAGTGGACTCCGCCAGCGCGCGACAGGAACGCGAGCAGGCCGAACGCGCGCTCAACAATTTCACGGGCGCGCCCGAAGAACTCGACGCCGTGCGCGCCCAACTCGACCGCGCTAACGCGCGCCTCCAACTCGCGGCTGAAAGCTCTCGCTAATCCTCTCTCCGGCAATCATGCCCGGCGAACAACGCGACCGTGCGAGACGGGGAAACGCTCCCGCAGCGCTTCCCCGTCTCGTCGGTCGCTTCCCTTTTTCAAGTAACTCAAAAAGTCTCAAGCTCCGTGTGTAGGCTCTATTCATCGTCAAGAAATAGTTCCTACTCCATGTGTTTCACACTTGAAACAGCAGCCCAAAGACGATATACTATGCACTCATTTTGAGAGCCGTGAGAGGCTCATGAAAACAGGGGGAATGTTGATGTCACAAATGACGGAGATGGCGGCCACCGCCGCGACGGATGTACCGCGTGAGATTTCCGGTGTGGCGACGCCGGAAGAGCAAATTATTGAATCGTCCTTGCGCCCGCGCAAGCTCGATGAGTACATCGGTCAACCGAAAATCACGACCAATCTCAAAATATTCCTGCGTGCCGCGCAAGCACGCCGCGAAGCTTTAGACCACGTGCTCTTCTTCGGCCCGCCGGGACTGGGCAAGACCACGCTTTCGCAGATTATCGCGCAGGAGATGGACGCGCCTCTGAAATCCGTGAGCGCGCCCGCCATCGAGCGTGGGGGCGACCTCGCGGCGGTGCTGACGAATTTGCAGGAGGGCGAAGTCCTCTTCATTGACGAGATTCATCGCCTCAAGCCGCAGATCGAAGAAGTTCTCTACCCGGCGATGGAGGATTACCAACTCGACATCATGATCGGGCAAGGGACGGCGGCGCGCTCGATTAAACTCGACCTGCCGAAGTTCACACTCGTCGGCGCGACCACCCGCGCCGGACTTATCACTGCGCCACTGCGCGGACGTTTCGGCATCGTCTTTCATCTGGATTTTTACGCGCAGAAAGACCTCGAAATTATCGTCCACCGTTCGGCGGAAATTCTGGGCGTCGAGATCGAAGCGACGGGCGCGCGCGAGATTGCGCGGCGTGCGCGAGGGACACCGCGCATCGCCAATCGTCTGCTTCGTCGCGTGCGCGATTATGCGGAAGTTTTAAATGACGGGCGCATTACGCAGGAGGTCTCACGTCGCGCTCTGGACGAGATGGAAGTTGACCGTTTCGGCCTCGACGAGATTGACCGCAAAGTGTTGACGACAATTATCGAAAAATTCGATGGCGGCCCCGTCGGCGTCGGGACGATTTCGGCCTCCATCAGCGAGGAGCGCGAGTCAATCGAAGAGATTATCGAGCCGTACCTGATTCAGATCGGATTCTTGAATCGCACGCCGCGAGGTCGCGTCTGCACGCGCGCAGCTTATAAACATCTCGGCTTTCCTCCGCCGAAGTTTCAAGGCAATCTACTGGCGAGTTAGCGAAATTTTTGACTTGTAGAGTTTTTCTAAGCTTTGACGAGTTTCGGTCTTTTGCGTGACATGAGGCCGGAAAAGCGCCGGGCGAGTGTCGGGATGGATCGGGAGCCTCCTGACATCTCGTCCGGCCTATTCTCAAATTTCAAATCTGTACTTCTCGAACTCCCTCTTTGCGTCGTGGCGTGAAACTTATTCTCACGCCACGATGCCAAGCCGCTAAGAAGAACGCAACTGCTTTTATAATCCGCGTTCTGCGGTTGACAGTGATCAACTCGCCGCACACTCAACTAACTTTTAGGGTTGGCTTACGGGCGCGCTGCTATCCGGTTTGATGTTAATCGTCACGTCAACAGTCATCTTCTCGCGGTTCGGCTTCTGCGAGGTTTCCAACTTGAATGCGGGGAGCGTGCGTCCCTCCATTGAGCGGAGGTCTTTGATGAACTCCCGAAAGCCTGTTCGCAGAAATTCGTCCACGTACAACGCATCGTAGACCTCGCGCGGCATCAGACGCCAGCGCGTCCTCAAGTTGTTCGTGTCCTTCTCAGACAGCCCCTCGATAATCAATTCGCCCATGCGATATTGCGCGCCCTCCGTGACGTTGAAACGATAGGAGACGCTGCGTTCGCCGTCATCAAATTCAGGCGTGCCGACGACGTTCGGCGCGAGATAGCCGCGACGGCTATACGCCTTGCGCACGGCCTCGATGCCTTTATCAATCTTCACGCCGTTGGCGATTTCGCGCGGCTTCATGCCGAGCGCGGCGTCGAGTTCCTGCGGCGTGAGGCCAGCGTTTCCAGTCCACTCCGCTCTGCTCCACACGTAGGCCGACCCCTCTTCGACCGGCAGCGTCAGCGCGACGCCGTTTTCGCAGTCGGCACGTTTCTCCAACTTCACTTCCGGCGCACGGAAGTTGGCGCGCAGGTATCCGCGCTCATGAAAGAGCGGGATCAGATTGCTCAGCGCATAGTCTATGGCGTAGGCGCGCGAATACTCGTTGTTGAAGAGACCGCTCGAATTTTGCACCAGAAGAGTTTCCGGCACTGCCGACGCGCCCGGATATTTCAAGGTGCAGACGCGTAAATTCGCATCCTTGACGCTGAAGACGTGCGCAGGACTTTGCCCTGAAAGGCTGGCCGAGGGTGTATAGACGACTGTTCCCGTAATCTTGCGTTCGTGCAACAGTTCGGCGAGAGCTTTGGTAATCGTCGCCGTCGCGTTTCCCGCTTCGGGAGCCGTGCCGTCGAAGGCGGGCAGGTATTTGCGGATGGCGGCGAGCAACTCCTCATTGGCAAACCAGACGAAATTATCGAAGACGACGGGCACGCTCGACTTCATCTCTTCGACGACGAAGGTGGCGACGCCCTGACCGCTCTTGGCGCTGAAACGGTAGCTCAGCTTTTTGAACTGCCCCGTTTCCATCAGCCGGTTGGCCGCCGCGTCGAGCATGTCCGGGTTAACCGTCTGCCCAATCTGCAAGCCGCTCTCGGCGATGACCTGCTCGGTCGTCAGACGCTCAAGCCCTGTCACCTCAATTTTGTCGAGCCGCACGCTTGGCGGAGCCTCCTGCGCGCAGACCAAAGGCGTGAGCGATGCGACGAGCAGAAGATTTAAAAGAATCGTTTTAAATTGTTGCCCGCCTCGTCTGCGCGTCCGGCAAGTCGGCGAAAGGATTATCACGCTGCGTACTTTCCTTTATTAAGTTTCCTTCTTCTTAGCGTCTTGGCGTCTTGGCGCGAAACTTATTCTTACCGAAGACAAAAGTTTCGCGCCAAGACGCAAAGAAACCGAAAAGTGTCTATCGAGAGCTTAGGGAAGGTCTTTAGACTGTCGAGCCAGCGCAGAAGGTTTCCTGCTCTGGCCTTCTCCGATGCGCTCACGCATCTCGCGCACCGCGCCGTCGAGTCCGCTGAAGATGGCGCGGGCGATGATGTTGTGACCGATGTTGAACTCCGCGATTTCGCTGATGGAGGCGACCGCCCCGACGTTGCGATACGTGAGGCCGTGTCCGGCGGCGACTCGCAGGCCATACTGCGCGGCGAGCGTCGCCGCTTCACGGAGGCGCTGTAGTGCGGCGGCGGCGCGCTCTTCACCCTCTGGCGTCGAAGCCAGCGCGCCCAGCGTCGCCTCCGCATAGACGGAGGTGCACAGTTCGATTTGCTGCGCGCCCGCCTCACGCGCCGCTTCAATCTGTTCGGGCGACGGGTCAATAAACACACTCGCCAGCACGCACGCCTCGCGCAGTTGTTCGACGCTTGCGCGCACCGCTTCCAGATTCGCGCGCACATCCAATCCGCCCTCGGTCGTAATCTCGTCCGGCCTCTCGGCGACCAGCGTCACGGCGTCCGGGCGCACGTCGAGCGCGACTTTCAACATCTCTTCGTACGCTGCCATCTCGACGTTGAGGTAAGTTGTCACGGACTGGCGTAGCGCGTGGAGGTCGCCGTCCTGTATGTGGCGTCGGTCGCCGCGCAGGTGAACGGTGATGCCGTCCGCGCCCGCCCCTTCGCACACCATCGCCGCCGCGACCACGCTCGGCTCAGGCGCGCGCCGCGCCTGCCGCACCGTCGCCACGTGGTCAATATTGATGTTGAGTCGCGCTGTCATAATTCTCAAGAGGCCAGAGAACAAATTTTAACTTCGCACCTCCGACCTCTGTTCTTAAATTCTTCTGGCGGTGCTGGCGAGTTCGGGTGATGCGTCGCTTTCAATAGACACGTCGTCACCGGCAATGGTTGGCACGCCTGCGGGCGCGCTGGCGGCAATTTCTCGCGCCGACTTGATGGCCTCGTCATAGACGCCTTTGGTCGCCTGCCTGCGTAGCGCGCGCAGTTCGCCGAACCCGTGCAGCCCCGTCATAAAGCTGACCTTGCTGCCCTCGACATCATCCCAGCGCACAGGCCATTCCTTCAGACGCAAGCCCGCCGCGTGCGCGACATAGAGCAACTCGACATCGAAGCCGAAACGGTCGATCGTACATGCCTCGATGAGCGGCCGGCACACGTCCATGCGAAAAGCCTTGAAGCCGCATTGCGTGTCCACAAAGGGCAGCCTCGTCGCCATCCGCATCATCAAGTTGAAGAAGCGCCCGCTCTGCTCGCGCGACCAAGGTTGATGCACGCCGATGAGACTCCGGTCGAGCGCGCGCGAGCCGAAGACAAGGTCGTACTCGCCCGCACGAATGGGCGAAATCAGTTTCGGCGTCTCGGTAATCGGCGTCGAGAGGTCTGCGTCGGAGAAGAGCGCGACGGGCGCGGCGGCGGCGAGCAGTCCCGTCCGCACCGCGTAACCTTTGCCGCGATTCGGCTCGACGCGAATGATGCGCGCGCTTGTCCGTCGCTTCTCGACGGCGCGGAAATGCTCTTCGGCTATTTCGACGGTCTCATCCTTCGACCCATCGTCAACGATAATCAGTTCGCTTTCATAAGGCTGTTCATTCAGATAAGCGAAAATTTGATGGATGGTCTGACCCAATCGCGCCGCTTCGTTGTACGCGGGGATGATGATGGAGAGGGATGGCGGCATCAATAAACCTCGGGAAACGTCAATGGTGAATAGTAAATGGTAAACGGATAAAAGCAGGTGTTATCCACTTAGCATTTGCTATCTACTATTCACTTTCTTATACCACAGGCGCGGCGGCGCGTGCGCGCTTTCGGCGGCGCGGCGGCGTGCCTGTGTTAGAATCTTTTAGTCTCTCTCCCAGACGGGAGCCGCCGGTCGCTGCGGTCTTCGGGCGCAGGCGGACAGAAAGTTTTTTCGGAATCAGCAGGTATCACATGAGCAGTAAAACTTTTGGCCGTGTCGTCGCCATCGTCATCATCGCCGCCGCTAGCTTGCTCGGAGGAATGGGCGGCAGGAGCGGCGCGTTTCTCGCTTTCTTTCCTGCTCCCTCGTCAGCCAAGACGACCGGCGTCGCCAAGCAGATCGAAGAGACTTACAACGAAGCTCTCTCGACCATCGCCGACAACTACGCAGACGATATTGATTATGAGAAGGCCAGTCAGGCCGCTATTCAGGGCATGCTCTCGTCGCTCGATCCGCACTCGAACTATTTCACCAAAGCGGACTACGAAAAGCTCCTGCAAGATCAGGATTCGCGCTTCATCGGTATCGGCGTCACCATTCTGCGCCACCGCGACGGCGTCTACATACAATCGCCGGTCGAAGATACTCCGGCGGCGCGTGCGGGCTTACGCTTCGGCGACCGCATCGTTGAAGTAGACGGCAAGGACACGCGCGATTGGTCAACGCCGGAAGTCTCGAAGGCCGTGCGCGGCGAGCGTGGCAAGCGCGTCACGTTGAAGATCGAACGCGCGGGCGAGAATGCGCCGCAGTATTTTACCATCACGCGCGACTCCGTGCCGCAGCCTTCGATTCGCACGGCTTTTATGATTCGCCCCGGCGTCGGCTACATCGCACTCGTCGGCGGTTTCACCAACACCACTTCGGACGAGTTGCGCGAGGCTCTCGCCAATCTCGAAAAACAGGGAATGCGTCAGGTCGTGCTCGACCTGCGCAACAATCCCGGCGGCATCCTCGACCAATCCATTAGCGTCTCCAGTCTGTTTCTCCAACGTGGTCAGACGGTCGTCTCCGTGCGCGGTCGGGAAGGCACGCAGGTGCGCGAATATAAAAACACGGGAACCGACCCGGTCGACTTTCCGCTCGTCGTGCTGATTAACCGCAACACGGCTTCGGCCTCCGAGATTGTCGCCGGGGCGGTGCAGGATCAGGGGCGCGGACTCATCGTCGGCGAAACCAGTTTCGGCAAAGGATTAGTCCAGCGCGTCTTCACGCTGCCCTTCGGCGCGGGGCTGACGCTGACGACCGCACACTACTACACGCCCTACGGTCGCCTGATTCAACGCCAGTACACGAGCGGCTCGTTCTACGACTACTACGTGCGCCACGACGAACAGGACGAGCCGCGACCGGCGCAGCCCGCTTCGCCCTCACAGGCCACACATCCCGGCGCGCAAGGGGCGATGCCGACGCCCGAACCGACGCCGCAACCGACGCCGACCGGCCCCGCCATCAAGGCCGCCGGAGGCCGCACCTTTTACGGCGGCGGCGGTATTACGCCCGACTACGCCGTTAAACCGCTCAATATCGTGACGCCCGTCCGCCTCCGCATCTCCGAGGCTTCCTTCTACTTCGTGCGTGAACTCATCGGCGGGCAGCTTCAGGGGTTGGAAAACTATCGCCTCGAAGGCGCGCCGCAAATCGGGCGCCACCCGCGCCCCACAGATTACCCCGTCAACGAACGTCTGCTCGAAGCCTTCCGCAACTATGTCAAACAGCATTCTGAATCTGCGCTCACCTCCGCGCAGATCGAAGCGGAACTCGACTACGTCCGGCTCCGCCTCCGCGACGACATCGTGACCGCCGGTTACGGCAGCGAAGCAGGCTCGCGCGTCCTCCTTGAGAGCGACCCCCAACTACTGCGCGGCCTCGAAGTCCTGCCCGAAGCCAAGAGCCTTGCCGAGAGCATCGGTCACCTAGTGTCAACCTAGAGCGGTTTATAACCATCACGTGTCAGAGAAGTTATGAATTGAAGACCACCAGAGCCTAAAGATTTAAAATCACAGATTGAAGATTTGAAATCCTAAAACTTTAATCGCTCAATTTGTCTTCTTTACTTAGCGTCTTTGCGTGAAACTTATTCTCACGCAAAGATGCTAAGACGCTAAGAAAGCAGGCAGGCAAGAAGAGTTGCTGAAGATGAACGATAGAATACCGGATATCGAGGCCATGAAAATACTTGATCGCATCGCCGACGGCTTCATCGCGGTAGATCAGCAATGGCGTGTCACTTATCTGAACCGGAGGGCGGAGCAACTGCTGCCGCAACTTGAGAAAAATCCCCGCGAACTTTTGGGTAAGAACCTCTGGGATGAATTTCCCGATATGGTCGGTTCGCAAACCTATCGGGAATATCAACGCGCCGTCGCAGAGCAAGTGCCGGTGAGCTTTGAAGTCTATTATCAACCGTACGATTGCTGGTTCGACATCCGCGCGTATCCTTCGACGGATGGGCTGTCGGTCTTTTTTCAGGACATCAGCGAACGCAAGAAAGCTGATGAAGCATTGCGCCGCAGCGAGCAGGAGTTGACAGACTTTTTTGAAAACGGCGTCGTCGGTCTTCATCTCGTCGGGCCTGATGGGATTATTCTGCGGGTCAATCAGGCCGAGTTGGAATTGCTCGGTTACACGCGCGAGGAGTATGTCGGACATCACATCGCGGAATTTCACGCCGACTCTGAGGCCATCGAGGACATGCTCGAACGTCTCACAAGGAACGAAACCTTGTACAACTACGAGGCTCGCCTGCGTTGTAAAGATGGCTCGATCAAGCATGTCCTTATCAGTTCAAACGTCCGGCAAGAGGACGGGAAGTTTCTCCACACACGATGCTTCACGCGCGATATCACCGAGCGCAGACAAGCCGAGAGCGAACTCCAAGAGCGCATCCGTATCGCGCTGATGAGCGCCGACATCGGCTTGGCGGTGACCCGCAGCGATACCTTGAAGGATATGCTGCAAAGTTGTGCCGAGGCAGTGGTCAAACATCTCGACGCGGCATTCGCACGCATCTGGACGCTTAACGATGAGGAGAACATCCTCGAACTGCAAGCCAGCGCGGGACTCTATACGCACACCGACGGCGCGCACGGGCGCGTGCCGGTCGGCAAGTTTAAAATCGGCCTCATCGCCGCCGAGCGTGCGCCGCATCTGACCAATTCTGTGATTGGCGATCCGCGTGTCGGCGATCAGGAGTGGGCTAAGCGTGAAGGCATGGTTTCGTTCGCCGGTTACCCCTTAATCATCGAAGATCGTCTGGCGGGCGTGATGGCGATGTTTGCGCGCGAACCGCTCACGGAAGCGACGCTGCAAGCGATGGAATCCGTCGGGAACGGCATTGCTCTCGGCATCGAGCGCAAGCGGACTGAAGAAGAGCGTGCGCGTTTGCGCGATGAGATTATCCGCATGCAGGAGGCGAGGTTGGAGGAACTATCCACGCCGCTCATCCCGCTCAACGACCGCATTGCAGTGATGCCGCTCATCGGAAGCGTCGACGCGAAGCGCGCCGAACGGGCGCTCAACACTCTCTCCGACGGGGTCATCTCCAAGGGATTGCGAATCGCCATTATAGACATCACAGGCGTTTCGACAGTTGATACTTACGTCGCGGGCGCGCTGATGAAGGCCGCGCAGGTTTTGCGCCTTCTCGGAGCGGAGGCAGTGCTGACCGGCGTCCGCCCGCGCGTCGCCCAAACACTCGTCGGGTTGGGCGCAGACCTCAACACGATCCGCACGCGCAGCACTCTCCAAGGAGCCATCGAGTACGCACAGGAGAGGCTTCTCAAGGGTCTCAACGACTTCACGCCGCAAACTCGAAACGGCAATTATCGAGCAAAGCTTTAAAGAGGCTGGCGAATTTAAAAATCGAGACTCCGTCCAACCAACAGGTGCGACGCGGCGCGCGACATTCAACAACATTGTTTCAGGAGAAGAAAATCTATGAGAAGAATCGCTTTTGGCTTTTCTTTGGTAATTTTAGTGTTTGCTGTCAGTGGCTCAGTTCAATCGAGAATCAAAAAGAGCACGCAGGAAACTCCCAAGGCAACTTCGGGTATTCGGAAGATTGATTTCAAGAATTTCAATTATGGGCGGGTTTGTGCCGGATACCACAAATTTCTTCCCACCGAGCCGAGCGACAGACTTCTCTTACGTAAGGGACACGTCCAACTCGGCGATGAAATGAACTATGCCGATTTAGGTTCGGTAAAATACCTCGACTTCAACGGCGACGGAAAAGAAGAGGCTTTCGTTGTTATCAACGGTCAAACTTCAGGCTCTTCAAATGCCTTTCTGGCGGCCTATGTTTTTGCTTATCGAAACGGTTCTGCCAAGCAGATTTGGTCTAAGTGCGAGGAAAATTCAGCCGCCGAGCTTAAAGACCGTTCGATACTTTTCACTTATCCCGAATGGGTCGGAGAGGCTGCTCATTGCTGTCCGAGTTATTTTACGACTGACACGTACGGCTGGAAGAATTCGGGTATCGCTCGAATTTCCAAAAAGCGAAAGGCGAATGATAGCCAATAGATTTGAATTGTGGCAATCAGGTGTTGAGTGAAAACAAAGACACGTCCCACGAGTTCTTTGGACACACCGCCTCGATAGCAATTCTTTCATAATTGTCTTTGCAAATCAGATAGAATGCTTCACGCGCCGCCGCGTTGTAATTCGGGACTTGGACGGACGGGGCTGCGGCAAGCGACCTCGCATTAATCAAAACACAGGAGGCAACCATGGTAAACCTAGGATTACTCGTTCGATTAGAAGCTAAATCGGGCAAGGATGAGGAAGTGGAGGCGTTTCTCCAATCGGCACTCCCTCTGGTTCGGCAGGAAGCGGGCACGACCGCATGGTTCGCCATCCGCTTCGGGCGGTCGGAGTATGGCATCTTCGACGTTTTCCCTGATGAAGCAGGGCGCGAGGCGCACCTGACAGGCCCGGTCGCAAAGGCGTTGATGGAACAAGCCGAGGCACTATTCGCAGAGCCGCCCCGGATTCAGAAACTCGACGTGCTGGCGGACAAACTCCCCGCCGCCGCGCTCGCCGAACCTAACACGAAAGGATTGCTTCTCACCTTCAAGGCGAAGGAGGGCAACGAGCAGGAGGTCGAACAGTTCCTCCGCGACGCGAAACCGCTGGTCATGGAAGAACCCGATACGACCGCATGGTTCGCCATCCACCTCGACGATGGCGAGTACGGTATCTTCGATGTGTTCCCAGATCATGTCGGACGGTTCAAGCACTTGGCCGGGCACGTGCCGAGAGAGTTGGCGAAGCACGCACTCTCATTGTTGGGCAGTGTGCCCGATCCTGACCTGCCCAACGTTCTCGCGGAGAAGCTCGGCGGCTAGTTGCCACTCAAGAAACAGAGAAAATCTGAAAGCTTTCTTCTTAGCGTCTTTGCGTGAAACTTATTCTCACGCAAAGACGCTAAGAAGCATAAAAGTTGAGCGATTGAAGATGCAAGATTTCACATCTTCGAGATGTCTGCTCAGCACCTTCAACTAACAGCCTGCGCCGCCGTCGCACACCACGGGCTTGACGACCGTTACGGCTACGATCACCGCCGCGACTGCCGCGGCGCTAATAATCACTAACGCCCGCGTTGAAAGACCGCCGCCCGGTTTCTTCACTTGCGTTACATCCGTGTATGCCACCGTCTGAGATGTGCCTGTTTTCGAGTCTGTGACGGTGAAAGAACCTCCTTCAGCCGCGCTCACATAGCCTTTCAACTTGGTGTTGTCCTGCAACTTGACCTCAACACGAGCTTCCCGACCGACACCCAGTTTTTGTACTGTGGCGCGCGTCTTCTCTGTGAGCCGTGTGTCTCTGCCTGTTTGTGCGCTCGCGGATTGGATACAGAGCGTCGTGGACAAGAGTATCCCCGAAAGAATTATGACGAAGGTTCTTTTAAACAAAACTAAATCTCCTCTAATCTAAAATCCGACACCGTTATTATTGGCAATGTCCATGCCACAAGTTGGAAGGTTCTAAAAACAGGACGCGGCGAGGTTATGGCTGAGAACCGAACGATGGCTCTCGAATGCGAAGCAATCATATTCTTTCTATGGTCGGCGTTCTGCTGCGTTTGCCCTCGCTCACGGCAGAGCTACGCCTCTCTACCGCGAGCGAGCCTTTGAGATTGAACTAAAGATTGCGAGGAGCAGTTTGGGCGGAGCTTAAGCGCTGAATATGCCCTGAAAGTCTTTCGTCAGTTTGTCCAGCTTGGCCTTAAACGCAGGGTCGCGGACTGAAACGCCGATGTACTTCATCTGAAGCCCGACGACACGTTTGGCGCTATCAATCATGCTTGTTGTCAACTTCTGCTTGGTTTCATCGCTCACTTGATAGCCGCGCACGCTTTTGAGAGCTTGTATTTTCGCCGTCAAATCGGCTTTTCTGGAGTCGAAGAATTTCTGGGCATCATCTACACCCGCCGACGGGTTGGGCGCAGACTCAACTTTCTTCACCAACTCCGTCGTGAAGGAGTCTAGTTCCGATAGTGTGGCATTGATCTCAGCATCTTTCTTGCAACCAGCGAGGGGAAGGCAGGCTAAGACCATCAGGAGACAAGCGAGACGTTTGGTCATCAGAGACCTCCTCAAGGGGATATTTGTCGCCTCCATCTATCAAAGTGAGAGAAGCAAAGTCAAGAGCGCGACCGCCCGGAGATGCTCCAACCAGCCACACGTCTTAATCAACGACTCGCGCAATGATGCATTTCAGGTAGAGCGTTTCGGGGACGCCGACGAGGACTGGATGATCGCGCGCCTGTATGCGCTTTTCGATGATTTGCACGCGGCGGTGAGCATCTGCCGCCGACTCCGTGAGGATGTCGAGGAACATCTGTTCGGTCATGTGATGGGAGCAGGTGCAGGTGACGAGCACGCCGCCCGTCGTGAGCAGTTTGAGGGCGCGCAAATTTATCTCTTTATAGCCGCGCGCGGCGGCGCGGACGCTCTGGCGATTCTTGGCGAAGGCCGGTGGGTCGAGGATGATGGTCTCGAAACGTTCACCCGCCGATTCCATCTCTCTGAGCGCGTCGAAGACGTTGGCCTCTCGAAATTCGACGTTCGACGCGCCGTTCAACTCGGCGTTGCGGCGTGAGGCCGCGACCGCATCAGCCGATACGTCCAGCCCAAGCACACTTTCGCAGGCGCGTGCAATGCTCAAGGCAAAGCCGCCGTTGAAGGTGAAACAGTCGAGCGCTCGCCCGCGTGCGTAGGTGCGTGCGGCGAGGTGGTTTTCGCGTTGGTCGAGAAATGCGCCGGTCTTTTGCCCGCCGAGCGGCGCGACGAGAAACCGCACGCCATGCTGCACGACTTCAAATGTTTCCACAGCCTCGCCGTAAACCAGCCCTGTGCGCATCTCTAAACCTTCGAGCGCGCGCACCCGCACGTCGTTGCGTTCGATGACGGCGCGCGGTCGGAACTCTTCAACGAGTAGTTCGACCAACATCTCTCTGAGGGCTTCCGTTCCCTGCGAAAGCGTCTGCATAACGAGCACGTCCGCGTACCTGTCAACGATCAACGAAGGCAGGAGGTCGCCTTCGGAGTAGGCGAGCCGGAAAGCGTCTGCCCCGCTGACGAGCGGCGCGCGACGCTCCGCCGCATCCCTCAGACGCCTGCGCCACCATTCGCGGTTAATCGTTTCATTCTTCAGCGTCAGCACGCGCAGCGCAATTTCCGAACGGTTGCTCCACAGCGCACGTGCGACGAAGTTTCCGCGCTCGTCGTGCACGCGCACAACCGCGCCGCCCTCCGGCATCGTCGCTGCGTTGTCGCTCGCCTCGCGCACGTCGCTACGATAAATCCAGAGGTGTCCGGCGCGCGCGCGTTGCGCCCCCCGGCGCGTGATGGTGATGTTGGCCTCGCTCATCCTTCGTGTTTCCCGCCATCGTTATGGTTGATGAAATGAATGCTTATTGAAACATTATCGCGGATTTCAGTCGAGGGCATGGAAACTAAGAATATTAGCCTCGCCGGGGCTATAAATTTGCTGTCTTCATTTCTCCGCGTGATGTCTGTGCTCTACGGCGTCTCTTCCCTGCTCTTGAAATCAGAGCCGGGTTGGCTGTAGCCTTAAGTTGTCCCTAATGGCACAAACTATTTTCAGTAGCGAAAGAAGGAGGGTTATCTCTGTATGCCTGAAGTTGGAGAGATGGCTCCCGATTTCGAGTTGGGCAGCAACCTTGAGAAAGACAAGCAAGGTGCACCTCTCGGATTTTCGGGGCAAGAACAATGTCGTGCTGGCGTTTTACCCGCTGGCGTGGACGCCCCGGCATGCGCGACCTCCAACGACAAGTGCTCCGCGATGCGCTGCTGCTTCTGACCGAGAACACGCGCCCCGGCGAAATCATCACGCGCGAATACCCGGACTACGGCGAATATTATGACCCACCGAGCGTCAGAAAGTAGCGATGCTTGACAAGCGACGAGTGACGAATTGAAGACAGCTTCGCTCTCATCATTCTTAACTGATTGCTGAAAACTGAAGAGAAGAAAGAAGGTACAAAATAAAAGGCAGTCAAGCCGTCTGAGCGACTTGACTGCCTTTTGTTTGCTGCCTCTTATCTGCTCTGTGCCTCTGTGGCTAATGTTTTGCAGATTAGCCGACGGGGCAGAATTCTTCTAAGAATTCGAGGTCGAGATGTTGTTGCGGCTTGTCAGGCTCGCAGGTTGAAAGATACTCGAAGAGTTTGCCGACAACGATGGGGTCGAACTGCGTGCCCGCGCCGCCGCGCAAGCGTTCGATGGCGACCGCTTGCGGCAGTCGGACGCGGTATGGACGGTCACTCGTCATCGCGTCGTAAGCGTCAACGACGCCGATGATGCGCGCGCCGAGCGGAATTTCTTCGCCGCTCAGTCCCGCCGGGTAGCCGCCGCCGTTCCACCACTCATGATGATGCATGACCATCGCGCGCACCTGCTCCATCTGTGGCACGCCCGCCAACGCTTGTTCGCCGTGATGGACGTGTCGGCGCATCACCGCCGTCTCTTCCGGCGTCAAACTCTCGGGCTTACACAGCACGCCCTCCGGCACGACGATCTTTCCGACATCGTGCAGCAACGCGCCGAGTTTGACGAACATCGCTTCCTCTTCCGACAAACCGCATTGCAAAGCCAAACCTTCGGCGAGGCGCGCAACGTTCTGCGAATGCTGCCCCGTATAGCTGTCTTTGGCGAAGAGCAGTGTAATCAGCGTCCTGACGGTCGCGATGAAAGAGCGGCGCGCTTGCAGTTCAAGTTCGTGGTTGCGCCCTTTAATCTGGCTGAGAACGAGAACGTTTTCGATGACGTTCAAAAGTTCGCGGTAGCCGAAAGGTTTATGGAGATAAGCGGCGAGACCCAGTTCCATCAGTTCGCGCTGTTCTGCGTCGTTGTTCGTGCGCGCCGTCAGCATAATGACCGGCGTGCGGCGCAAGTCCGCACTCTTCAAAAGCTGCTCGAACACCTCTTTCCCGCTAATATCCGGCATCATATAATCGAGCAGGATGATGTCTGGATTGGTCGAGCGTGCCTGTTGCAGTCCCTCGTGTCCGCCGAGCGCGCCGACGAAGCGATAGCCCGCGCGCTCTAAGGTCAAGCGTCCCAGACGCAGCAGAGACGGGTCGTCGTCAATAAAGAGGACGAGTCTTCTTTTTTCGGAAGATGATTTGAGCATCGCGTGTTTTTGCGCCGTTCCACGACGCGGAAGCAGAACGGGCGCAACCCCTCCTAATCAAGATAGATCATGCGAGACATGCTTGTGTGGAGCAAGAAACACGCACTCGAAGGGGAAAGGCGGAAGGTCCGAGCGACGCGAGCGCCTTCGACGAAAGTGAGGTCTAAGCTGGCAGAGAGAAACCGAAGTAGATTGCTCGGAGCTTAGACTGGTCTTTCGGGAAGACGCCAAACCGGAGTATAGTCTAAACTTCGGATTTAACCTATTGCAATTTTATTGCATTTTAAACCGGCACTTAAAAACTGGGAAGAAGCGGAGACAAAAGGGACGTGACGGAAAGCATCAAGCTCAAACTTCAGGCGGAACTCGACGAATTGGACACGGAACTGCGTGTGCATTTGCCGAAACAAATTAAGACGGCGAAGGAGTGGGGCGATTTGCGCGAAAATGCAGAGTATCACGCCGCGCTCGCGCGCCAGCAGTTCGTTCAGGCGCGCATTGGGCAGTTGCGCCAACGAATTCGCGAAATTTCCTCGATTGACCCCTCGAAAGTGCCGCACGGCAAAGCCGCTTACGGCTCGACCCTATTGCTCTACGATGGCGAGCGCGACGAAGAAGTTACTTATCGTCTCGTCACGCCTGAAGAGAGCGACCCGCAAAAAGGCATGATTTCGACGACCTCGCCCGTCGGGCGGAGTCTGATGGGCAAAGAAGAGGGCGACGAGGTGAAGGTCGTGACGCCCGCCGGGGCGCGCACCTTCGAGATACGCAAACTGACCACGCTTCACGACGAAGCGAAAGCGAATGAATAAGCAGCCGCTCTCCCACCCTGTCGCGGCAGAAGGAGATGCCGAGCGATGACGAATGAAGAAATTCAACGGACGATGGGATTTATCATCAAGCAGCAGGAGAACTTTGCCGACAGCATGGACAGGGCCGACGCGCGCATGAATCGTCTGGAAGGCGCTTTCGTCGGACTCTTCAACATGGTGACGGAGACGGCCAAGGCGCAGAAGGAGTTGACCGAAAAAGTGAATGCCTTGACGGTCTCCCAAACTCACACGGACGAACGTTTGAACGCCCTGATTACGACCGTCGAGCGTTATCTCAGCGAGAGGCGCAACGGGGAATCACGGGCTTAGGGGTGTCTTCGGAAAACTTCTGAGATGGACGGCGCAGGTCGCGGGGAATCTATCCGAAGGGTTTCAGACCTCTTCCTTGACAAGCGATTCTGCGCCTCCCTATGATGAATCGCAGGGTTATTCGAGGAGTGTAGCGAGCGGTGCGCCCTCCCAACTATTTTCTGTTCCAGAAAGAAAGGCTTTAATTTGTTCGGGGCGAGCATCGGACGCGGGGCGCAACGGATCATCAATGCGATGGTGCAGAGCCTCGCGCGCGGACGCATCAACCCAAATCTTCTGACCGTTATTGGTGTTTCCATCAACGTTCTGTCAGGGCTACTCTTCGGCTTCGGTCACTTTTTCTGGGCCGGGGTCATCCTCATTGTCGCCAATCTCTTCGACATGCTCGACGGGCAGGTTGCGCGCCTATCGGGTCGCGTGACGCGCTTCGGCGGCTTTCTCGATTCGTCGCTCGACCGTCTCTCGGACATGGTTGTTTTCGTCGGGCTGATGATCTTCTACGCGCGCGAGACGGAGTTTCATTCGACGCTCAATGTCTTTCTCGCCGGAGCGGCGATGATGGGTTCGGTGATGGTCTCATACGCCAGCGCGCGCGCCGAGAGCCTGATCCCGAAATGCGATGTCGGTTTCCTGCGTCGTCCCGAACGCGTCGTGTTGCTGGTTATCGGTGGACTCTCGACGCACGACCATTCGACGAACTGGTTCGCCAACCGGATGCCCGCCGTGCTCTGGATTCTGGCCGTCGGCTCTTACTGGACGTTCGCCTATCGCATGTATCACACGTGGCGCGAAGTCAACCGCGCCGACCTCGCCGCCGCGCTTAAGGCGACCAGAGAGAAAACTCCTGACGCGGCACATTCGCAAACCGCCAACCTCGTCTCCATGGCGAAGAATGAAGTCTCTGCTGCCGATGAAAGCGCGCCCGGCGCGGGCGCGACCAAGGGGCGCGGCGCACCGGAGATGGCAGGCCGCGCTTCTGCTTCACATTAACGGCTGCGAGTTTCAAGCAACAGCCCTTCTAAAGATAAAACTCGAACATACTTAAAGACCGTTCCCATCCGAGCATGTCAATCTTCAGTTTCTTACGCCGCAAAAAGACCGATGACGAGGGAGCGCGACGCGACCAACTGCTCCGCACCGGGCGCATCGCGGACGGCTCGATCTTCGACATCATCACCGACGAGAATGGTGCGATCACGCAGATTTTCTTCAACTACACAATCAACGGCGTGGACTACGAAGCCTCTCAACTGCTCGATGCGGAACAGCGCCAGCACATGGCCGATTACGTCCCGGGCGCGCGCATCACCGTCCGCTATCACCCGCACCAGCCGGGCAACTCCATTGTCGTCTGAAAACAGTTTTTAGTTTTTAGTTTTCAGTTCCGGCCAGTTGTCTGCCGCAGGCCGAAGTATGGTAGAACTAGCTTTCAACGGCGGCTACTATATTTAACTGAAAACTGAAAACCGATAACTGACAACTGTCCTATGTTTCGCAAAATCTTGATTGCTAATCGCGGTGAGATTGCCGTGCGCATTATTCGCGCGTGCCGCGAACTTGACATCTCGCCCGTGGCCGTCTATTCGGAGGCAGACGCCTCGGCGCTCCACGTCCGCCTCGCCGACGAAGCCTACCTGATTGGCGCAGCCCCTTCAGCCGAAAGCTATCTGCTCATCGAACGTATCATCGAAGCTGCGCGCCTGAGCGGTGCGGAAGCGATTCATCCCGGCTACGGATTTCTCGCCGAGAACGCGGAGTTCGCGCGCGCCGTCGCGGAAGCCAATTTGACCTTTATCGGCCCGTCCGCTGAAGCGATAGAGTTGATGGGTTCAAAGACGAGCGCGCGACGCGCTGCCATCGCCGCAGGCGCGCCTATCGTGCCGGGCACGACCGAACCGCTCACATCTTTCGATGAAGCGCGCGCGACCGCCTCGAAGTTCGGCTATCCGGTGATGCTCAAGGCGGCGGCTGGCGGTGGCGGCAAAGGGATGCGCCTCGTCGTCGCGGAAGCGGAATTGGCCTCGGCCTTCGACGCGGCGCAATCAGAAGCACAGGCCGCCTTCGGCGACTCGTCCGTTTATCTTGAAAAAGCTATCGAACGCCCGCGCCACATCGAAATCCAAATCTTCGCCGACGCGCACGGGCACTTCGTTCATCTGGGCGAGCGTGAATGCTCTATCCAGCGCCGCCACCAGAAGGTCATCGAAGAATGTCCCTCGCCGATTGACGATGAGACTTTGCGCGGGCGGATGGGCGCGGCGGCAATCGAGATTGCGCGCGCCGCAGATTACGTCGGCGCTGGCACTGTCGAGTTTCTCGTCTCCGACATCACGCGCGAGTTTTATTTTCTTGAGATGAACACGCGCCTGCAAGTCGAGCATCCCGTCACTGAACTCGTCACAGGCATTGATCTCGTGCGCGAGCAGATACATGTCGCCGCTGGCGCGTCGCTCTCCTTCACACAACAGGACGTTCACTGGATGGGGCATGCGATTGAATGCCGTGTCTATGCCGAAGACCCCGACAACAACTTTCTTCCCTCGCCCGGTCGCATCACCTACTTGCGCGTGCCTGCGGGGCCGAACGTGCGCGACGACGGGGGCGTCTACGCGGGCGCGGAGGTCTCGATCTATTACGACCCGATGATCTCGAAACTGGCGACGTGGGGACGCACGCGCGCCGAAGCGATTGAGCGAATGCGCCGCGCTCTCTACGAATACAACGTCGGCGGCATCAGCACGACGCTCCCCTTCTTCCGCGAAATCATGCGCGACACGCAATTTATTGAAGGCCAACTCGACACAGGTTTCATTGAGCGATTCAACCAACGCCGCCAACTCGCCGACGCGTCCGGCGTATCCATCGAAGATGAATCTGTCCTGCGCGACCTCGCCTTAATCGCCGCCGCGCTCGCCCATGAACAGGGCATCAAACGAGCGTCTCAACAGCAATCCTCTCAAACGCCTGCGAGCCACTGGCGGCTACAGGGTCGCGCCTCGCAACTGAAAAGCAGAAGTTAGAAGTCAGAGGTGCGTCAAAGGCAGTGCGGTTTTCAACTGATCGCTGGCCTCTGTAATATTATGAAACTGATTGCAGACATCGCAGATGAAAGATTAACGCTCGACGTGCGGCGCGCGGGCGCACGCGTCATGGCCGAGATTGACGGGCGGCACTACGAACTCGAAGCGCGCGAGCCTGAGCCGGGCGTGCATCTTCTGGTCTACGACGGGCGTGTCTATGAATGCCGTGTAGATGCCGCCGGGACAAGCGCGCCGGAGCGCGCGCGCAGAGAGGTAAGAATTGGAGAACAAGCTTACCGGATTGCGCTCTTTGACCCGAAGCGACTGCGCGGCGCAACGAGCGTCGGCGCACATGCTGGGGGGAGGGCAGAGGTCGTCGCGCCGATGCCGGGCAAGGTTGTGCGCGTCCTCGTCGCAGAGGGCGCGACGGTCGAAGCGGGCGATGGCCTCGTCGTCGTCGAGGCGATGAAGATGCAGAACGAGTTGAAATCGCCGAAGGCCGGAACTATCGTCGCCTTATACGCTCAAGCAGGCGCAACCGTCAACGCCGGCGACGTGCTTCTCGTCGTGGAGTAAAAAAGTTCGTCCTTCTTCTTAGCGCCTCCAGCGTGAAACTATTTGTCACGCTGGAGACGCTGGAGGCGCTAAGAAAGCAAACTGCTATCAATCCACTATCAGAGTTATGGATTCAATAAAAACGAAACCGGCGCGAGTCGCGCCGGAAGAGTTGCGCGTTGTGTTGTGGGACATTGATGGCACGCTCCTGCGCTCAACACGCACGGGCGCGTTCAAGGACTACACTGTGCCGACGTTGGAGAGCGTCTTCGGCACGACGGGGCGGCTCAACGAGATGACCGTCTCCGGCATGACCGACTTGCAGATCGTCGCCGAGGCTCTGCGCGATGAAGGCTTCACGCATGAGCGGATTCGCGAGCGCGTCCACGAACTGCGCACGCGCTACATGCTGGAGATGGAGCGCACGGTCAACGCCGCTCCGCACGGCGAAGAATTGTTTCAACTGCTGCCCGGTGTGCGCGAAACTTTAGAAGCGCTCTCCGCGCACCCGCGTTATCTCTCCGCGCTGCTGACGGGCAACATCGAACCCGCCGCGCATCTCAAACTGCGGCTTGTCGGCCTTTCCGAATTCTTTCAACTGCCCGGCGCATTCGGCGACGACAGCCACGACCGCCGCGACCTGCCCGCCCTCGCCGCCGCTCGCATCAACCGCCAACTCAATCTCGCCTTGCGCCCCGCGCAATTCATCGTCGTCGGCGACACGCCCAACGACATTGACTGCGCGCGCCACTTCGGAGCACGCGCCGTCGCCGTCGCCACAGGCCGCCACAACAACTCCGAAACTCTCCGCCCCCACAACCCGGACGTAATTCTTCACGACCTTTCAAACACACAGCAAGTCATGCGTGCCTTCGACGAGCTATGAAAGCAGCAACGAGTTTAAGTGATAAGTGACAAATTAAAGATAGCTCTCTTCTCATCATTCTTCACTGCTGACTGAAAATCGAAAACTAAAAACTGTTCCCGGTTTTGCTCGTCACTCATCACTGCTTTTTATCCTTCTCTCCCCGCCGTCGGCGCGGCGTGCGCAGTCGTCTGAGGCGGAGGGATTCGTCTGTGGCTAAAAGGAGCGCGGCGTCCACGACAGGGACGAGGCGTTGCCCCCAGCGCAGAGCGCGGCGGACGTATTGCGGGTCAAGTTTGTCTCCGAGCGTTTCGAGGTCGCTGATATGCGACGCGTCTGCCTCGTAAATCTCGCAGACCTCGTCCACGCTCGCGCCGATGTAGTGTTCGCCGAGGCGAATGGCGAGGATGTGACGCGGAACGGCCACCGCGTCCAGTTCGGCTCGCAGGCGCAGGTCAACGACCGGCAGCAGGTGGCCGCGCACATCAATCATGCCGGAGAGGAATTTCGGCGCGCGCGGCATTCGCACGGGTTCGGAGAAAGGTAGCACTTCGGCGACATCCGCCACGTCGAAAGCGAAATACTCGTCGTCGAGCCGAACGATCACGAAATCGCTACTATTGGTTTCGCTGCCGGAATCTTTCATGTTGGAAAGCCGTCTTCCTTTGCGCCTTTGCGTCTCCGGCGTGAAACTTTCTTCTCCCCTCATCAAAAAGTTTCACGCCGGAGACGCAAAGGCGCAAAGAAGAAGAAGAAAAGTTGAGTGATTGAAGATTCGGGATTTCAAATCTTGAAGCTGGAATCTGAAATTTCCGTGCTCTGCCGTCTTGAAAAGTTAAGAGCGTTGGAAGCCGCGTTCGATGTCGCGTTTCGAGAGGCGCATGATAATCGGGCGTCCGTGCGGGCATGTCGTCGGCGAAGAGGTCAGACGCAGGCGGTCGATCAGCCAGCGCATCTTTTCCTGCGTCAGCGCCGTGTTGATTTTTATCGCGGCACGACCGGCGAGCGCAGCCGCCACGCGCTCGCGCATACTCTCGCGCGCCGCCCCTCGCCGCTCGGCGTCCACCGTGTCGAGAATCTCTGCCAGCATGTTGCGCGCCTCGCTGGCCGGAAGGTCTGAGGGCACGCATTTAATCGCCACGGTGCGCCCGGAGAGACGCATCAACTCGAAACCGTAAAGTTCGAGTTCCGGCGCGAGGTCATCGAAGGCGGCGGCCTGCGCGGGCGTCAGGTCGAAAGTTTCGGGGACGAGAAGCTGTTGAGATTCGGAGCGGCGCGAATCTTCGAGCACGCGATATTTTTCAAACAGGATACGCTCGTGCGCGAGGTGCTGGTCAATTAAAAGCAGCCCTTCCGCGTCGCTCGCAATAATAAAACTGTCTCCGAATTGACCGAGCGCACGGATGTTCGACGGGAGCGTTTCGGAGGCCACTTCGCGCATCAGTCCCGCGACGGAATGAAGCGGCGGGAGAGACGACGACGAAGCCTGCGTTGCCTGAACAGAAGCGGCGGCACTCACGTCCGGCGATTCTCGCCGGTCTAAGCGTGGCTCGCTCAAGACGGCGGCAGCTTCAAGCTCACCGGTCGAAGTCGCGCGGGGCGCGTCCTGCGTCACAGCCCTTGACGCTTCAACAGAAGCGGTCGTGTGTGGAGACGGCGAAGGCGCTACGGTTTCGCTTAAGACAGCTTCGCTCTCATGCGTCAGACGGGTAGCGGGCGGCGGAGGCGTTCGCCCGAACTCAATCGCTTCCTGCTGCGGCTCGCTTCTAACGCCGCCTCGCGGGCGCGTCGCCTTCTCTTCTTCGACAACGGGCGGCGACACCTCGCGCGCGATTGTGTCGCCGATTGTTACTGAAGAAGAGAGGACGGAAGGTGCGCTCTCCGTCTCTTCGGGACTTTCCGTGGGGCGCAGGAACCCGCCGGTGGTGAGCGCGGCGCGCACGGCTTCGCGCACGGCGTCAGCGACCGCCGGAGCGCGACGGAACCGCACCTCCGTCTTGGCCGGATGGACGTTGACATCAACCTCTTCGAGTGGCACTTCGAGAAACAGCAGCGCCGCCGGATAGACGCCTTGCGGGAGCACCGAGCGGTAGCCTTCCGAAAGCGCACGCGCCACCAGCCGGTCGCGCACGAAACGCCCGTTGACGAACAGGTATTGCGCGTCGCGCGTCGAACGCCTCTCGCGCGGGGCGGAAACGTAGCCGCTGACACGCGCGATGAGTTCATGCCCGACGCCGCTGATCTCCAAAAGATTTTCGAGAAACTCCGCGCCGAAGATTTGATAGGCGCGCTCGCCCAAGGTGGCGGCAGGCGAGGCGCGGAGAGTCTCGCGCCCGTTGTTTGTCAAGACGAAGGCAATCTCGGGATGCGCGAGCGCGTAGTGTGTGATGAGATTGGTCAGATGAAAACTCTCCGTCGCTTCGGAGCGGAGGAATTTGCGACGCGCCGGAATGTTGAAGAAGAGGTCGCGCACCGCAATCGTTGTCCCGCGCGGTCGCGCCGCCGGGCCGACATCGCGCATCCGACCACCTTCAATCAGCACGCGCGTCGCTTCGGTTGCGCCTTCCATCTGCGTCACGAGTTCGACGCGCGCCACCGAAGCAATCGAAGCCAACGCCTCGCCGCGAAAGCCGAGCGTCGAGATGTGGCTCAAGTCTTCCGTCTTACTAATCTTCGAGGTCGCATGTCGCTCGAAGGCGAGCACCGCGTCGTCGCGCGTCATTCCTTCGCCGTCGTCCGAGACGCGCAAGAGCCTGCGCCCGCCCGCCTCGACATCAATCTCAAGACGACGCGCGCCCGCATCAATCGAATTTTCGACCAACTCTTTCGCTACTGACGCCGGACGCTCGACCACCTCGCCCGCCGCGATTTGGTTGGCAATGTGGTCGGACAAAACGCGGATTTTAGACATAGAGGAATTTTTGATTTTTGAGTTGCGGCTGGCGACAGATGAGAGCGACGCTGTTTTAAATCTTAAATCTCAAATCTCAACATCGCAACTCAAAAAAATTCAGAGATAGACGATGTGATGCTCGACCAAGCCCAAATCAATCGCGTCGAAAATCCAGTCCATGACGTAGCGGCCATGACGCGCGAATAGCGACGTGATGTTGACGTGGCGCTCTTGCAGAGACTTTTCGGGATAGAGTGCGACCGAGGCGCGTTCGAGTTGGCGCAAGGCCGCGCGGTCGCGCGCCATCTGCGCACGGTGAAAGCGTGAGCGGATGCCTTCGAGTTGATAATCAATCTTGCGCCGCCCCGTCGACAGCGCCTCTCCGAGCGTCGGGTCGAAGTCGCGCAATTCATCCTGCAACTCGCCGAGCGCGTCCCGGATGGCGGCCTCCGTTTTAGCGAAGGCGCGCGCCGTTTCCGTGCCGAGATGCTCCTCGACAACGCGCGCGATGACGTTGTCTAAACCGTCGAAGAAGTCAGAGAGTTTTAAGTTGTAGCGTTCGAGCGCGCGACCTGTGCGCCGCTCGACGATGGTCAGACTGGCGCGATGCAGGATGGGCGTCGCGGGGCGCGCGAGCGCGCGATAGACTTCCGCCGTCTGCGCGAAGTAAGCGATTTCGGCAGCCCCTCCGAAGTAGGCGATGGTCGGCAACAGGTAATCCTGCACGACGGCGCGCAGAGTGACGTTCGGGCTGAAGTTCTCCGGCTCGCTCGCTGCCCGCGCGGCCAGTTCGTCCGTCGTCCATTCATGCTTGCCGTTTTTCGTCTGGTAGCGGCCTGCCGCGTTGCGCGTGATGGCGCGGCGCGCTCCCTCTTCGTGGAGGAAAAGCGGGAAAGCGTCTGATGAAGTGTGAACCTGCGCGTGATAGCCCTCGCGTTCGAGTTCGCGGCTGCGCGCTTCGAGCAGCGCGGCGATGTCGGGCGCAAGGCGCGCGGCCTCCGCGTAGAGCGGCGCGGCCAGTTGCTTTAGACGCGCGTCGGTCGGGTCGAGCAAGACGAGGCCGTAACAACCTGTGAGCGTCGCCATCATGCGCGCGAACGCTTCCCCGTAGGTGCGCCCCGGCTGGTATGCGTCGCGCACGAGTTTTTCTAGTTCGGGTGTGAATTCGCTGCTGGGCAGCACGTCGAGCAGACGCTTAATCGCCTCTTCTACACTCGCGTCGAGAGTGACGCCGCCGACCGGCGCGCCTTCTCGATGCAGTTCGGAAGGGACGCTCGTGCTGGCGAGTCTCCCGTCGCAAGCGATAAGTTCCGCCGTCTGCACTTCGGGCCAATCGTGGTCTTCGGTCGCCATCCAGAAGACCGGGACGGCCTGCGTGCCGCGCTGCGTCAGGCATCCGGCCAGCTTCACCGCCGAGAGCGCCTTGTAGATGGTGTAGAGCGGCCCTGTGAAGAGTCCGACCTGCTGGCCGGAGACGACTGCGACCGTCTCCGGCGAGCGAAGCCGCGCGATGTTTTCCAATGTCTCGCGGCTGGCTCCCCAATTTGTATTCATTGCATCGAGGGCGTCGCAGAGAACGTGGCGATCTATCCGGTACGCGGCGAGAACTTCGCGCGCGCGCGCGGCCAGTTCGTGATGAAAGCGCACGGCGGAAGGATAGAAATGGCGGAGCGCGACCGGGTCGCTGATGTAGTCGAGAAAGAGACGCGACTGGTGCGGGATGCGCTCGAACGGTAAAGTCTCAATGCGCAGTCCAGCGCCCTCCGGCGTGCTGTAACAAGCGGGTTCGGTCGTGCTCACTTCGGCTCTCGCCCCTGCTGAAGAATCCCGGCCAGCGGCCATGTCAAACTCCTTCACCACAGATACTCGCGCCAACTTTTTGAGAAGCCGCGCCGGTTCGCCCGATAGCTCGTCCGGTCGCGTGCCGCCTTTGTGTCCACTGCTACCGTAGCGCGTCTCGAAGAAGCGCGCAACAGCAGCAGCAGTTTCCAGAGGTTAATCAGTGACGGCATCTCGGCCTCGCCTAGCTCATCGAAGGGCGGCGCAAACGAAATCGGAATGCCGCGCAGGTTTGCCCTCGCAAGCCTGCCGTGTGTGCGCCGTGACTGATCGTGTGTTCGTGCGGTTTCAAGACCCGTGCATTATAACGAGCGTTTCCGACCGCGCGCAAATGAACACTCAAACCGAAGCGCGCCCGCGTCCGTCTGACCAATCAACATTTTCAGGAACATCCGCCGCTCGCTTGTCAAGAATTTCGTGAAGCCTGCGCCGTGATGAAATATTTCACCTCATATCCTCACTACTATTAGGAGCGAGTCGGGTTCGTCCTTAACTGCCCATCGGCGACAATTCAGGACGCGAATTCGACCAGTTAATTGAAAGATTAGTATTCCGTGCAGGCCGCAAAATAAGGCTATTGACAAGCATCGGCATTAAAGATTATTGTGCGTGTGTTCTCGCTCTTAAAGGCTTTTCGCTGATGCTCATACGCCTCTCGTGCAAGGGTTGGTGCGACTCTCTGACAGGACTGGCAGGTAGCCTTCCACGGTTTCAATCCACGTAATCTGTTGATCGTAGTTAAGAGGTGCTTGAGCGCATTGCTCCAGTTCCCCGACGAAGCCTGACCGCGCGCCGTTCCAAAACGCGGACACTCTCTTAAGAATTTTTACGGTTGAATGACGAAACTTCCGTTCACAGACTCCGTGTTATTAAACGAGGTCAATCCGGAGCACTGTCGAAAGCCGAGTTGGAAGTTGCCGCCGCAGTGATTAAGACCACCACCCCTCGAAGGAGACGCAGATGAAATCGCGCAGCCTCATTTCAGTTTTAATCAGTGGGATTCTTTTACTCACACACGCGCCCGTGCGTGCGCAACAGGTCGCTTCGGTCGCACAACTCAGAGAGCAGATCCAAACCTATCTCGACATCGAGCGCAGTCCTTCGGTTTTGCCCGAAGTTAAAAAACTCAACCGCACCTTTCTGGCATCACGTTTCGCGGAACTAAGCGGCATCATCCAAACAAGGATTGACGCCCTACGCCAGTACCAGACAGCCATCAAATCAACACTGACACCCGCCGAGAATCAAAAACTCGCAGACCAAATTCAGGAAATCGAAAATGATTTAACAACGCTCAAGAAAATGATGCCCGCCGATTTGAAAGTCATGCCTGCCGAGGCAAGCAGCATCGCGCCGACAGCGCCGAAGACGCCCGCCCGCAAAAGAACGGGCAGGGCGGCGCGCGCCGCCACGTCTGCTGAACCAATCGCGGCTACTGTCGTCAAGGTCTCTGCGCTGACACAGGAGATGCCGCCTGATCCGGCAACAACTCCGACACCGACCACAACTCCGACACCGGCCACGACACCTACTCCGGCTCCGTCGCCGATCCAGATCGAGCCACCGGCAGACGCAAAGAAGACGACAGAAGAAAAAAGCTACACGATTGATGACGATGCTTTTAATATCAAAGTCAAACTAAGCGACCCCGATGCCGCTACCAAGATCGAGAATCTCAAAATCTCAGTAACAGCGGGGCCGGACAACACAGCCGTTGAGGGCAACCGGAAGGATTTAGCTTTAGGGCGCGGAGTCGAAAACGAGACTCACTTCCGCGTGGTGCTGGCTCCTCCCGATGCCGCCGGAACGCCGGTTAAAACGACTATCACTGTTACAGACCCGGATCACGCCGGGCGCTCCGACGAGATACAGCTGACTTATGCACCGAACGCGGCGGCATTGGCAGCCGCCGGACCCACACCCCCGCCTCCGGGCAGCGTCGCCGCTAATAACAATCCGTTCATGGAAGTGCCTGAAGCGGGCAGTAACGTCGTCGTCAGCTTTCAGGGAAAGAGCGGCGAGAGTTACCAATTTTTGAGGAACTTTCAGAACGCGGGGACTCCTATCGTCGCGGGCTTCAACGGAGTTGCCTCAACGATTATTCCGCAACTTGAGCCGGGAGACAGAGTCGGCGTCATGCATGTCATCAGCGGCCAATCGCAGCCCAAGAGCTATCAGGAGATCAAGGTCGAACGAAGGCTCAGCATCGAGAAGGGCGGCCCCTTCGGCATGATGATCGGCGGCGCGGTCATCTCGCAACAAGGCGGCGCGTTTCAACAGGCCGACCCCTTCATGGGTTTCATTGCCGGTTATTCTTCCGACATGCACGGCCCGAAATATGAAAGGACAATCAACGGGGTTAATTATCTCATCCGAGAGGATGGCACGCTGACCGACAAAGATGGTTATCTCATAGAAGACAAGCAGCAGTGCGTCGAATACAAGACGGAAGCCGATCCGAAAGGCGGTACGGATAGAATTAAGATTCACAGCAACTCGCCGAAGCGGGTTCCTGAAGTTAAAAAGACCATCCAACAGGTTGAGTACTTCCAGCGGCAGGATGAAACGTGGACGGATGCCTCCGGCTACATCGTTGGAGATTGTATAGCTTTTAAATTAGCGCCGAACGGCAACAAAATGCTCAGCGATTCCCCGCCGATTACTAAGGGGACGATGCGCGCATGGCGTTGGAACCTGCGCTTTCAAGGATTGTTCCAATCCGATGCCCGCACGGCGACGACGACGAACACGCAGGCGACCGACGGCAGCGCGGGCGGCACGGGCGGCACGCCGACTAACGACGAGCCATTCAAGTTTATCGCCTCGCGTAAGACTTTCGACATTGCGACTCACATGTGGGTTGATTTGTGGGCTAAGAACGCCTTCACTATCGGGCCGTATGTCGCGGTCGGCGCATCAACCGTGCTTCAAAAAAACGAGTTGCAAGGTGAGGCCGTGACGAACGGCAACGAGGGCACGACGAACGCCAACGGCACGTCCACCTCGCAGGTCTCGACCGATGCGCAGTCGGCGGACGACATCAAGAATTACTACGAACTCGGAACGCTGATGAACATTCACATGTTCGACAACAAGCTCTTTCTTCAGAGCATCCTCGCCTACGGACATTACGAGGCGCTCGAAGGGCTTTATAAGGGTGCGGATACGAGGAAGCGTTTCATCGGCAAGTTGAGGGTTTTCCCGGAAGGACTGAGCAGAGCTTTCGGGCGACAGATTCAGGCCGCGCCGATGTTCGGCGTTGATTTGAATGCCGGAACCGGGCTTGACCATCTCAAGTTCTTCACAGGGTTCGCGCTTAAGATTCGCAGTATTAATCCCTAGCCGCATTAAGTGTGCGAGCGCGCTTCTGCTTCGCGCTGCTCACGCCTCGCCTGCGGACACATTGAATGGTTGAAATCTCGACTCTTCACCGCTCAACCTTTCTTCTTCTTGGCGTCGCCAGCGTGAGCATAAATTCCACGATGGCGACGCCAAGGCGCAAAGAAAGCAGGACGCAAAGGAAGACGGCTTTCAGACTCTCTCTACTCCATGAGAGAAGTTTGCCGCACCTCCAACGGGAATCTCCTCTAATTTTCGAGTCTCAAACATGCGGAGTTAATCATGTCGAATTCCCCCAACCCACCGCTTCATCTTTTTCAGGTACTTGAAGAGGAATATCTCAGCCTCCACGGTGACCTTTCGACTGAAGAACTAATCACGCTGCATGGGCGGCATAACATCGTCGCCATGCTCGACTGGGATTTCCATCCCGGCCACATCAAGGCTGCCGGTAAGCTGGCGGTCAAACTGCGCTCCAACGATGATTTCATCCGACACTTGCACAGAGTTTCGCCCGAACTCAAAAAGCACCTCGAAACTTACGGGAAGGATCAGGACGACGCCCATCTCGTGAAGGCTTTCAACGAATTGTTAGCCAAGCACATTTATAATACTGAAGCTTTCAAGTATATCGCGCTTCGGGATTCGACGTTTAAGCTTGTCGGACTCTACGCGAAATCCGCCAACACCTCGCTCGATGCGCTCGCGCATCTTAATCGCCTGCTGCTCGAAGAAGCCTTCCCGAACGAGATGGAGGCGATTTCCGACATTCGTCTGGCGGCCATCTATAAACGGCTCCATACGCAGCGGCAGTGCGCTATCTCTCTCTCCGGCGGCGGCATTCGCAGCGGGACGTTCGCGCTCGGAATCTTACAGAAACTAGCGCACTACAACTTGCTGAAAGAATTTCAGTATCTTTCAACCGTGTCGGGCGGCGGTTACATCGGAAGTTGGCTCACGGCATGGCTGGCTCGCCACCCGGAAGGATTGGACGGCGTGACCAGAGACATGAAGAACGTCCCACCGCAATCAAAAATTGATCCAGACCCGCCAGCCATCCGCCACCTGCGCCAATACAGTAATTTCCTCACTCCGAAAGTCGGGCTGCTGACGGCGGACACTTGGACTTTCGTCGCCATCTATCTACGCAATCTGCTGTTGAATTGGCTCGTGCTGATTCCGCTCGTGATCGCCGTGCTCTCGCTGCCCAGACTCTACGTCGCTCTGACGCTGGCGCAACCGCTGCCTAATAACGACTTCATCTTGCACACGCGTTACTTCTTGCTTTTTTTTGGCGGGGCGCTGCTCGTCCTCGCTTTAACTTATCTGAACCTGAACCGACCGGGCGTCAGCAAACAACTGATCGAGCGCAGCCCGTTCTGGCGCAAGCGGAGGGAACAGGGAAGCTTTCTCAGGTGGTGTCTAATGCCGGTGGTCATCTCGGCGATCTGCCTGACGACATACTGGGCTTGGTCGCGTCAGTATCATGCGGGGGAGAGATATTATTCGCGCATCTGGCTGTTTATCCTCTTCGGCGCGGCGATTCCTTTTCTGGCTTTCATCTCCTCCTCCTTCGTGCTCGAACGCTTCAAAAGGAAATACCTGAAAGAGTTCACGAAGTGGGAACTGATAACGCTCGTGCTGCTGCTGCTCACGGGCGCGGCGGGCGGCGCGCTGGCACGGCTGGCGACGAAGATGGAGAACATCGGCTGGCTGGTTGATCCGATAGTCCCCGGCTCGCTGCAACCACCTTGGCCGACCGAACTCTACGCCTGCTTTGCCGTGCCGACCCTGCTGTTTCTGGTGTTGCTGGCGACCACGCTGTTCATCGGCCTGACCAGCCGCAGCCGCGAAATCAACGATGAAGACAGAGAATGGTGGGCGCGCTTCGGCGCATGGGTGTTAATTGCGATGATGGCGTGGGGGGTCTTCAGCGCGCTCTCCATCTTCGGCCCTCTGAGCATCTTTTACACCTACGGAAAGATTGCCGCTTCAGCCGGAGGCGTGTCCGGCCTGATTGCGCTGCTGGTCGCGCAGAGCGGTAAGACTCCGGCCAACGAAGAGAAGGCCGCCGAGCAGGGAATGCTGTCGTCCATCTTTCACAACCACATCCTACCATTGATGGCGCTACTGTTTGTGCTCGTCTTTCTGGTTCTCATGTCGCTCGGCACGAGCGGAATAATTTACGGGCTGGCGAAAGCGGCGCAGTGGCTTCCCTTGCCCTTCAGCGACGGCCTCTCGCAGATGGCCCCGCCGATTGATGAAGACGGCCACATGAGCACCATCCATTATGCGAATGCGTACTTTGTCGCCAGTTTCATCGCGGGGCTGGCGATGATTGTCACGGTGCTGGGGAATCTGATTAATCTCAACCAGTTCTCGCTTCATGCCGGTTATCGCAATCGCCTGATTCGCGCCTATCTGGGAGCTTCGCGCGCTCAGAACGAGCGTACGCCGAACCCCTTCACGGGATTCGATCCCGCCGACAACATCCAGATGCACGAGTTGCGCCCGGCGCTTTTGCACGAAAACGACTTCACGGATTTGGAAGGCTTCGCCCTCAAGCTTGAGGCGGCGGCGGACGACCTCGCCGCTTTTATCAAAAAGCATCTGACGACGCCTGTGCGCGAGCGTCTCGGCACATACAACGAGCACACGCCGCTTCCGACGCGCGACCGCATTGACCTCATCGAAGACCTCAACGGCATTCTCGAAAGCGAAGAGGTCGCCGCCGAGACGGTCATGTCTCAGGGGGTGGCGACGATACAACTCGTCAAAGTCGCGCGTCAGCCGGTCAACGCCGGAGACCGTGCGATTATCAGCAAGCGCGCGGTGCTGGCCACCGCTTACCCGCAGCACATCAGGAGCAAATATCCGCCGCCGCACAATCTGCTGCATGTGGTTAACCTGACGCTCAATCTCGTCGGCGGTAAGAATCTCGCATGGCAGCAACGCAAGGCCGAAACTTTCGCGGTGACGCCGCTGCATTCCGGCTGCTTTCGTCTCGGCTATCGCAAGTCGAGATTTTACGGGGGCGAGGACGGCATCTCTCTGGGCACTGCCGCGACCGTCTCAGGCGCGGCGGTCAGTCCTAACATGGGTTACTACACCTCTTCGCCGCTTCTCTCTTTCATCCTCACGCTCTTCAACGTGCGGCTCGGATGGTGGCTCGGCAATCCGGGGCCGGCGGGCGAGAAAACTTTCCATCGCGCGTCTCCGAGATTGTCCGTCGCGCCGATTATCCAAGAGGCTTTCGGTCTCACAGACGACACGAACAAGTACGTCTATCTCTCTGACGGCGGCCACTTCGAGAACTTGGCCGTCTACGAGATGGTGCTGCGCCGTTGTCATCTCATCGTCGTGTGTGATGGAGCGCAGGACGAGAACTACGAGTTTGAAGATTTAGGAAACGCGGTGCGTAAAATCGGCATTGACCTCGGCGTACCGATCAAGTTCGACAGCGTACCGATTTTCAAGAAAGTGCCGGAGAACGAACAGGGTCGCCACTGGGCGTTCGGCAGAATTTGTTACACGGATGTCGACGGCGACGGCGCATCGGACGGCATTCTCATCTACATCAAGCCTGCGCTCTACGGCAGAGAGCCGCGCGACGTGCTTCAGTATCAAAAAGCGAACCCGGCCTTTCCGCACCAGTCCACCGGCGACCAGTTCTTCGACGAACCACAGTTCGAGAGCTACCGCATGCTCGGCGCTTATATTATGGATAGCATGTGCGCCAACAGACTTGGGGATGACGATCAGCCGGGCAATCTCGACATCCGCCAGTTTGTCGAGCAAGCTTATACGAACTACCACAAGTCCGACGCGCCGGAGATGCGCCCGCTCGAAGTGAACTGGCTGCCCTCGATGTTGGAGGCGGACGCGCAGGCGGCGCTCTCCAAAAAGTTGGAGGCAGGCACAACGCTTCCGAACGCCGAGCCGCCAGCTACCACAACAGAGCCGTAGCCTAAGCTTAGCGTGCGAGGTTGATAATCTATAGGGCGGCATGCGAGGATGAGTCGTTCACCAATTTACGACCATGAGCGACGAACGACTCGACTTGCTGATTATCGGCGCAGGCCCGGCGGGACTCTCCGCCGCCGACGCCGCCGCGCGTGAAGGCTTGAGCTATCTCGTTATCGAAAAGGGCTTGCTCGCCGACACCATCTATCACTACCCCACCGGCCTGACTGTCTTCTCCACCGTCAACGAGCTACAGATGCGCGAGGGTGCTCTGCATCCGGCGCGCGAAAAGCCGACGCGCGAGGAACTACTCTCGCACTATGTCCGCTTCGTCCTCGACGAAAACCTGCGCGTCAACACGGGTGAAGAGGTGACGCGCATCGAGCGTGATGGCGGCAACGGCTTTATCGTCCACACGACGCGCGCCCTCTACCGCGCCGCGCGCGTCCTCGTCGCCACGGGCGCGATGGCTCACCCGCGCCGGCTCGACGTACCGGGCGAAGATTTGCCGAAAGTCAGTCACCGCTTCGTTGAACCGTACCCTTACGTCCGCAAAGATGCGTTGGTCATCGGTGGCGGCAACTCTGCCGCCGAAGCCGCGCTCTTTCTCGCCGAAGAGGGCGCGCGCACCACGCTCGTCATCTGGCGCGCAGACTGGGAAAACCGCGACCCGAAGAAAGGCGCGATTAAGCACTGGGTACGCACGCCGCTCGAACAGCAGATTGCACAGGGACGCTGCCGCGTTCTCTTCTTCACCGAAGTCGAAGAGATTACCGAACGCGAGATACACATTAGGGACGAGCACGGCGAGCGGCAGACGCTCCCGAACGACGCTGTCTTTATCCTCATCGGCAGCGACGCAGACCTCACCATCCTACGCAACCTCGGCGTTCGGATAGTCCCCGCCGGTCTCACACAAGTTCCCCTCTACGACCCTGATACACACGAAACCAACATCCCCGGCCTCTACGTCGCCGGCCACTTCACACACGAGCGCCACATCAAAGAGGCCATCGCCGTCCCCCGCCGCATCGTCCCGCTCATCGCGCAATCTCTGAAGGCTGCCGTTTTATAATCAGTAATAAAAGGCATCTCGCTCAAATTAGCTTGTTAGGCCATCCGATGCGTTGTCTGCAATAGAGTCTGAGATGCTAAAATATTGTACGTACCTTGCTTATGACGAGAAAAATAACCAAGTCACAAATTGATCGCTTAGGCGACCGTCTCAGGAAAGGCGATATCACCGAGGACGATTTGCGTTTTCTTGATTTATATCGCCGCTCTTTTTC
>CAXTRQ010000031.1:0-32472 GCA_964246705.1 uncultured Pyrinomonadaceae bacterium
TCATCGAAGTGATGGGACGCCACGCAGGCCATCTCGCGCTTTGGTCGGGCGTCGCCGGACAGGCCGATCTGGTTCTCATTCCCGAACATCCGTTCCGCTGCGAAAAAATTTATCAACATCTGCGCGAGCGGCTCGGCGACACGACCGGAGGCGCGCGCGATCCGCAGAGACCACGCTACTCGGTCATCGTCGTTGCCGAAGGCGCGTATACGGAGGATGGCGGACTGGTGACGGTGGACGACCAGCAAGACTCGTTCGGGCACGCACGTCTGGGCGGCATCGGGGAGGTTCTGGCGCGGCGCATCATGGCGGAAACGCAATATGATGCGCGTTCGGCGATGCTCGGCCACCCGCAACGCGGCGGCCCGCCGTCGGCAGTTGATCGCATCATGGGCTTACTGTTCGGCGCATGTGCCGCCGAAGCAGTCGCCGCAGGCAGCTTCGGTCAGATGGTTTCGGCGCGCGGCATCGCTCCGGCCTGCGACCTCTCGTTCGTCGAGATAACTTCAGTCCTCGGCAAACTCAACACCGTTGATGTCAAGCGTTATTACGACACAGATCGTTATCACTTAAAAGGCATCGGAATGTAAGGCAAGGGAAAAGAAAGGTGAAAGGGATGAAGACGCTCCGCGCGCTTGCTTTCACCCTCTTCTCTTCAATCTCAACTTTTCTTCTGAGCGGCTTGGCGTCTCCAACGTGAAACTATTTCTCACGCCAAGCCGCTCAGAAAGCAGGACGCTCAGAAGAAGGCTTTCGGACTCTCTCTGCTTGGCGAGCGATGCGCTCGCCGAAGATGCGACGGAAGTTTGCTCTATTTCAGAATGCCGTGAATGCGCAGGCTGATGAGGTCTTCGACGGAGAGGTCTCTGAGGCCGCGCGCACGTGTCCGTTCGATGAAATCGGGATCAATGCGATGTATCCGCATGCTGACGAGTTGATCAACGCTCAGGTGATCATAGCCAGCCGCTTTCATCTGGTTGACGAACTCAGGCGTGACGCGGTGGATGCTCATGGAGAGCAACTGGTCAACGCTCAAATTGTTGTAGCCCATTTCCCGGTATTTCTTGATGAACTCCGGGTCAACGCGGTGAATCCGCATTCCGACCAGATTATCTACGGAGAGATTCTGGAATCCCGCCGCTTTCATCTCTTCGATGAATTCGCGCGTCACACGATGAATGCGCAGCGCAAGTAGTTGGTCAACGCTTAAGCGTTCGGGAAAGATGGCTTTGAATTCCCGTATGAATTCCGGCGTGATGCGATGAATACGCATGGCGAGCAGTTGATCGACCGTCAGGTTATCGTATCCGGCTGCCTTTATCTCATTGACGAAAGCGCGGCTGACGCCGTGAATACGCAAGCCGAAGAGTTGGTCGAGCGTCAGATGATCGAAGCCGAGCGATTTCATCTCGTTGACGAAAGCGATGCTGAGGTCATGCACGGCTAACGCAAACAGCTTGTCGCCCGGAATGTTGTCATAGCCCAAATTTCGCATCTCGCTGATGAATCCCGTGTTCGGCGTGAACCGGAATTGGCCTGCGCCTGCGCCGTTCTTAAACCAGCCCTCGCAGGCGAGCGTGCCCGCATCGCGCTGAATGTTGAATTGTACGGGCGTGCCGCCTGAGTTGATCTGGTCACGCGTTAAGCCGCGTAGCTGACCGAGCGTAATGTCGTTGGACGACATCATATTGCCGTAATCTTTTTCTCGACTGTGATAAATGGTCAGCTTAACTTGATCGCTTGCATCCTTCGATTCGACTATCCATTGCCCCGTCAAAGTCTCCTGCGCGTTGCTACTGCTCTGCGCCCCGCTCGCGCTTGCTTCGAGGCCAACTTTCGCCGACGCAAAGGCGAGGCAACAGGCCAGCAGAATGAATGCGCCCACCCAAAGGAGCAAGACTTTTTTCGGGCGGGCGACGCGCGCGCGATTGACTAAGCTTTCGATTTGCAGACCTCTTTTTCCGTCCATCTCTTACCTCCAAATCAGAGCCGCACACGGAGCGGCGAACGCGAAGTTTTGTTTGATTGCCGCAGGCACCAAAAAGTCAGTTGCCCGGCGTCGGGCGAGCATCGCCCGCTTTGCCATTGCCCGGATTTTTGATGATTCCCAGACGCTTTAACTCGATGAGTTGTTCAACTGTCAAATCGTCGAAGCCGCGACTTTTGACGGCTCGCACAAACTCCGGCGTCACGCCGAAGATGCGTAGCGCGACCAATTTATCCAGAGAGAGATTTGCATAGCCCGCTTCCTTCATCGCTCTGGCAAACGCCGGGGTGACGCCGTGAATCCTTGCTCCGGCAATCTGGTCAGCCGTGAGATTCTCGAACCCGGCGGCTTTCAGGCTTTCGATGTAATCGCCGTCAACGCCGTGAATCTTGAGTGCCAGCAGCTTTTCAAGCGAGAGGCTGCCGCGCAAGTGCGACTTCATCTCTTGCACGAAAGCGGGCGTCAGGCCGTGGATGCGGACGGCGATGAGTTGCTCCGGCGAAAGATTATCGAACCCGGCGCTTTTCATCATCTCGATGGTCGCCGCCGAGACGCCGTGTATCTTTAACGCGGCCAGCTTATCAACAGACAGATTGCTGAAGCCGAGCGACTTCATCTGACGTATGAAGTTGCGATCAACGCCGTGAATTTTGAGCGTGATGATTTGGTCGACGGAAAGCTTCGTGTAGCCTTCGGCAGCCAACTCGTCAATGTAATCCCCGCCGCCGCTGGCTGCGCTTCCCTCCTGCGCTTGCTCCGCGCCGGAGCTTTCGGCCTGCGGCTCCTGCGCGGCAAGGATAGGCGTCTCGACATTCACAACCGACGGCTCAATGCTCTCGGCCTCGGAGTGAATTTCCTGTGCGGCATCATGACGCTCCTCGCGCGTCGCTCCTTCAATTATTTTCTCTTTGACTTCGAGACGATGCTCGTTCGTCGCGCGCCCCGTCTGGACATCCACGCTTGATGCTGTTAACTCATGTGAGGACGGGAGAGCGGAGACGTAAGCGTCAGCGACGGCATCAACTTTCGCCGAAGCGTCGGTGCGCGCGGTAACCCACATACACAGGATTGTTGCGATAGCGATGAACCCTGCGAGCCACGGCGAAGAACGATGCGAAGCGGGCGCGGGCAGTTTCACCAGACGCCCGATGCGCCGCACAAGCGATGTTCCCGACGCGGCCATCGTCAGCGCGGGCGCATCGCTGCCCATGCGTAATTGTTCGAGTTCGGCGAGCGCGTGCGCGTAGACGAACACGTCGCCGCATGCCGCCACAGCCATATCGTCGCAACAGTTCTCGCGCTCAACCCTCACCTGATGCGAAACCCACCACACCGCCGGATGATAAAAGAGCAGCGTCTCAATGATGGTCTGCAAGAGATTGACGAGATAATCGTGTCGGCGGATGTGCGCCAGTTCGTGAGCCAGCAGGGCTTCGAGTTGCTGCGGCGTCAGTCCCGTCAGAGCGCGCACGGGGACGAGGATGACGGGTTTAAGCCAGCCAATGACGGTCGGCACTTCGATCAGCAATGACTGGCACAGGCGCACAGGACGCGATACGCGCAGGCGCGCGCACAAATCCTGCAACACGGATTGCCACTCGTCGCTGGCGGGATTCGTCTGCCGCCGCTTCAATCTCTGCGCCATCGCCCAACCGCCGACCATCCGCAGCGAAAGCAGAAGCACGCCTGACAGCCAGATGGCGACCATCCACGGCAACCACACGTTCAGCCGTCGCGCGAGTTCCCCACTCTGAAAAACTGTTGGCAGCAAGGAGAACGCAGCCGAACTCGATTCGGTTGGAACATAAGCCGTCTCAAATGGCGCGGTCGCCGCCGCGCCATCCTGTGCCCCGCCACTCACGTCCGTCCGCGCAGACGCTTTTTCGACTATCGAAGTCACCGGCAAAGTTTGACTGGCGACGACGAAGGTGGCAACGGGCAGCGCCAGCATCAACAACATCGCGGCGCAGGAGAGCGTGTAGCGTAGATTGGCCGTGCGTCGTCGCAGCATGATATTCAGATTGGCGAGAAGGATTACGACGAGCGCGCCCTGCCAGATGAAGTGGAGCAGAGTCCAGCCCAGCGTTTGAAAGAAAGAATTTTCGAGCAGCATCTCGACGGAGTTCATTTCGCATCCTCCTCAAACTCACGGATGAGTTGGCGTATCGCGGTCAGTTCTTGCGGAGAAGTTTTCTTTGTCGCCAGAGCTTGCATGACGAGTTTCGTCGCCGAGCCGTCGAAGACGCGCTCCAGTAAATCTCCGATTAATTGTCGCTCGGTCTGCTCCTGTCGAAGTTTCGCTTCGTAGACGTGCGCGCGTTGATTCTCGTCGCGCTTGACCAGTCCCTTGTCTCCCATAATCTGTAAGAGCTTGAGCACGGTCGTATAGCCTGTCGGCTTCGTCTCGTTGAGCACGTCATGGACTTCCCGCACAGTGCTGGGGCCTAGCTGCCAGAGCACTTTGAGGATTTCCAGTTCGGCGTCGGTCGGGCGCGGTGTCGGTTTGGGTATCGGCAAGGCTCTCACCTTTTCCTCTCGCTGAAGTTGCCGCGCACGATACTACGAAGGTCTTCGTATTGTCAACGAAATTCTTCGTATTTCTTTTCGGCGCGAAGTTCGGAGCGCTGGCGTCGGAAGATGCGAAGAATGCTGATTGACGGTCGCATTACTCTTTAGTTTGCCGGAGGAACTTGCGCCCGTGTGTCGCGCGTGTATGTAAGCGCCGGGCGTTCGGCAACCTCGCTTGACGCCCTCTCGCACGGCATGTTAGGTTTCGTGCTTAGTTCACAACAAAGACTTTCAGTACTAAATCATTTGCGAATACGTTAGGAGACAAGTGTGACCGCGCCGACGCTGAAGCAGACGCCGCTCAATGCCGCGCATCGCCGGATGGGCGGGCGCATGGTTGATTTCGGCGGGTGGGATATGCCCGTGCAGTACCCGCTCGGCACGGTCGAGGAGCACAACGCGACGCGCACGCGCGCTGGGCTTTTCGACGTGTCGCACATGGGCGAAATCGAGGTGCGCGGGCAGGATGCGATTGCTTTCGTCAACCGCATCTGCTCGAACGACGTGACGAAGTTAATTGACGGGCAGGCGCACTATTCCGCGCTGACAACACCTGCGGGCACGGTGATAGACGATCTGCTCGTCTATCGCTTCGGCGCAGAACATCTGCTGCTCGTCGTCAACGCTTCGACGACCGAGAAGGATTGGGACTGGATCAACTCGCATCGCGCGGGCGAGCAGATCGAACTGACGAACCGCAGCGCAGACTTTTGCCAGATTGCGCTGCAAGGGCCTGATGCCATTCGCATCCTTTCGCAGTTGACGACGACACCGCTTGAGAAGATTAAGTATTACCATTTCTGCGAGGGCGAAGTGGAAGGCATCGGTTCGATAATTTCGCGCACGGGCTATACGGGCGAAGACGGATTTGAGGTCTACGCTGCTTCGGATAAAGCCGAACAGCTTTGGGATCGCATCCTCGACGCAGGGCGCTACGGCACGCCCGAGGGCGTCGCGCCCTGCGGTCTGGCGGCGCGCAACACGCTCAGGCTTGAAGCGGCGATGGCTCTCTACGGCCACGAGATTACGGAAGAGACGACGCTGCTGGAAGCCAACCTCGGTTGGATTTGCAAACTAAACAAGGGGAATTTCATCGGGCGCGAGGCATTGGCGAGACAGAAGGCAGAGGGCGTGCGCCGCAAACTCGTCGGCTTTGAAGTGACGGAGCGCGGCATCGCGCGCGACGAGCAGGACGTGTACATCGGAGGCCAAAAGGTTGGGCGCGTCACGTCGGGCAGTCCCGCGCCCTTCCTGAAGAAAAACATCGGTCTCGCCTACGTTCCCGTCGAACGCTCGGACGTGGGGCAGGATTTACAGATTGACGTGCGCGGGCGCATGGTCGGTGCGCGCATCGTCGCCACGCCTTTTTATAAACGTGAGAAGAATTTTTGATTTGGAGGATACATGGCAAACGTTCCTGAAGATTTGCATTATAGTAAAGATCACGAATGGATCAGGATGGAAGGCGACACGGGAACCATCGGCATCTCCGACCACGCGCAGAACTCTCTGGGCGACGTGGTCTACGTCGAACTGCCGAAGGTGGGCGAGAGCTTCACAGCGCACGACGTGTTCGGCTCGGTCGAATCGGTGAAGGCCGTCTCGGAGCTTTACATACCCGTCTCCGGCGAGGTCGTCGAAATCAACGAGTCGTTGCAGGACGACCCGGAAAAGGTCAACACAGACCCTTACGGCGAGGCGTGGATGATTCGCATGCGCGTGTCGAATCCGGGCGAGGTTGACAGTCTGCTGACGGCTGCCGAGTACGAAGACTATCTCAAGACGGAAACGGAGTAGCAGAAACCAAGTGCGTTACATCCCCAACTCGCCGGAAGAGCGCGAGGAGATGTTAAAGATCGTCGGCCTCTCTTCGATGGAGCAGCTCTTCGACTCGATTCCGGCGGACATCATTCTTCGTGAACCTTTAAAGACGCCAGCCGCCCTCTCGGAAATCGAACTGCTCGCGCGCTTCGAGGCGCTGGCGGCGCACAACGCGGCGGCGCGGCGTCCGAGCTTTCTCGGCGCGGGCGCTTACGCACATTATTCGCCGACCATCGTCGACAGTCTGATTCAACGCTCGGAATTTTTCACCGCTTACACGCCTTACCAACCGGAGATTTCGCAGGGCACGCTGCAAGCCATCTTCGAGTTTCAGACGCTCGTCTGCCAACTAACCGGATTGGACGTGGCGAACGCTTCGATGTACGACGGCTCGACTTCGGTCGCCGAGGCCGTGCTGATGGCCGAGCGCGTTACACGCCGCAACCGCGTGCTCGTCTCAAGCGCCGTGCATCCCGAATACCTACAGGTCGCGGAAACCTACGTCCGTCACGCCGGAATCGAATTATTGCGCGCAGATTTCGACGCGGAGACGGGGCGCACAACGCTCGACGGCGGCGCGAAGTTGCTGGATGAATCAATCGCGGCGGTCGTCGTCCAGTCGCCGAATTTCTTCGGCTGCGTCGAAGATTTGAAAGCGCTGGCGGATAAAACTCACGCGGTCGGGGCGTTGCTCGTCGTCGCCATTACAGAAAGCGTTTCGCTCGGTCTGCTCAAATCGCCGGGCGAGTGCGGCGCAGACATCGTTATTGCCGAAGGACAATCGTTCGGCGTGCCCCTCTCGTTCGGCGGCCCTTACCTCGGACTCTTCGCAACGCGCGAAAAGTACGCGCGTCAACTTCCCGGTCGTCTCGTCGGAGTAGCTTACGACAAACAAGGACGGCGCGGTTTTGTGCTCACGCTCGCCACGCGCGAGCAGCACATCCGCCGCGAGAAAGCCACCTCCAACATTTGCACCAACGAGGGTCTGATTGCTCTAGCCGCGACCATCTACATGACGACGATGGGACGCAGGGGGCTTCAGGAAGTAGCATGGCAGTGCGCGCAGAAGGCGCGCTATGCGGCGCGGCGGATTGCCGCCATCGAGAATTTCAGCCTGCCCTACTCCGCGCCCGTGTTCAACGAATTCGCCGTGCGCGCGCCCTTGGCCGCCGATAAACTGCTGCGCCGTCTGGCGAGCGAACGCAATATTACCGGCGGCCTTGCGCTTTCGCGCTACATGCCCGACCGCCCGAATGATTTTCTCGTCTGTGTGACGGAGTTGAACAGGCGCAGCGAAATTGATGCGCTCGTCGCAGGAATTAAAGAAGTCGCGGGTCAAGAAACTAAAGTTTAAAGTCGAAGCCGTTCGCGCGCTTTGTTTTTAGACTCAAGTTTCAAGACTCAAGACTCAAAACTTTGACTTATGAAACCGCCAAAAGCTGAAACTCACATCACGCAGAATGAAGCCTTGATCTTCGAGCGTTCGCAACCGGGGCGCAAAGGTTACATGCTGCCCGCGCTCGATGTCGAAGAGACGCCGCTTGATGAATTATTGCCGCCTGAACTCAGGCGCACGGACGACCTCGAAGGCGTGCCGGAGTTGAGTGAGGTGGACGCCGTCCGCCACTTCACGCGCATCTCGACGTGGAACTACAACATTGACCTCGGCATGTACCCGCTCGGCTCATGCACGATGAAATACAATTCGCGGCTCAACGAGCGCGTCGCGCGCATCCACGGCTTCGCCAATCTTCACCCGCTCGCCCCCGAAGAGGACGCGCAGGGCGCGCTCGAAGTCATCTACGAACTGCAAGAACATCTCGCGGAGATTACTGGACTCGACGGCATCTCCCTGCAACCGGCGGCGGGCGCGCACGGCGAGATGACCGGCGTGATGATTATTCGCGCCTTTCTCGACCGGCGCGACGGCGTCGCAGAGGGCGATCAGCCGCGTCGCAACGTGATGCTCATCCCCGATTCCGCGCACGGAACGAACCCTGCGTCAGCACATCTCTCAGGTTTTACGGTCAAGACGATTCGCTCGACCGCCGAAGGTTTGACCGACCTCGATAACTTGCGCGAGTTGTGTGCGTCGGGCGATGTGGCGGGCTTGATGCTCACGAACCCGAACACCACAGGGGTCTTCGAGCGCAACATTCGAGAGATTTGCCGAATCATCCACGACGCGGGCGGCCTCGTCTATATGGACGGCGCGAACATGAACGCGCTGGTCGGCGTCGCGCGCCCCGGCGACATGGGCGTGGACGTGATTCACCTGAACTTGCACAAAACCTTCTCGACGCCGCACGGCGGAGGCGGTCCCGGCTCCGGCCCCTGCTGTTGCACGCGAGAACTCGAACCGTTTCTGCCTGTCCCGCGCGTCACGCGTGACGCAGACCGCTTTCGTCTGGACTTCGACAGGCCGCAGACGGTCGGGCGCGTCAAAGCTTTTCACGGCAACTTCGGCATGCACCTGCGCGCGCTCGCATACATTTTGACGCACGGCCACGACGGTCTGCGAGAAGCCACGGAAGCCGCCGTCTTGAACGCCCGCTTCATCGCGCACGGACTCGCAGACACCTACGACAAGCCGTTCGACCCGCCACCGATGCACGAGGTTCTCTTCACCGACAAGCGGCAGACGCGCAAGGGCGTCCACACGCTCGACATTGCCAAGCGTCTGATTGATTATGGCTTTCACCCGATGACCATTTATTTCCCGCTCATCGTGCAAGGCGCGATGCTGATTGAGCCGACCGAATCGGTCGGGCGCGCCGAACTCCAACAGTTCATTGACGCCATGAAATCAATCGCGCGCGAAGCCGTCGAAGACCCCGAAACGGTCTTGAACGCCCCGCACACAACGCGCATCGGACGCCTCGACGAAGCCGCCGCCGCACGTCGCCCCGTCCTCCGCTGGAAGCCAGTTTCGCCTAACAACGCGAACAACTTGTTTTGAATTTCTAAATCTTCAATCGCTCAACTTTTCTTCTTCTCTGCGATTTGGCGTCTCCAACGTGAAACTTATTCTCACGCCAAGACGCCAAATCGCAGAGAAGAAGAAAAGTTGAGAGGAATGCTATTGAAAGGATCAGTATGACGAGTAGAGACACGGCATTGCTGGTGGTTGACGTGCAGTTGGGACTGGTCGAAAGTGGCGCGCATCAAAGCGCGGAAGTCGTCGCGCGCATCAAGGGGCTAATTGAGAGCGCACGCGCCGCCGGCACACCCGTCATCTACATGCAGCACAACGGTCACGCGGAGGGGGCGATTGCGCCGGGCACGCGCGGCTGGCAGATATGCCCTGAGATTGCGCCCGCCGAAGGAGAGTTGGTCATCCGCAAAAACGCATCGGATTCTTTCTACGAAACCACACTGCAAAGCGAATTGGAGGCGCGCGGGATACGCAAGATTGTCGTCGTCGGCTTCCGCACCGAATACTGTGTGGACACAACCTGCCGTAGCGCCACGACGTTCGGCTTCGACGTGACGCTCGCCTCCGACGCGCACTCAACGAATGATTCCGAAGTCCTCCCCGCCGACAAAGTTATCGCTCATCACAACGCAACGCTCGACGACTTTGGCAACGACCTCCACGTCGTCACCATCAAATTGGCGTCTGAAGTCACTTTCTGAAATCTAACCGGAAGGATTGGAGCAAGCCGGGACGCGCGTGCTTCAGTAATGTCACGGCATGCATATGACGAAACAGCGACTCGTCGCCATTGTGCGCGCGCGCATCCTGTATAAACGTCTCTTCATCGTCGCGTTAATTCTCCTCTTCTCTTCAACTTTTAAAGTCAACGCAGCAGCAGAAGATTTTGCTCGCGGCATAATCATCGAACGCGTTGCGTCTAAGCAGGACGCCGGACAGACTTACGCGCTGTATCTGCCCTTAAACTACACGCCGGAGAAACGCTGGCCGATTCTCTACGGCTTTGATCCGGGCGGGCGCGGGCGTCTGCCGGTCGAGCTTTTTCAGGAAGCGGCGGAGAAGTATGGCTACATCCTCGTCGGCTCGAACAATTCACGCAACGGCCCGAACGTGGATGTCGGCGCAGCCATCAAGGCGATGTGGGAAGACACGCACGCGCGCTTTTCGATTGACGAGCGGCGCATCTACGCCGCAGGAATGTCGGGCGGGGCGCGCGTCGCTCTCGCCTTCGGGCACGTTTACGAGGGACAAGTCGCGGGCGTCATCGCGTGCAGCGCAGGTTTTCCGTCGAACATCGCCCCGTCAGTTTCGACTCCTTTCGTTGTCTACGGGACAGCCGGAACGGACGACTTCAACGAGCCTGAGCTTTTTCAACTCGACCTGACGCTCGAAAGCTTCAATGTTCCTCATCACGTCGAGATTTTCGAGGGCGGGCACGATTGGCCGCCGCGCGCATACGCGAAGAGAGCCGTCGAATGGTTGGAAGTGCAAGCTATCAAGAGCGGGCGGCGTGCGAGCGACGTGGCCTTCGTCGAAGAACGGTTCGGACGCGCGCTCGCGGAAGCGCGCAGCTTTGAAGAGGCGAAGGATTTTGACAACGCTTACAACGCTTATCGCGCGCTCGTTTCCTTCAAAGGACTAAAGGAGACGACGGAGTTTGAAAAGAAAGTCGCGCAGTTGAGAGAGTCGAAGGAATTCAAAGATGCGCTCGCGCGAGAGCGCGCGACGATTGTCAGGCAGCAGCAGCGCGCATCGGAAATCATCGCGCTCGGCAGAGCCTTTGAAGCCGGAGACGATAATCGCATGACGGCGGCGACGACGCTGCGACACGAAATCGAGATTTTACAAAAGCAGTCGCAGGAGAAGAAAGACACGCCTGAGCGGAGAGTTGCGCGGCGCGTGCTCGAAGGATTTTACGTGCAGGTCTTTCAGGAAATCGCCGTGCTCTTCCAGCGGAAGGATTACGAACTCGCTGCTGTCAAGCTTGAATTGGCGACGGAAATCAAACCCGAAGACAGCGCGACGCGCTATGTGCTGGCGCGCGCCTATGCTCTCGGCGGAAGAAAAAAGAAGGCTCTGGATTCTTTAAGAAGCGCGGTCGAACGCGGCTTCACAGACCTCGCGCGGGTTGAGCAGAACAAGGACTTCGACGCGCTGCGTAGCGATGCGGAATACAAAAAGCTGGTCGAAGAGTTAAAGCAAAAGAAGTAGCGGCTGTGACCCGGCATCTTCCGCCCGTGAGTCCACGTCAATCAATGTCGAGCGGGTTGAGATAAGGCTTATCCTTATCCTCTTCCGCGCGTTTCATGGCGTTACGGAATTTTTCTTCGAGCAGACGTTCGCGGTCTTTGAGCGAGCCGAGTTCCTGCGTAAAGACCTGATTGCGCGTCTCCTTCTGCCGCTCCAAATCTTTCGCCATCTCTTCAAACGACGCGAGCGGCTTGGCCTTCTCCCTGTGCGAGATGATGACGCCCGTCTGCGCATCTACGACGAGCGTCGCTTCGCAGCAGGGGCACAGAATCGTCCAACTCTTCGTCTCGTTCACGGCTCAATTTCCTCTCACTTCAAATATAGGAACTTAGGATTTACCAGCGCAGGATGCAGAGATTTCAAACTCAAGATTCAAAAATCAGAGTTTCAATATGTTCGATGGAAATTTGCTCTCTAAGGTTCTTGCTCGCACAGTATAACAAGAGCCGTTGTTTCAAAGAAGAAAGGGCAGCCGGTTCTACACGCGGCTACCCTTACGAGACGAAAACCATCTTCGGAATGCTTCAGGGCGTGACGGCTTTCTTGACCGCCGAGCCGACTTTCTTTGCGCCCTCTCCGGTCTTCTTTGCGCCGGTCTTCGCGCCGTCCACTACTTTCTCGCCGACGTTCTTCGCGCCGCTGCCGACCGCTTTCGCGCCCTCGGCAGTCTTCTCTGCTCCGGTCTTTGCGCCTTCCGCGACCTTCCCTGCCCCGGCCTTGGTGGCGTCGCCGGTCTTTTCAATAGCTGTGCTGCCAGCATCCTTGACCGCGCCAGCCGCATCCTTCGACTTATCGGCAACCGCTCCGGCAGCACCTTTCGATTTATCCGCGACTGTTCCAGCAGCGTCTTTCGTTACGTCCACGACCTTGCCGCCCGCCGCGACGAGCGCATCGCCTGTGGCGTCGAGCGCATTTGCAACCTTACCCTCAGGCAGTTCTTTCACCTCGCCGGTGCGATAGTGAACGCGCGCCGTGCGCTTGCCGCTCGTGTCGGTCGTCACGACCACACGCTCGACGCGGGTATTGGAATCTTTGAAGGTGCGCGTCTCGGTTGTGACACCGTTGGCGGTCTCGCTTCTAATCTCCGAGTTGTCGGGCGCGGTGCGCGCCTCCTGTGAAGTAGTGACCGTCGTGCTCGTGTTCGTCGTCGAGGTGACGGTCGTGTTTGTATTAGCCGTGTTGGTCGCAGCCGTATTCGTCGTGTTCGTCGTATCGTTGCCGCCGCAGCCCGCTGCGAATGCCGAAAGCGAAAGGGCGCTCAGGGCAATGAGAAGCCTCTTATGCACGTTAATCTCCTCCGTCTCAAACTAAGTTTCTTTTCAATATGATGATTTAAAGCGCAACCGACGTGCCATGCTGAGAAAAGAACAAAATGCCAAGTTGCTCGGCAAATATGTGAATTTGCGGATTGAAAGCGCCGCCCGGTGTATGGTCGAGATGCAAACGTGTCTCTTTATGATACTGAGAGATAACCGCCCAGACTGTGATTTTTCAATGAACGTAGCATGGTCGGAATTTTGAATTTATGAAGCGGGAGACGAGGCTCGAACTCGCAACTTTCAGCTTGGGAAGCTGACACTCTACCATTGAGTTACTCCCGCTTAAATTGTGCGAACGCGCACGGCAGGCGGCGCACTTTTTTCCGGCGTGGGAAAGATACCGATTCCGGGGCTTGAGTGTCAAATCGTGCCTGACTTTAAAAGAACACAACGGAAGCGGCGCGGCATCAGTCGCCTTCGATGCGTTGTTCGACGCTCTCTGCGGATGGTAGGAGGTTTGATGTTTGGCCTGGGTCGTCGTTTCTCTCCGCCAGATAGCCGACGGAGTTGAGCGGGTCTTGGATGTAAGAGCGGAACTGTTCGACGAGCGGGGTCGCCGTCCAGCGTCCCTCTGCATCGTCGTTTCTCTCCGCGCCGTTCTCAATTCTCTGGCGCAGGCGGTAGAGACCGAGTTCGAGGCGATACTGTTCGACGGGGCCGATCTCGTGGCGGTAACGCCAATCAATCATCGTGAACATCGGGAACCACGTATAGCCGCAGACGGGGATGCCCTGAGAGCGCAGGAACTTGACCGCTTCGAGCGACGTGCGGAGCCAGTTTGAACGCAACTCGTCGGAGCCGAACGCGCTCGTCTCAGTGATGAGAATCGGCGTTTGGTAGCGATTGTGATAGTCGTTGATGATCGCGGCGAACCCCGCGCTGTCGTCTTCGGTCGGACGGAAGGCGAGCCGCCCTTTCTTGTCAATGTAGAGATGTTGCGTTGACCACTGCGGGTAGAAATTAAGTCCGAGCACGTCGAGTTCAATCGGATGGCTGGCGATATTGTGCAAATCGTCAATGGACGCGCCGCTGCGTACCAGCCAAGGAAAGAGCGGGTGGTCTGGACGCACACGACCCGTCAGCAAATCATAGGCGACGTAGCCGCGATGCTGTTCTTCGTTGGCTAAGGCTTCGAGGTCTTGGCGGATGGCGCGGCTGAGGCCGGTCGCTTCGACGTGCACCATCTTCGCTTCAGGGTCAATCTCTTTAATCGCTTCGACCGTCGTCCTGATGCCCTTCACGAGTTGGAGCAGAACGCGGATGTAGCCAGAGTCGCCGCGCAGATAGGGCGGCCACAAACCGCGCTTGCCGCAATAGAGCGCGTTGACGAGCGGCTCGTTGAGCGGCGTGTACCAGCGAATCAAGCTGCGATAGCGTTTGACGAAGGCAGCGGCGTATGAAGCGACGGCCTGCGGGTAGTTTTTGTCAACGAAAGAGCGCGTGAGCCAGAAGGGCGTGCCGTAGTGCATCAAGTCGAGAATCGGCGTGATGCCGAGTTCTTCGACCATGTAGGGCAGCACCTCGTCCGTCCAGCCCCAATCAAACTCGCCCGGTTGCGGCTCGACCCTGTACCACGGCACGCCCCAGCGCAGCGCGCGCACGCCCAAGTCACGAGCCAGCGCGAGGTCTTCGCGCCAGTGCTCGTAATGCCCCATTAACTGGTATTCGTCGAGAGGGCGATGTCCCGGTTTGACCTGCGGGACGAAAGTATCTTCGATGCCACTAGCCCAGATAAAATCTTCAGGCCGGGAAGTGAGTCTGATTCCGTTCATTAGCTGCGAATTATGAATGAGGGCACTCCTGCTCGATTTTTAGACTCGAACTCAACTCATCCATTACCTATCATTGACACACGTACCAAATCAAAAGCCGCGACAGCGCCCTCTACTTAAAGCCCGATGCGTGTCGCGCCGCGCGGCGCTTCGATGACGCCCAAAAGTTCGGCCTCCCATTGTAACCTTAGTTCCCCGCCCTGTTTTGTGAAACGGAAATGCTGGTGCTCAAACGGATCGAAGGAAGCGGGCAGAGGAAAGATGCGCGCGTCGGCGGTGTCCGCCTCGAAATTACGAATTGTCGTAGCTTCGCGCAGTTGAAGCGCCCAGCCGCCGTCTATCTTCGAGAGTGAAAGCCACGGGCTGCGCGCTCCGTCCAAATCGGATGCCGGAAAGAAACCGTAGCCGCCGCCTTCCGTCCTCCCCCTCTCCAGACGCGCGCTGACGACCATCTCGTAGTTTTCAAGCGGCGTGCCCTTCCACGTCGCCCCGCGCTCGCCCGCCTCTGGAGCATACCAAAGTTGCCGGTCTTTGACATACCACTTTCTTTTGTCCGTCTCAGATGCCTGCCAGCCGCGCGCGTCGAGTTCCCCGTCCATGAACAATTCTTCCCAACCGATTGTTAGACCGAAGCCCCTGAAAGCCGCAGACATCCCCCGCGTCACGAGCGCGATTGACGTACCGCCGTGCACCCCCATGCGCCCCTGCCACCGAAAAGATGCCTCGTCGAGCCTGAGGCTCACGCATCGCTCATCAATTTCTACACGCAACAGATGAAAGGCCGAGAAATCGAAATCCGGCGAAAGCTTGGCAAAGACGGGAGGTGTGGAAGAGTTGAACTTTTTAGATGCGAGCACGACCCGGCGCGTTTCGGGTTCTAAAAGAATTTCGAGCGCCGCGCTTTCATCCACGCTCTCGGCGTCCCTCTCACCAATTGCCCGCAGCGAAACGCCGAACGCGCCGCCCTTGCTGTGACCGGCCAGCGCACGCAAAGTCACCTCGGCAACAAAGTTTGAAGCCGTCGTCAGACAACGCGCTTCAGACGACACTTTCCCCGCCTCGTCTTCCTGCACGGCCTCACCATTGCGCGCAGACCAGCGTCCGCCCGCGCAGCGCCAACCATCCCCCAACTTTTCGACGCGCTCCGTGTCAAACAAATCTTCAAAGTTCGGCGGAAACGGCGCGGGCTGTGGCGTCGTCGAAGGCCCCAGCACAATCATGCGCTCGCCCGCCCAATCGAGGCGGTCAATCGCCAGCACGCGCCCCTCTTCAGCCCAGCGATGATAGACGCAGAACAACTGCCGATTGTCCGGCGCGCGCACCACAGAGTTATGCCCCGGCCCCAAGACTTGACCGGGCAGCGTCCGCAAAATCGGGAGCACGCGTTCGCCGTCGCTCGCTTGCTCCCACTCTTCCGGCTCGTCCACGCGCTCCGCGCTTGCGAAGCTCACGCCGTAGCTCGTGTTCTGCCAGTTGCCGCCGCTGAACATCTCGTAGTATCGCCCCTTGTGCTTGAGCAGGGTCGGCCCTTCCACGGTATGCCAACGCACGCCGCCCTTCTCGCGGCGCGCAGGGTCGTAGATTTGCCAATCGTAACGCGCGCGCGTCACGGGCGAGGGATTGCCGGAGAGCGTGAAGGCATCAATCATCCGGTCGCGCACCGTGCCCGTCCCGATGTGCGTGTGTGTGAGAAAATCGGTCGCGTAGAAGAGATAGCGCGCACCGTCGTCGTCCACAAAGACATGCGCGTCAATGGCGAACTGCTCTTTCGTCAGACTCCTGCCGCTATCAACGAACAACCCCGACGGATGCTCCGCGACGGCGACGCGAATCGTCATGTTCACTTCGTTGCCGACGCTGTAATACATGAGGAAACGCCCGTTATCGTAGACGACTTCCGGGGCCCAGTAGCAGGTATGCCCGCCCGGCAGGAGTTCCAGCGCGCCGCCGAGTTCGCGCCAGCTTACGAGGTCGCGCGAATGGATGACGCCGAAAGCGCGCCCGTCCGGCCAGAAGCCCGTGCAATAAGCCCAGTATTCGCCGGCAAACTTCAAGACGAAGGGGTCTGGACAGTCCCGCCGGTAAACCGGATTGAGATAAGTCTGTGTCGTCGCGGGCAGTTGTCGTGTCTCCGTCATTAACCTCTTGAGCTATGTCGCTCCGGCTTATAACCCGAGATGGTTGCGATTCTATAACGGTGCGACGGGTTGCAATTTTTTAGCGTCCTTCTTCCTTTGCGTCTTTGCGTGAAATATAGTTTCGCGCAAAGACGCAAAGGAAGAGCCGATTATTGCTGCTGCTTCTGTCGCAATTCGTTGAGGGCGGAGACGAGCCGCGCCACATCGTCCTCGCTGTTGAAGAAATGCGTGGCGACGCGGAATCCCTCCGGCTTGAAAGTGACGGCGACTCCGTGCTGCGAAAGATGCCTGACCATCTGCAACGGATTATCCGCCGCGACGAGCGTCTCAGCCGAGCGCGCGCGCTCATCTCGCAGAGGCGAGAGCACGCGCCAGCCCGCCTCCGAAAGCCTCTCCGTCAAATGCCGGTTAACGGCGAGCGCACGCTGCTCGATTTTCTCCGTCCCGATTTTTAGTAAATATTCGGCTGACGCTCCGAGCGCGAAGATTCCCGCGAAGTGTGGGCAGCCCATCTCTGCGCGCGGCGCGGCGTCCGCGCGCACAGTGTATTCGCGGTTCCGCATCTTGAAAGGATTCTCCACACTCATCCAGCTAATCGCGCGCGGGCGCGTGCGTGCGAGAAGTTGTCGGCTCAGGTAGACGAAGCCTGAGCCGTAGCCCGCCAGCAGCCACTTGTGCCCCGTCGTCGCCAGCGCGTCAATTCGCATTCGCTTCACGTCAATGGGAAAGACGCCCGCCGACTGGCTCGCGTTGACGACAAAAGTCATCTCGCCTTTGTTTCGCCCAATCTCTTCCAGAGGTGCGCGAAAACCGTTGGAATACTGCACGTGGCTGAGACAGATGATAGCCGTCCGCTCTCTCGTCGCATTGAAGATGTCTTCCGCGCGCAGTTCGCCCTCGATTGGCTTGACGAGTTGGACGCTCATGCCGCGATGCAGCCAAGGAAGTGTCGAGACTGGAAACTCCAACTCGCACGAGACGACTTCCCCGCCTCCTCCCAGAGCATCAACGATTAAGTTCATGCCCGACGAAGTGTTGGTCGTGAAAGCAATCTCGTCAGGTTCGGCGTTAATCAGCCTTGCGATTCGCGCGCGCGCCTGCTCTCGCCTGAGTAGCCATTCCTCCCACAGCGCGTCGCCCCCCTCCAGAGTCTCCCTGTAAAATTGGCTCGCCGCTTCCAGCACGACGTTCGCCATCGGCCCCGCGCCCGCGCTGTTCAGATACGCAAGCTTGCGCGTGACGGGGAAATCGTTGCGGATTAACTGCCAGTCAAGCTCTTCATCGAGACTCAGGATTTTCTCTTCAGGCATCTTTCTTAACCTTCCGCGCTTGACGCTGCCTTCGGCGTCAGACTATCTTCGCACCAATCATTTATCGCCCGCACAATTTATCATTAAGGAGCAATCTTATCGTATGTCTTCACTCGTCGCCGCTTCGACCGCGCCCGCTTGGACGATTCCCGGCTACCTCGAAGTGAGCGCCGCCGGGCACTTGGCTGTTAACGGCCACGATGCGCTTGATTTAGTTCAAAAGTATGGCTCGCCGCTCTTCGTCTTCTCCGAACCTCGCATTCGCTCGAACATCGAGCGGCTCAAGCGCGCCGCCGCGTCTGTCGAACACCAAATCAAGTTCTGCTACGCCTCGAAAGCCAACTCTAACATGGGCGTGCTGGCGGCTGTCCGCAATGCCGGGATAGACATCGAGGTTAACAGCGGCGGCGAGTTATACAAAGCCTTGAAGGTCGGTTTTCGCCCGGAGCAGATTATCTTCAACGGCACGAGCAAAACCGAGGCCGAACTGGATGAAGCCGTCAGCGCCGGAATCTATGCGACCAACGTGGATTCCGCCTACGAAATCGAGTTGATCGAAAAATCCGCGCGCAAACTCGGAAAGCGTGCGCGCATCGCTCTGCGTCTCGTCCCCGAAATCAGCACGCGCTCGCACTTGGGGCTTCAGACAGCTCTGCTCACGTCCAAATTCGGCATCTCTTCCTCGGAAGTGCTCGAAGCCTTTCGCCGTGCTCTGCAACATCCAGAACTTCTCCACGTCTGCGGTATCCACATCCACGTCGGCTCGCAGACGCCCGACGTGGAACCCTTCGCCGAAGCCTTCAAAGCGATGTGGGAACATCTGGCGATTATCCATCGAGAATCAGGCCATGTGCTCGAACACATCAATCTCGGCGGTGGCATCCCGGTCAACTACCTGCGCGACCGCTCGCAAGCCGACGAGTTGCCCGCACACGAACGCGACATGCTCGGCGCTGAAGTCGAACCGTCGGACGTGCTCGCAGCAGCCCTGCACGCAGCGCGTGAATCGGCTCGCGCCGCCGACGCCGAACATTTGCTTGAGCGCGTTACAATCTTGCTTGAGCCGGGGCGCAGCGTCATCGCCGACGCCGGACTCGTACTGACGACCGTGCAAAATATCAAGCAACGCCCGGAGACCGGCGACGTGTGGCTTTTGACCGATGCGGGCTACAACCTGCTGCTCTCGATGAACAACTACAAATGGTACTACCATCTCATCTCGGCTTCGCGTGCCGACGCGCCGCACACCTCATCATATAAAGTCGCCGGGCCGCTCTGCGATTCCGGCGATGTCTATTTCGACATCGAGCGGGGCGGGCGTCTGCCTGACTATCGCGGGCTGCCCGAGGACGTGCGCCCCGGCGAAGTTTTCGCGCTCCTGAACAGCGGCGCATACTCGCTGGCGCAGATGTTTCCATACAACGGTCGCCCGCTCCCCGCCGCCGTCATGGTACGTCAAGGAGGCCGCGCCGACCTCATCCGCCGCCGCGACTCTTACGCGGATTTACTGACGGGCGACATTTGGTCATAACCCCGAAGGGGCTTTCAAACCGTCGTCTCTCCGGGGCTATAAAACTGTCATTCTTTCAACTTATGTCCACATCTCCGACATCCAGAAACATCTCGCTCGTGCGCGGCCTCTCTCTGATTGCCGCGACCTCGATTATCATCGGCAACGTGATCGGCACGGGCGTCTTTCTCAAAGCGCGTGTGATGACTTGTAACGTCGGCACGCCGGGGATGGTCATCACTGTCTGGGTGGTCGCAGGGCTGCTCAGTCTGGCGGGTGCGCTCACCTATGCCGAACTGGCGGCGATGATGCCGCGCGCAGGCGGCGAGTATGTTTTTGTGCGGGAGGCTTACGGGTCGGGCACGGGCTTTCTCTACGGCTGGATGCAAATCTTTATCGCCAAGACCGGCTCGCAGGCATCGGTCGCCGTCGCCTTTGCTATTTTCCTCAACGACCTGACGGGCGACGCGCTGAAGACGCCCTTTTTCTCGCTTCCCTTCTTCGGCAGCCACATAGATTTCGGCCCCTTGCAGGTCGTCGCACTCTCGGCCATCGCCCTCTTCACTTTAATCAACTGCGCGGCGGTGGTGGTCAGCGGTTGGGTGGCGACGCTTTTGACGGGCGTCAAGATTGCGCTCGTCTTAGGAATCGGACTGGGGGCGTTTCTTCTGGCGGACGGGTCTTTCGGTCACTTCGCGCTGTCGAACACCGGCGGACTCTGCGAGGGCGTGGATAAGGGAGCGATCCTTGGAGTTGCCGGGTTCGGCGCGGCGATGCTCGGCGCGCTGTGGGGCTATGACGGCTGGAACAATTTGACGCTCGTCGCGGGCGAAGTCAAAAACCCGCAACGCAATGTCCCGCTCGCACTCATCGGCGGCACGATTTTTATTATCCTGCTCTACGTCTTCGTCAACATCGCTTATTTCTACGTGCTCGCGCCCACGGATGTCGCCAGCATTTCTGCCAAGTCGTCGGTCGCCGCGAAGGTCACGGAGACGTTTATGGGTTCGTTCGGCGATAACGCGAGAAGATTTGTGGCGAGCCTCATCGCGGCGGCCTTGATGGCTTCATCCATCGGCACGCTGCACACTTCGATTCTGACCGGCGCGCGCGTCCCCTACGCGATGGCGCGCGACGGGGTGTTCTTTCAAAACCTCGCGAGTCTCAACCGGCGCACGCGCGTTCCTATCGGCGCGCTTCTCTTGCAGGGCGTCTGGGCTTGCATTCTCGCCCTGTCGGGTTCATTCGATAAGCTGACCGACTACGTGATCTTCGGCTCGTGGATTTTCTACGGCCTCGTCACGGCTTCGATTTTTATCTTTCGCCGCCGCCTGCCGGAGGCCGAGCGCCCCTACAAGGCTTGGGGTTACCCTGTCGTGCCCGTGCTCTTTCTGTTCGCAACAGCGTTTCTACTCATCAACACGCTGCGAACAAATCCCGGCCAAGCCCTCTTCGGACTCGTCCTCATCGCGCTCGGCCTGCCCGTCTACTACTTCTTCTTCCGCCACAGGCGCGTCGAAGCCGAGAACCCCTACGGACAAGAAGACGACCCGCTCAACTCTTAACTTCGCGTCCTGCATCGTCGCCGCTGCTCCGACTTGTAAGCGTGATAGAGAATGAGGCTGAAGGGCAGCCACCAGATGAGATCGTTGGTGAGATTGACGACGCCGAACGCCAGCGGCAATTCGCCGCGCGAGACGCTTTGCAGGAAACCGATGGGGCCGAAAACCTTGCCGAGCAATCCGACCAGCACTATCGGCCAGTGGCGCACAGGGTCGAACGCCGCGATGATGTAGCCGACGCCGTAGACGCCGACCACCATTCCCACGCATTGCCAAATCTGCGGATAGTTCGGCTCAGACATCCCCGCCCAACGAAAAATTGCGAGCGGAAACAGAACCACCAGCGCGCCCCACACGACGTTATAGACGCCCGCCGCAATCAGCACGGTTCTCATCCAACGCGAAGCAGCAGCAGGCGCGCGATTTTGTATCAAATTTTCTTCACGCCTCCCTGCGCTACTTCTTTAAGACGTGACTAAGAGAGTCTTCGAGGTTCGGGTAGGCGAACTGGTAACCGCTCGACTGAAGCTCGGACGGCTCGACCCTCTGGCTTCCGAGCAGCAGCGTCTCGCCCATCTCGCCGAAGCCGAGACGGACGGCAAACTCCGGCACAACCATGAAGGTCGGGCGTCCGAGCACGCGCCCCAGACTTTTAGTGAACTGCTCGTTGGTCACCGGATGGGGCGCGACCGTATTGACCGGCCCGCGCAGAGATTCATTATTGATGGCATGCTTGATAATGCCGACGACATCATCGAGGTCAATCCAACTCATATATTGTTTGCCGCTGCCCACACGTCCGCCCGCGCCGAACTTGAAAGGCGTCAGCATTTTTGACAACGCGCCGCCCTCACTGCTCAAGACGATGCCGATACGTAAATTGACAGTTCGTATCCCGGCTTGACTTGCCGGAAGCGTCGCCTTCTCCCACTCGCGGCAAACCTCGCTGAGAAAATCATCGCCCGACGCGCTCGTTTCCGTCAGCGTCTCTGCGCCGCGATTGCCGTAGAATCCGATGGCCGAAGCCGACACCACTACCTTCGGTTTCTGCCTGAGCGCGGCCAGCGTCTCGGCAAACAGACGCGTGCCCTTCGCGCGGCTGTCCCGAATGCGCGCTTTCTTCTCCGCAGTCCATTTCCCTTCGGCGACCGACTCGCCCGCCAGATGCACCGCCGCGTCGTGCCCTTCCAGCGCCTCCGCGTCAATCGTTCCCTTATCCACGTCCCAACTGACGGCGGATGTGCCCGGCGCACGAAAGGTCTGCGTCTCGCCGCGCACCAGCCGCGTAATGCTATGCCCCTCGGACAGCAGCGAGCGAATCAGAGCGCGACCCACAAGGCCGGTCGAACCCGTCACGATAATCTTCATCAAGCAAGCTCCTCGGTTTTTTAAAATGATGAACGCGAAATGAAAAGCATTTCAAATCTCGAATTTGAGATTTCAGATGTTGTCTTTCAGTTCATCCTTCCGCCTTCACCTTCATCCTTGCTTTTCAACGCGAGTGCTTCGCGCGCAACCTCTTTGTCGTCGAAGTGAAAAACCTTACCGCCGATAAGTTGATAATCCTCGTGCCCTTTCCCGGCGATGAGCACCACGTCGCCGCTCGCGGCTTCGGAGATGGCGCGATGGATGGCGGCGCGTCTGTCCTTAATCTTGAGATACGGCTTGGCGGTGGCGCGCAAGCCCTCTTCGATGTCTGCGAAGATCGTTTCGGGGTCTTCCGTGCGCGGGTTGTCGGAGGTGAGGATGACCGTGTCGCTCAAACTCGCGGCGGCCTCGCCCATCGGGGCGCGCTTCGAGCGGTCGCGGTCGCCGCCGCAGCCGAAGACGGTGATAATGCGCCCGCCCGTCACGTCGCGCGCTGTGCGTAAAACGTTCAAGAGCGCGTCGTCCGTGTGCGCGTAATCTACCACGACGGCGAAATCTCCCGCGTGCTCGACGCGCTCGAATCTTCCCGGCGCGCCCGTGCAGGTCTCTATCGCGCGCGCAATACCTTCGAGCGAGTACCCGAGAGCGAGGCCGCACGCCGTCGCCGCCAAGATGTTGTAGATGTGCGGGCTACCCACCAGAGGCGAACGCAAACGACGCTCTCCGTCGGGCGTCACCAGCTCGAAACTCATTCCTTCGAGCGAAAACTCGACCTCGCGCGCAGTGACATCGGCACGATTGTTCAGCCCGTAGCGAACAACGTGCGAGACAGCATCCTTCTCAAGTTCGATAATTAGTTGCGCGCCCCGCTCGTCGTCAACATTGATCACTGAGGTGCGCGGCGGCTCGCCCAAACTCCCGTCGAAGAGCTTGCGCTTGGCCTTGAAGTAATTCTCCATCGTGCCGTGATAGTCGAGATGGTCGCGCGTTAAATTCGTAAAGATGGCGACGCTGTACGTGAGCACGTCGCAACGGTGCAAATCCATCGCCTGCGAAGACGATTCCATGACCGCCACCCGGCAACCGCGCTCGACGGCGCGGCGCAGGAGTCTTTGCATGTCGCTCGCTTCGGGCGTCGTCCGCTCGGCCTTAATGCGCTCGCTGCCGACGCGATACTCGACCGTGCTCGTCAAAGCGACAGGCTCGCCCGCGCGCTCTGCAATCGCGGCGACGAGATATGTCGTCGTCGTTTTTCCGTTCGTGCCCGTGATGCCCACCAGATTCAACTCGCGCGACGGATGGCCGTGCACTTCCGCCGCCGCCTGCGCCAACGCCCGTCGCGCGTCGGCCACTTCAATCCATGCGCCTTGAAATCCGTCGGGGCACGCGCGCCCGGAGATGATGCCCACCGCGCCGCTCTCCATCACTTGCGGGATAAAACGGTGCGCGTCGAGGTTCGCGCCCTCGACGGCGACGAACAACGAACCCGCACATGTCTGCCGTGAATCGTGCGTCACGTCCGTCACCGAGAGATTTTCGTCGCCGTTTAACTTTCCACCAAGCGCGCGCGCCACACTGCCCAGCGTCGCCAATCGCCTCTCTCTGGTCACTTGCGTATTAGTCTCCAAACTATTTTGATTTCACAAACAGTACAGCGCGATTATAATCCACGCCGCTCGACTTGCCACTGATTCAAAGCGAGAGGTGAACCACACAGAATGCTCAACGCGCATTTCAAAACCCGGTTAGCCACAGGGGCACAGAGACACGGAGATAAAAACAACAAACAAAAATCAGCATCTCTCATTTGTCTGCTCAATGTCTGCGTGCCTCTGTGGCGGATTTTGAAAGCGAAGCCCGAGCGAATCTTTTTTGTCCTTTTGCTCGCGGCGGCCTTCATCTTTTCAATTAACATCTTCGGACGCCGCGCGGCGGCTCAAGCTGCGCCGCAGTATGACATTATTATCAAAAGCGGGCGCATCGTGGACGGCACAGGCCGCGCATCTTTGATCGCCGATGTCGGCATTAAGGGCGACCGCATCGTGCGTATCGGGAAACTGGGGAGAGCGACGGCGCGGCGCACGATTGACGCGCGTGGTCTCATCGTCGCGCCCGGTTTCATTGATATGCTCGGTCAATCAGAGGAGTACCTGTTGATTGACCCGCGCGCGATGAGCAAGGTGATGATGGGCGTGACCACGGAGATTACGGGCGAGGGCGGCTCAATCGCACCGACGAATGAGAAGCTGATCGAAGAGAACGCAGATTTTTATCGCCGCTACAATTTGAAAGTTGATTGGCACACGCTCGGAGAATATTTCAAGCGGCTTGAGCGGCAAGGCTCCGGCGTCAATCTGGGAACTTACGTCGGCGCGACACAGGTGCGTGCTTACGTCATGGGCTACGTCAATCGCGCGCCGACGCCCGCAGAGTTAAACGAGATGCGTCGCCTCGTCGCCGAAGCGATGCGAGACGGCGCGTTCGGACTTTCAACTTCTCTGCAATATGTTCCCGCGCGGTTTGCCAAGACGGACGAGATTATCGAGTTGGCGAAGGTCGCGCGGGAGTACGGCGGCATCTACGCGACGCACCAGCGCAGCGAAGCTAACGCGCTCGACAGTTCGCTCGCGGAGGTTTTCGAGATTGCGCGGCGCGCTGCGATCCCCGTCGAAATCTTTCATCTCAAGACGGCTTACAGGAAAAACTGGGGACGGATGCCGGAGATTCTGGCGCGCATCAGCGCCGCGCGCGCCGCAGGTTTGCAAGTCAGCGCGAACGTCTATCCTTACACCGCCGCGAGCACTTCGCTGACCGCTTGTCTTCCGCCGTGGGCGCTCGAAGGCGGCACGGAGGCGATGCTGGCGCGTCTCGGTGATGCGGAGACGCGTGCACGTCTCAAGCGCGAAATCTCTGCGGACTCGAACGAATGGGAGAACATCTATTTCGGGAGCGGCGGCGCAGGCGGCGTCCTCATCGGCTCGGTCGTTAATCGCGATTTGGAAAATATGCAGGGCAAGCGCATCTCCGAAATCGCCGCCGAGCAGAAGAAGGAGGAACTCGACGCGCTCTTCGATCTGATTCTGGCAGACAGAGGCCAGACCGGCGCAATCTACTTTATGATGAACGAAGACGATCTGCGCGCGGCTCTCCGTGCGCCCTTCGTCAGCATTTGCACGGATAGTTCGGCGCGTGCGACGGACGGGCCGCTCTCAGGCCAGAAGGCTCACCCGCGCGGCTGGGGTTCATACCCGCGCATCCTTTCGCGCTATGTCCGCGACGAAAAACTTCTCACCATCGAACAAGCGATACACAAGATGACAGGGCTTCCGGCCTCGCGCGTCGGACTGCGCGAGCGTGGACTCTTGCGCGCCGGAATGTACGCCGATGTCACCATCTTCGACCCGCAACGCGTGCGCGACCGCGCGACCTTTGAAGCGCCGAACCAGTATGCGGAGGGCATCCGATTCGTCATCATCAATGGTCAGGTCAGCGTTGATGATGGACGACACACAGACGCGCTCGCGGGGCGCGTGCTGCGCGGGCCGGGCTATCGCGCTTCCGACGTGAGCGCGCATGCCGCACAAGTTGAAGGAACTCAATGGACTGGCTCAGACTCACACGGACACCTCTACACATACGACTTCCTCGCAGACGGGAAGCTCCGCTACAAGTCGCATACGGGAATATACGACAACGGCACATGGAAGCAGGAGGGCGCGTCCATCTACATGGAGATGAACGGACGCTACACGGAATTCAACGGCACGATTCGCGGCCAACGAATGACAGGCCGCGCCTCTAATCGGAAGGGCGAGCGTTGGCGCTGGCAAGCAACACGAAGGGTGATTCTTCGACTGAGCGTCAGGGGAAATGATGTTCACCACCGCAGTACACGGCACGAATCTGTTTAAGCCCCGCCGAGGCTAAAACAGGTCACTCTTGCGGGGCTTAGACTTTAATAAAAATCTTCTTGCGATAGAGAATCGCCATCAGGCCGAGCCAGAGAAAAATGTAGGCGATGGCGAAGGCGAGCGAGGCGTTGATGGGCGCGAGCCATGAGGCGAAGAAATGTTCGTAGATGAAACTTTGTAGATTGCCCGGACTACCATCCGCTTGCGGTATCTTCCAGAGGCTCATGAGGCGCGAGAGCAAGCCGGACAGGACGAAGAGCGCGAGTGCGTTGACGCCGAAGATACGAAAGGGCGTCGCCCAACGTTGATGGTTTTTAATGTCAATCAGCCAGTAACAAAGCGCGAGCAACTGCAAAGCCATGCCCGCCGTGAAGACGACGTAGGAACTCGTCCACAGAGGCTTGTTGATGGGGAACCAGAAATTCCACGCCCAGCCGACAGCGACACAGCACGCGCCCGCGAAGAACATGCCGCCTGCTTTCTCAAGCGGCGTGCGACGCGAGCGTAGCCAGTGGCCTGTCAGTATTCCTGCCAGCGTCGTTGAAATCGCAGGGATGGTGCTCAGGATGCCCTCCGGGTCGTAGACCTTCGCCTGCTTCCAGATATGCCCCTCCAGCAGCGCGCGGTCAATGTATGCCGCGAGATTCCCTTCCTTGCCAAGATCGCCCGCGCCGTAACCGGGCACAGGCACAAGTGTCAACAGCATCCAGTAAACGAACAGCAGCGCGACGGCGATGAGGCTCTGTGTCTTCCAATCGGTTTTCAAGAAGATGAGCGAAGAGATGAGATAGCAGACGGCGATGCGTTGCAGGACGCCGGGAATGCGAATCGTCGTGAAATCGAAATAAGGGAAACCGGCGAGGAAGAGTCCGAGCGCGAAAATGAGAACGGTGCGGCGGATAATTTTCCAGTAGAGGTCTCGTTGACTGCCGCCGCTTTCGACGCGCCGCGCCAGTGCCAGCGTGATAGAGATGCCGACGATGAAGAGGAAGAACGGAAAGATAAAATCGGTCGGCGTCCAGCCGTGCCATTCGGCGTGCTCCAGTGGAGAATAGATTGCGCCCCACGTGCCGGGGTTATTGACCAGCACCATTCCGGCGATGGTGATGCCACGAAAAACATCGAGCGAAAGCATGCGCCCGGTTGAAGGCGTTCCCTGATGCTCACCTGTCAGCGCGTCCATAGTTTTTCTCCTTCCGCGAGCGTGCTTTAAAAGCCCCGGCAGGGGCGAAAGTTCAATAGCCCCCGGCGTGCGCCATGGGTTTGAAGAACGTGGAAAATTCCAATAGCGCCGGAGGGGCGAAACATTGTGCCGCCCTGCTATGGCTTAAAAACCTCTGTGCCCTTCCGGGCTAAGAAGCCTTTCACGCTGAGAGCCTATTTCTTCTCCGTCTCCTCCTTTTCGACAGGGCGCGAGCCTAAGCCAAATTCTTCGGGGTTGGGCAGTGTCGAACTTTCGTTATATTCGCGCAGGGCTTGGTCGAGCGTCCGGCTGTGCGTGAGCCACATGGAGATGGAGAGGTCGTAGCGCGCAGAGATGCTGTCGAGCCAGTAGGGGCGGTTCTCCTTCAGCCATTGCTCACGATAGAGCGCGCGAAGCCCCGATAATTCTTCAGCCATCTCGCGGAACGAATTATAGACTGCGCCGGTATAACGCCGGAGTCGCATCACCTTGCGACGGTCGCCGAGATTGAGATATGCGTTCCAGTAATCGCGGCTGAACTGCTCGATAACCCGCATGCGGCGTCCCATGTGATCGAAACGCTGTGCGGCCAAGCGCATCGCATCCAGCATCTCGGCGTTGCGCCGCACGCTCGCACGTTCGCGCAGAAGCGTCTCTTCGACCGCCTCGACCGCGAGGCGCATCTGCCGCGTCTTCTCGCTCAGGGGGCGCACGCGTTCCTCTTGAAAGCTCGACGTGAAGGGATCGCGCCAGAACATGTCGTCGCTCGAACCAATCGTCATCAAGGCGGGGACGCCGCCGAGCGAGCGGACGGCCTTCACAAGTTCGTCGCCGTCCCGGCGAAAGAAAGCCCAGTCGAACTTACTGTCGAAATCCGCGATGTTGAGTTGCGTATCCTGCCGCGAGGCCGCCGCGTCCTGCCACGATGCGGCTGCGCCGAGCACGATGGCGTACCACGCCGTCTCGAAGAGAGATTCGCCGTCGTCATCCCATTGTGTGTTCATCATGCCGAGCGCGCCCGCGCTCTGCCCGTCGCGCACGAAGTTGAAAATGTTGACGGCGGCGTTGTTCATGTTGGGAAAGATTTGATTCCAACTCTGGACGCCGGGACAGACGAACTGCTCAAGCCCTGCATCCTTGAACGGCTGGATGCGATTCATGTAAGAGTCGCGCGCCTCGTATGACCAGTTCATGACGATCATCTCGCGCGGGACGCTCTTGATTAATTCGGGATGGTTGAGCGCGATGTCGCCCCAGAACATCAGCCGGCGATTGTACGGCTTGAGAAGTTCTTCGACGCGCCGCAGGTGTTCAAAATAGACGCCGCCGAGGCCGCGCGCCGCGACAGCTTCGCGGCTCTGCCCCTGCCCCAACTCGAAGGTTTCGTCAGCGCCGATGTGAAAGAATTTCCCCGGAAAGAGTTGGTCGAGTTCCCTGTACCAATCGGCCACGAGTTTATAAGAGCCTTCCTGCTGCGGCGAGAGCACGTCACCGTAAGGCGTCTCTGCCAACTCGTTATATTTTTCCAGCTTAAGAGCTTTGTGCAGGTGACCGAAGGTCTGCTGTTCGGGAACGAGTTCGATGTGATAACGGCGAGCGTAAGCGACAAGCTCGCGTATCTCTTCCGGCGTGAGCGCGCCGCCTTCGGGAGCAATGAGCGGGTGAGCGCTCGATTTGAAGGTGTGCTCCATGTAGAAGGAGTGCATGTTGAGTTTGAAAGAGGCGGCGACACGCAACTGCCGTTTGATGTATTCGAGCGTCGGGACGGGGCCGCGGCTGATGTCGTCGGAGACGCCGCGCCAGCGCATCTGAGGCCAATCCACAATGCGGACGCCCTGCACATAAATTTCTGCGCCGGTTCCCCGCACCAACTGCTTCAAAGTCTGCATGCCGTAGAAGACGCCCGCCGCGCTGCGCCCGCCGACGACGATCTCGTTCGCGCAGACACCGAGCACGTAGCCTTCCTCGTTAAGATTCGGCGAAACTGTTAGTCGCGCGCGCTCAATCGCCGCGCGCACTTGCGGGTTTTCAATCGAGCCGACGAGAATCGAACGGCGGCCGCGTCTCTTTCCGATTTCGAGCGCGACGCCCGTCGTGCTCTTTACGTCGTCAATAAAATCCTGCGCGGCCAACTGGTCATCTTCGGAACGCGAATCGGCCAGAGTGATACGCGTCGCGCGCTCGAAACGAAAAGCCTCGCCGGTCGGCTCCAACTGTTTTGGTTGCGGCAGAATGTGGACGGGGACGGGCGGCGCTGATGCTTGCGCCGCGTGGACGAATTGCGCCTGTGCGAACAGGATGGCTCGCGTCCCGCAGAAGTTGAAGAGGATGAAAGCGGCGCAGAGCGGGACGAAGCGAAGGATTCTGTTTGGAGTCGAAGTGGTTGGCATTGATATTTATAAAAAGTTATCTCAGTCTCCGGTCGAACGTGCAGCGCGCCGGAGGCATCGGCTGGCGAAGTAATGTTATATTCCAAGAGAGCCGACAATTAACATGACGGAAACTTGAGTGTCAACGCGCCTGCCCTTCGCCGCAGATTAAATTCCAAAGGAGAAACTTGAAACCCGTGTCGCTGATGCTTGAAGAAATCGCTGAACAGCCGTCGGCGTTGGAGAAAACCATCGTTGAAGAGAGAGGCAAAGTCGCGCGGCTGGGCGAGTTTTTGAAAGCGCGCGACATGGACCTGATCGTGCTCGTCGCGCGCGGGTCGTCGGACAACGCCGCGCTCTTCGGTCGCTATCTTCTCGAAATCACGACGGGCATTCCGGTCGCGCTCTCCGCGCCGTCGGTGCACACGCTCTACGGCGCGCGGCTCAATCTGCGACGCGCGCTCGTCGTTGGCGTCTCGCAATCGGGCGAGGGCGAAGACATCAACCGCGTGCTGGAGAACGCGCGGGCGGGCGGAGCCTACACGGTCGGCATCACGAACGAGCCTGCCTCTTCGATGGTCAGTCTGGTTGACGAAACGCTGCTCATGCACGGCGGGCGCGAGCGCTCCGTCGCGGCGACGAAGACCTATACGGGTCAACTTTTGCACTTCTACATGCTCGCCGAAGCGCTGGCAGCATCCGGCGTGAAGTTGAATTACGAAGCGATACCCGAATACGCCGCGCGTGCCCTTGAGTTGCGCCCGGCGATTGAGGAACTCGTCGAGCGTTACGTCTTCATGGAGAACTGCGTCGTCGTCGGTCGCGGATTAATTTACGCGGATTCCTACGAGATGGCCTTGAAGCTGATGGAAACCTGCTACGTCGTGGCCGAGCGTTTCTCTTCCGCCGACTTTTTGCACGGGCCGCTGGCCATCGTGGAGCGCCATTTTCCTATCTTCATCTTTGCCCCGCCCGGCGTCACGCTGGCGGGCACGAAGGAACTGCTCGCGCGCCTGCGCGAACTGCGCGCCGATACGTTCGTGCTGACAGCGGACGAAGAGGCCGCGCAACTCTGTACGCGCGCCGTCCGGCTGCCTGCCGAAATCGGCGAAACGCTCGCGCCGGTTCCCTACATTATTCCGGCGCAACTCTTCGCCGCGCTGCTGGCCGACGCCAAAGGACTCAACCCGGACGCGCCGCGCTCACTCGCTAAAGTCACACGAACGCTCTGAAGAGCAAGGATGAAGGGGAAGATGAAAATATTGATTCTCGGCGGGACGGTTTTTCTCGGTCGTCATTTGATTGATGCGGCGCTCGCGCGCGGGCATGAGGTGACGATTTTTAATCGTGGACAGCGCAATGCGGAAATCCCCGCTCAAGTCGAGTGGTTGAAGGGCGACCGTGCCGGCGACCTCGAAGCTCTGCGCGGCAGGCGTTGGGAAACGGTGATTGATACGAGCGGCTACGTGCCTCACATTGTTCGTGAGTCGGCTGGGTTGCTGGCGGATGCGGTCGAACATTACACGTTCGTCTCGACCTGCTCGGTTTACAGAGATACGAAAGTGCCGGGCGTTGACGAGAATTATCCGACGGGGAAGATTACGGGTGAAACGCTACGAGAGGTTGAAAACATCAAGCCCGTCGGCAGCGACATCGTCGCGCGGCAGTACGGCGAGTGGTACGGGCCTCTCAAGGCTCTATGCGAAGAGGCGGCGGAAGAGATGATGCCCGGTCGTGTCTTCAACGTCCGCGCGGGACTCATCGTCGGCCCGTTCGACTACAGCGACCGTTTCACTTACTGGCCGCGCCGCGTCGCGCAAGGCGGCGAAGTGCTCGCGCCCGGCAACCCCGATAGGCAGGTGCAATTCATTGATGCGCGCGATCTGGCCGAATGGATTGTGCGGATGTCGGAAGCGCGGCGCGCGGGCACGTATAACGCGACGGGGCCGGACTATGTGTTGACGATGCGACGAATGCTTGAAGAGTGCCGGAGCGCGATTGGCAGCGACGCAGAGTTCGTGTGGGCTGATGATAAATTCCTGCTCGACGCCGGTCTGACTCCGTGGACGGAAGTGCCTCTGTGGATTCCACAGGAAGAAGAGGACGACACGAACCTCTATTTTATGGGCATCAGCAATGCGAAGGCCGTCCGCGACGGGCTGACCTTCCGCCCACTCATGGAAACCGTCCGCGCGACGCTCGATTGGGACGCGACCCGCCCGCCCGACACCGACCACCTCGCAGGAATCGCACGCGAGCGCGAACGTGAAGTGCTCGAAGCATTGAGCAGCCGCGCCTGAGTCGCCTTCTTCAGAACAATTCTCAATCGAGTGTCCTGCGAGTTGACGTTCCACGCCGCAGGACAAGGATGGGCGCAAAGAAAAGAAATTTGTCTTCTGAGCGGCTTTGGGGGAAGTGGGCGCGAATTGTTTGTTGCAACGCCAAAAAATTATGGCGCAGGAAGCCGTA
>CAXTRQ010000031.1:32482-42663 GCA_964246705.1 uncultured Pyrinomonadaceae bacterium
TGTGCGCCTGGCCCCAAAACATACTACACCCCCCCCAAAAATTTCCCCCGCCATCACGCCTAGAAGAATTTCAGATTTAAAATCTTGAATCTTGAATCTTCTTCCTCGTTTAAATAAGCGCAATGAAGAATTGCTCGAATAAGTCTGGAGGAGAAACGCGTGAGGAGGCCATTCTTTTCCCGTGAGATGCTTTTAGGTGACAGGGCGATTCTCGCCTACCTCGCCGCGCTCAAGCTCGCGCTCCATTTCTCGACCAACGGCAACTATGGTTATTTTAGAGACGAGCTTTATTACATGGCCTGCGGCGAGCATCTCGATTGGGGCTACGTAGACCAGCCTCCGCTCATCGCCGTCATCGCGCGCGCGACCCGGCTGCTGCTGGGAGACTCGCTGTTTGCGCTTCGTCTTTTGCCCGCGCTCGCCGGAGCGGCGCTGGTCTATCTGACAGGCTTGATCGTGCGCGAGCTTGGCGGAGGACGCTACGCCGTCGTCCTTGCTGCCGTCTCCGTCATCGTCCTTCCGATCTATCTCTACATGCATACGGTGCTGACGATGAACGCCTTCGAGCCGCTCATCTGGATGCTCTGCGCGTATCTCGCCATCCGCATCTTCAAAGGCGCGAGCGAAAAACTATGGTTGCTGTTCGGAGCCATCGCGGGGCTGGGGTTATTGAATAAACATTCGATGATGTTCTTCGGCGTCAGCTTTGTCTTAGGACTCGCGCTCACTCCGTATCGCAAATATTTTCTCAGCCGTTGGTTGTGGCTCGGAGGCTTGATAGCGTTCGTGATCTTTCTCCCCAACCTTATCTGGGAAGCGAAGCACGACTGGGCGACGCTCGAAGTTTTGAGAAACGCCGACAAGAATCAGAACTTACAGATTTCGCCGCTCAGTTTTCTGCTCGGGCAGATTTTAATCGCGCACCCGCTCGCGTTTCCGCTCTGGCTCGCGGGGCTTCACTTTTATCTGTTCTCTCCGGCAGCAAAGCAGTTTCGCACCCTCGGCTGGACGTTCATCACACTGTTCGTTCTACTGGTCGCACTGAAAGGCAAAATCTATTATCTCGCGCCCGCTTACCCGATGCTGCTGGCGGCAGGCGCAGTCGCCTTCGAGCGTTTCATCGCGCGACGCAATTGGCGCTGGATGAAGCCCGCGACTTTAATCGCCCTGACGATAACGGGCGCGCTCATTGCTCCTTCTGTGCTGCCAATTCTTCCGGTCGAGACTTATCTCGGATATGCGCGCATCCTGCCCATCGCGCAGGGCGCGCGCACGGAGAAGAACGCTTGGGGAAAGATGCCGCAGCACTTCGCAGACATGTTCGGTTGGGAAGAGATGGTGGCGACGGTCGCACGCGCTTACGACACTCTGACGCCGGAGGAGAAAACGAAGTGCGCGATCTTTGGGGACAACTACGGCGAGGCCGGGGCGGTCGATTTCTTCGGCGCAAAGTACGGGCTGCCGAAAGCCATTAGCGGCCACCAGAACTATTTTCTCTGGGGGCCGCGCGATTATACAGGCGAGGTTTTCATCACCATGAGTTCCGACCTCGAAGATTTACAACCTCTCTTTGAATCGGTCGAACCGGCGGGCGTCTTTCGCAATCAGTTCGTCATGCCTTACGAAAACAACGCGACCATCTATATCTGCCGCCGGATGAAAGTCCCGCTCAAACAATTCTGGCCGAAAGTGAAATGCTTTAGTTGCTGAAGGCGACGCTAAACGGGCGTCTCATTTCGCAGGCACGAGACGCATGATGCGGTCGTCGTCGCGCGCGGGTCGACCGCGCCCATCATGATTCGAGGTCGAAAAGTAGATCGCGCCGTCTGGCCCTTCCGCGACTTCGCGGATGCGCCCGTATTCTCCATGCAGCAGACGTTCTTCGCTCACGACACGCCGACCGTCAAGCACGACGCGGATGATTGATTCTCCGCGCAGGCAACCGAAAAAGAAGTTGCCGCGAAACTGCTGGAAGCCACCCGCATTTGCGCCTCGATAAAACATGCCGCTCGCGGGCGCGACCGCCGGAGTGTATTCGAGCAGCGGCGACTGCATCCCGTCGTGTGTGGCGCGGTGGTGAATCGTCGGCCAGCCGTAATTTTTTCCGCGCTCGACGATATTAACCTCGTCGCCGCCGCCGGGGCCGTCAAAACCCGACGGGCCGTGCTCGGTCTGAAACATCAAGTTGCTGCCGGGCTGCCAGTCCAAACCTTGAGAGTTGCGATGCCCGTACGTCCAGATTTCAGCGCGCGTGTTGGCCTGACCGACGAAGGGATTATCGGGCGGCACCGTTCCGTCGTCGTTTAAGCGGAGAGTTTTTCCGGCCAGCGAATCCATTCGTGCGGCGAGGTTGCGGGCGGTCGCATCGCCTGTGGTGATGTAGAGCTTTCCGTCCGGGCCGAAGCGCAGGCGGCATCCGGCATGAAACTGCGCCGCCGGAATATTTTCGATGATCAGTTTGCGATCAACGAGCGCGTTGCCCGTTTCGCGGAAACGCACGACGCGCACGAGTTGCGCGCCACCCGTGCGATAGGCGTAAGAGAAATAGAGCAGGCCATTCTGTGTGAAGTTCGGATGAAGCGCGAGTCCCATCAGCCCGCTCTCGCCCGACGGCTCGACATCTGGAATCACGGCCAGCGGTTCGGCGCGCAGCTTTCCATTCTCGAACACGCGCACTCGTCCCGCACGCTCCGTGAAAAGCATCCGCCCGTCCGGCGCAAAGACGATTGACCAAGGAACTTCCAGATTGCCAATTACCGTCTCGACGCGGAAGCTCGCCGTTTTGTCCGCCGTCTGCGCGACTTCGCCCGCTCCCTTTTGTTGTTCCGCACGCTGCCCGCACGAGAGCAACAGCAGGACGACGCACATGTAAGCCGCCGCATGAGACAGCATCGCGCTCATTCTCCCACTCGCTTTGACGCTTGCGCCGTTGATCGAGTCAATACTCTTTTCAGTGTTGGATATATTCGTGGAGAAGCGTCAGTTCCGCGCCTTGCTCGCTAATCTCCACACGCATGATGTCACGCATCGAGAGCATTCCGACGAAGCGCTCGCCGTCAACGACGGGCAAGTGGCGACTCCCGACGCGCTCCATTCGCTCAAGAGCTTCGTGCGGCGTGTCGTTGCACGTGATGACCTCGCGCGGCGCGCTCATCACTTCCTTGATCGGTACATCGGAAGGTGTGTGCCCTTTGACGATGACTCGCTTCAACAGATCGCGTTCCGAGAAAATACCGACCAGCCGTTCTTCGCCGTCGAGGATGCACACCGCACCGATATTGCGGCTTGCCATAAACTCAGCGGCATCCATCGCGGTCGCCGAATCGCGCACAAAATACGGCTCGCGCTCGCAGACCACGTTCCTGATAGTGCTCATTCCGCTCCCTCCCTCTTCAACGCGATTTAAATTTAAAGCGCGAGCATTATATGTCGGAAAATTCATGTGAAAACAGGTTTTTGAAGCCATCAAACTTCCCACTTTTCAGCACACAGCAGAAGATTCAAGATTTGTAATTTCAAATCTCAAATTCTTCTTGGCGTCTTGGCGTCTCGGCGCGAAGCTTTCATATTCCCTCATCAAAAAGTTGCGCGTGAAGACGGCTATTTTCTTTTTCTGTGCCCTTCGTGTCCTGTGGTGTTGTTTACTTGTCCCATGTGACAAAGAAGAGACGGTACAAATCAGGGTCTTCCAGTGTGATGAAGCGTCCGCCCCATCCTTCATCCGAAGGAGGGGCGACTTCATTTCCGCTCGACCTCAACTGCGAGTAAAAGGCGTCAACATCCTCGACCGTCAAGAAAAGATGGACGCCGCGACCGCGCCGCACGAGCGTGATGGGAATTTGCGCCAGCATAATTTTCAAACGTCCGGCGCGGAGCGTCGCCATCGGCGGCTCAGTCTCAGGCGTGTGCGACTCCAACTCGAAGCGGAGTTGTTCAAGATAAAACCGCAGCGACTCTTCGAGGCTGTTGACTTCGAGAAAGATTAAATCGAGACCCGTGACGCTCATCCCACTCCCTTAGACCGCACGCAGCAGAAGATAGACGATATATGCTCCGCCGCACACACACAACCAGAAGGCCGCTTCCTGCGCCCACACAAAACGGTGTGCGAGCCGCGTCGGCGCGACCGACTCGCGCGCAAACACGAGCGCGCCATGAGCCATCAACACACTGAGCAGGATGATGCCCGCCGCCAGCAGCGCGAGCGGCCACAGAAAGAGGACGTATTGAAATCTCACCAGAAATAGCAGCGCCAGCCCGACTACCAGACACAACAGCGCGCCCACGATACGCCCGCTCAAAGCGTCGGCCTGTGCCGAAGTTGAAGAGTAGGGCGGGCGGCTCGCATCCACAGGTCTGCGCCGGACGCGCCCGGCATCATAGGCGCTCCGCTCCGCCACGTTGCCGAGCACGCGATACGCTTCGTTGAGCCGCTTCATCTCTTCCTCGTCGCCGCCCCGATCCGGGTGGAGACGAACGGCGAGCCTTTTATAAAGCCGCTCAATCTCGTCCTGCGCGGCGTCGTCATCCGCGCCGAGAGTCGTGTAGTGATCTTGTTTCGTGTCTGGCCAGCTCATCACGAAGAGTCCAATTATCAGCGTCAGGAAATACTACCTGCCCCGGCGGAATCTCGTCCATAAATTTGCGTCGCAAATCTTAGGCGAAGTTTGTGGCGCGTGATATGACGCGCAAAACCAAGCGCGGCGCTTGCGGTCAGCCATGTATGCTAATCTTTACGCATTCTTAAACTTCTGGGCGCGATTTTTTGAAAGGGGCGGTAGGTGTGCTATGGCGCAATCTTTTGTTGCGGGCGATTATGTGGTCTTTCAAGTTGAAAGCGGTTTCGGGCTGTTGCGCGTGCTCGGCGTCGAAGAGCGCGAGGGTACGCGCGTCTGGCATCTTCTCGTCTATGAAGATTTTTATCCTGATGTCGAGACGGCGGAAGCGGCGCTTGGAAGCGGTGAACCTCTGAACGTGTGGAAAACGCACCTCGCCCTCACCGAGCATGCTTTCGAGAAGACGCCCGCCGCGCGCCTCTCCAATCGTCCCTTGACGGAAGTTGAGATGGGAGCTTACCGGCGATGGCTTGAGGTGGGCGGCGAAATCCATGACCGCTCCGTGACGCTCATGCTCGGTCTGCGTTGAAACGCCCGCATAGTTTTCAACTTTAACAACTGGAAATCAACTCTTGTCTTCTGAGCAGCCTTGGCGGCTTGGTGTGAGAATAAGTTTCAAGCCAAGCCGCCAAGCCGCTCAGAAGACAGATATGTCTAGCGCATAAACTAACTCTGCGCGCCCAACTTTTGTTCGATATCCTGATCGGCGGTCTGCTCGTCGCCCTCGGCCTGACCGGGCGTGCGACCGGGGTCGCCAGTGCTTTCCTCGGACGCGCTGACCGAAGTCTTATTGCCGCCTTGCGCTTGAGCGTCGTCTTGCTGCCGGTTCTGGTCTGCCATTAATCTTGCGTGCTCCTTTACGGTCTTAAGGTTTCAGTACGACCTTGATGCAGTTGTCCTGCTTGTTCTTGAAAGTGTCGTAGAGGCCGGGCGCATCGTCAAGGCGCGCGCGGTGCGTGATGATGAAGGATGGGTCAATCTCGCCGTTGCGGATTCTTTCGAGCAACGGTCGGAGGTAACGATGAACGTGCGTCTGCCCCATCTTGAGCGTCAAGCCTTTGTTGAAGGCTGCGCCGAAAGGAAACTTGTCGAGGAAGCCGCCATAGACGCCGGGCACCGAGACCGTCCCGCCTTTGCGGCACGCGTGAACTGCTTGTCGCAGCGCGTGGGAGCGATCAGTGGCGAGCATGAGCGCGACCTTCGCCCTGTCGAGGTATGCGTCGAAGGTCGAGCCGTGCGCTTCCATTCCGACGGAATCAATGCAGGCATCGGGGCCGCGCCCGCCCGTCATCTCCTTCAACTTGTCGAAGAGGTCGTCGTCCATCGAGTCGAGCGTTTCGGCTCCGATTTCTTCCGCCAGTTGCTTGCGCTCCCATACGGTGTCAATGGCAATCACGCGCGCTGCTCCGAGTAGAAAGGCACTCTTGATGGCGAACAGGCCGACGGGGCCGCAGCCCCAGACGGCGATGGTGTCGCCCTGCTGAATGTTGCAATTCTCCGCCGCCATATAGCCGGTCGGAAAAATGTCGCCGAGGAAGAGCACCTGCTCGTCGCCGAGTTCTTCCGGAATCTTGACATGACCGACATCGGCGAAAGGCACGCGCACGTATTCGGCCTGCCCGCCCGCGTAGCCGCCCATCATGTGCGAGTAACCGAAAATTCCCGCGCTCGAAAAGCCGTAGAGTTTCTCCTGTATCCACGCCTTCGGGTTTGAGTTGTCGCAGGCCGACCACATCTGATTCTGGCAGAAGAAACAATTGCCGCAGGCAATCGGAAACGGGACGACGACGCGGTCGCCAACTTTCAAGTTGGTCACGGCGTTGCCCGTCTCAACCACCTCGCCCATGAATTCGTGACCGAGCACGTCGCCCGGCTGCATCGTCGGGATGTAACCGTCGTAGAGATGCAGGTCGGAACCGCAGATGGCCGTCGTCGTAATCTTGACGATGGCATCGCGCTGATTAAGTATCTTTGGGTCAGGAACCTGTTCGACCCGCACATCGTTCTTACCGTACCAGCAGACAGCTTTCATCTTATCCTCCGCTAGATTGTAAAGAAAGGAGTATAGGGAAAAGTGGTAACGGGTAAGAGGGGAGATGAGATAAAGTGAAGGGACGGATTTAGAGTTTTACCTTTGACCCTTTCCCCTATTGCTCACTTAACCCTTTTCGCTTTCCCCTCTTGCTTTATTTTCCTGTCGTTGCGCTGCGTCCTGAAGGTTGGCCTTCGACGGTAGCGGTTTCGCCGGTCTCCATCAATTGTTTGAAGCGGCGCAGGTCTTCGTCAATCTGCTGCTCAGGGTTTTCGCCGAACAGACGTGCGACGAGCGCGCCGAGCGTGCCGCCCGGAGGATCGTACTTAAGAGCGACGCGAACGACAGTGCCGCGCCCGCTCGCCGCCTGCTCAAACCGCACTGAGCCTGCGCTGTCAACGTCCGAGCCTTCCAGCGTGCGCCATGCGATCAACTCGTTCTCTTTCTCGTTGTAGATTTCCGCATCCCATTCGACGGTCGTGCCCGCAGGAGCTTTCGCGACCCAGTGCGAACGGTTCGTGCCTTCCACGTGGACGGATTCCAGATGGTTCATAAAGCGCGGCAGGTTCTCAAAGTTTCGCCAGTAGCGATAGAGTTCTTCGGGCGAACGGCTGACCGTCACACTCTTCTCGACCTTGATGCCGCGATTCCCCTTGACGCTGACGTTCGGATTGTCTGCGCTCGCTTCTTCGCCCGTCGTATTGACGCCCATCGCTTGATAGACATCGCAATGTCCGCTTGAGCCGCGATAGATGAGTGCGCCGCCGAGCATCGCCAGCGCGATGCCGCCGTAAGTGCCGCGCGTCAGCCCGTAGAGGGCGAGCGCCCCGCCGCCGATGGCAGATGCCAGACGCTCGTACTGCCCGACGTTAACGTTAGATTGCCGCTCGACAAACCTGCCCACCAGCGATTCCGCCGGTTGTTTCTGTCCTGTCAATGCCTCTTCTCTCGATGCCATTTCTAGTTTCTCCTCGATCAAAAAACATTTTCCGAACACGCTGCCCGCACGGACAGACGCCCTGTCCGAAAACGACTCGTTATTAGTAAGCTTCAACTATACATAACCAAAAAGTGTGCCGATTTGATGGGAGATTGATTGCGGGAAAGTTAGAACTCAGGCTTATCTCGACAGCCCAGCACAGAGATTTCAAATTCCGGATTAAGATTTGAAATCCTGAATTTGAAACCACTCAACTTTTCTTCGTCTTTGCGCCTTTGCGTTTTCGCGTGAAACTTTCTGACGAGGGAAAAAGAAAGTCTCAGGCAAAGACGCTAAGGACGGATTTAATCAGCCCTTTAACGCGTGCCGACGGTTTCTGCGCTTCGTAGGGGCTGCACGCGCTGCCGCGTTCGTCCATCAAGCGCGCCAGAGAGAGTTCGAGCGGCGGGAGCAGTACGCCGCGCTCGCTGCCGAGCACGGTGTAGAGTGGACGCGCGGCTTGAAGATTGAGTGCGCTTGTCGGGCGCGCTGACACGGCGTTGGCATCGAGTCCCGCGAGGTTGGCGGCGAGCCTTGCGAATTCCGCCCACGTGACCGCCCCCGGATTGGCGAGATGCCAGATGCCGCGCTCTCCGTCAATCAGAAGATCGAGGCTCGCATTGACGAGGTCTGGGAGGTAAGTGGGCGAGACAGCCGCATCGCTCGCCACGACGAACGTGCCTCCACGCGCGAGTTCCCGCAGCGCGATGTTGACAAAGTTGTGTTCGTCCCAAGGGCCGAAGAATGCGCTGGTGCGAATGACCAACGCCGCAGGCAGCGCCTCCAACACGCGCGCTTCCATCTCGGCCTTGCTCAAGCCATAGACGTTAAGCGGCGCAGGCGGGTCGCTTTCGACGTAAGGCGTCGCGCGCTCAATGCCGTCGAAGACGAGGTCTGATGAAAAAGTGAGCAGAGAGATGTTGTTTCGCGCGCAGTTGGCGGCCAACATTGAAGGCCCCTCGACGTTTTCGCGGCGACACTTCTCCGGCTCGCGCTCTGCATCGTCAACACGCACGTATCCGGCGGCATTGATAATCGCCCACGGCTCAAATTCCTGCACAATTCGTTCGACCGAACCGGCGTCGGCGATGTCCAATTCCTGACGCTTGAGCAAACGATAGGAAAGCCCGCGCGCGTTGCACAGTCGCGCGAAAGCGTTGCCGAGTGTGCCGGTCGCTCCGGTGATTAAGAGCGGACGAGCGGAGCCTGTCATCAATTCAACTCCTCGCTCCCTCGCGCCCCTCGACGAAAGCCTCCGCACAGGCGGATAAATCAAACGCTGATCGAGACGACGCCACCATCCCGGACTATCCAACACAGGATGCTCGTGCTCGCCGCTTGCCGACAAATCGCGCATCATGCGCGCCAGAGCCGTCGGCCTCGGCGCGGGCGCACGCATATCGAAGACGCCCGGTTCGTAATTGCCCCGCCCGCAGGTCAGCAGATCATTCCAGTCGAATGCGCCGAGCAGCGACCAAACCGTGACGGCGCGCACCTCAATCTCTTCACGGCGCAGTTCGCGCGCTGCTGTCCAGACCTCTTGCAGCCAACGAAGCTGTTCCTCACGCGTGCAGCCGAGATGCACTTCCGTGACGGCCAGCGGCAGGCCGTATCGCCCCCACGCTTCGCGCAACAGCGCGCGGGGCCCCGCCGCCCCTTCCGCGCAGACGCGCACCGCTTCGACATCCGCATAGACGTGCCGCCCGTTTCCGCCGTGCGTGCAGATTGGATATCGCTCGATGCGTTCATCCAAAAAACGCTCGCTCGTCAGGTAATGGTTGATGCCCAACACATCGGGCAGGCAAGGATTCTCGACGAACCATTGAAGCTCAGATTCCTCTGCGCCCGTATGTTTCAGATAACACCACAGCGGATGTCCTTCTCTGACGCGTCCCGCCAGAAGGTCGAAACTCAACCAGCGTCTCTCACTATCAAACTCGGCCTGATAGCGCAGCGTCCGTGTGCTGAAAGTCTTGCCCAAGTCTTCGGTCTGAATTAACTGCGCTGACGGATTGACCTCTCGAATAGCGCGCATCGCCAGCGTGACGGCCTTGCATTGCGTGAGCAGCGCGCAGACGAAGGTGCGGTCATCGCGCCCGTGCGGATACCAATGGCCGTAGAGACCGCTGAAACGTGCCGTCGTGAGAGGTTCGTTGACAGGCGTGTAACTTTCAACCCAAGGGTAACGCTCGGCGACCGCGCGCGCGTAGGCAGCCAACTTTTGTGGGAACTCAGGGTCTATGAGGCTCGTGTCGCGCGGGCCGCTGCCGTGATGGAGGAGGCCGACGATGGGGCGGATGCCGAGTTCGCTCAGGCGCGCGAGACGCGCGTCCGCCCAAGTCCAGTCGGCACGCTCCAAGCCTTCGGGCGCAGTCCGTTCCCACAACACCGGGTAACGCATCGCGCGCACGCCTAGCTCTGCGAAAAGGTCTAAATCGCCGATTCGTTGTGCATGTCCGCTGCGCTCAAGCTGGTCGAAATAATCGTCACCGACGCGGTTAACTGTGCATTCGATGCCTGCCCACAGTTCAATCGCCGAGACGAGGAGATGCTC
>CAXTRQ010000032.1:0-11751 GCA_964246705.1 uncultured Pyrinomonadaceae bacterium
GACCTGTTGACAACTTTGAGTCCGAACAGCATTCCACGCGCGACCGAAGTCAACCTCGACGCGCGCGTGCTCGGCTTTACGTGTGTGCTTTCGCTGCTCACGGGCGTTCTCTTCGGTTTGATTCCGGCAGTGCAGGCGAGCCGCCGACCCGACCTCACAGAGTCGCTCAAAGATGGGGATCGCGGTTCGACCGAAGGGTATCAAAGCAATCGCGCGCGCAGCCTGTTGATTATCTCTGAGTTCGCTCTGACGCTGGTGCTGCTGGTCGGCGCAGGGCTGCTGCTCAAGAGTTTCTGGCGGCTGCGCGAGGTCAATCCCGGCTTTAATCCCTCGCACGCGCTCACGATGGACGTGTCTCTTCCGGCGGCAAAATATCCCGACAAGAATCAGGTCACAGGTTTTTATCAACAACTCTTGCCGCGCGTCGCCGCGCTGCCGGGAGTCGAGCGGGTCGGCGCGGTTAGCGTGTTGCCTCTGAGCGGCAACGACGAGTCGAACTTTGTGAGCATTGAGGGGCAGCCGCCCCTGCCGCCGGGTGAGGCTCTGCGCGCCGGTCGCCGCTACATTAATGCGGACTACTTCCGCGCTATGGAGATACCCGTCAAACGCGGACGCACGTTCGGCGAAGAGGACACGCGCGAAGCCCCGCCCGTCATGATTATCAACGAGACGATGGCACGCCGTTTCTTTCAGCCGAACGAAGACCCTGTCGGAAAACGCATCAGAACGAGCCGCGACCTGAACGGCCCTCTGATTTCCGTCGTCGGCGTGGTCGGGGATGTCAAACATCGCGGGCTGGAAGTGGACACGCGCCCCGAAATGTTTTTCCCCTACACGCAGGCGTCGGCGCGCTCGATGACGTTAGTAGTACGCACCGCGCCAACCATCGAGCCGAAGGCGCTCGCCGAGACGGTACGCAAAGAAGTGCTCAGGGTGGACAGAGACCAGCCGATTGGCAACGTCAAGACGTTAGAACAACTGCTCGCCGAATCGGTTGCGCCCCGTCGCTTCTCGATGCTGCTGCTCGCCATCTTCGCCTCGGTCGCGCTGCTGCTGGCAGCGGTCGGCATCTACGGCGTTATCTCCTACTCGGTGACGCAGCGCACGCACGAAATCGGTATCCGTCTCGCGCTCGGCGCACAACAGGGAGACATTCTCAAACTGGTCGTCGGGCATGGACTCAAACTCGCTCTGGTTGGACTCGTCGTCGGGCTGCTGATCGGCGGACTCCTAACGCGCGCGATGTCGAGCCTGCTCTTCGGCGTCAGCGCGACCGACCCTCTAACCTTCGTCGTCGTCTCGCTCGTGCTCGGATTCGTAGCCTTCTTCGCCTGCTACATCCCCGCGCGCCGCGCCACGAAAGTTGATCCGATGGTCGCGCTTCGCTACGAGTAAACAAAGTGACGAGTGACAAGTGACAAGTTAAAGACAACTTCGCACGCGTCACTGCTAAGCAATTACTGAAAACTGTTCCCGGTTTTGCTCGTCACTGGTCACTGCTTTGGGAGGTTTGTGATGGGAATCTTGCTTCAAGACTTGCGTTACGGTTTTCGGATGCTGTTGAAGAGTCCGGGTTTCACTTTGGTCGCAATCATCGCGCTGGCTTTGGGCATCGGGGCGAACACGGCGATCTTCTCGGTCGTCAACGCCGTCCTGTTGCGCTCCCTGCCCTTTCCCGAACCTGAGCGTCTGGCCAGCATTAACGCCGTCAATGTGAAGAAGGGCGGCGATGATCTGAGCGGCGCTTCGCCCGCCGACTTTCTCGATTGGAAGGCGCAGACCAACTCTTTCGCAGCCCTCACGGCCTACAGCGGCGGAAGCGTCAACCTGACGGGCGGCGAAGCGCCGGAGCAGTTTGAAGGAGCGCGGGTGGCGGATGATTTCTTCGAGGTATTCGGCGTGCGCCCGCTCATCGGTCGCACGATTCTCCCTGAAGAAAATGTGATTCGCGCCAATCGCGTGATCGTCTTGAGTCATCGCCTGTGGCAGCGACGCTTCGGCGGCGATTCCTCAATCGTCGGCAAAACTCTCACCATCGGCGGCAAACCGACGATGGTCATCGGCATCATGCCGCCGGATTTTAAGCAGCCCGCATACGCCGAAGCGTGGACGCCGCTGCTCATGGATTCGGGCGAGTTGAAAGGGCGCGAGAGTCGTTATTTCACAGTCGCCGCGCGTCTGAAGCCGGGCGTCAGCATGGAGCAGGCGCAGTCCGAAATGAACTTAATCACAGGCCGCCTCGAAGCTCAGTATCGTGAATCGAACGAGGGCTGGGGCGTGCGCCTGATGCCGTTGCACGAACAGGGCATCGCGCAGATACGCAAAGCATTATTGATTATGCTCGGCGCGGTCGCGTTCGTGCTGCTGATCGCGTGCGTCAACGTCGCTAACTTGATGCTGGCGCGGGCGACGGCGCGGCATAGAGAGGTGGCGATTCGCACCGCGCTCGGCGCAACGCGTGGCCGCCTCGTTCGTCAACTGTTAATCGAAAATCTGCTGCTCGCACTGATGGGCGGCGCTGCCGGGCTATTGCTGGCGCTCTGGGGCGTGGACGCCATCACCAAGCTCGTGCCGCAGGATTGGCGGTTCCCGCGCCTTGAGGAGAGCCGCATTGACGCATCGGTGCTCCTTTTCACACTCGGTCTCTCGGTGCTGACCGGGCTTATCTTCGGATTGCTGCCCGCGTTGAAAGCGTCGAGCACGAACGTCTATGAGTCGCTCAAAGATGCGGGCAGAGGTGCGAGCGCGGGTCTGAAGTTGCAACGCGTGCGGGGGCTGCTCGTCGTCTCTGAAATCGCGCTGACGCTGCTGTTGCTTGCCGGTGCGGGACTGCTCGTCAAAAGCCTCTTGCGCCTGCAACATGTCGACCCCGGATTCAATTCGCAGAATGTTCTGGTGCTCTACGTCAACCCGCCGCATTCCCAGAAGTACTTGCAAGACGACCAGCGCGCTCTGCTCTACCAGCACATCCTCGAACAGTCCGCGACAATTCCCGGCGTCGAGAGCGTCGCCGCCAGTTCAGGCCCGCCGCTCGCCAGCTTCGGGCTGAACTTTCCTTTCTTCATCGAAGGGCGCGCGGCGAGCGCGGGCGACAAGCAGGAGGCTTTCTATAACTCGATTAGTCCGGGTTACTTCAAAACACTGGGCATCCCTCTGAAGGCGGGCAGGGAGTTTACCGAGCGGGACGGCAAAGACACAATGCCCGTCGTCATCATCAACGAAACGATGGCGCGTCGCCTCTTCCCAGACGAAGACCCCATCGGCAAGCGCATCAAGATTAAGCATTACATGAGCGAACCGGTCTCCCATGAAATAGTCGGCGTGGCGGGCGACGCCAAGCAGATGTCGCTCGGCGACGAAGTCGGAATCGAGATGTACGTCTCACACTTACAGAATCCCTGGCTCTCGTCGGTGATTGTCGTCCGCACACGGACTGACCCTGCGAGCATCATCCCGGCCATGCGGCGCGCGGTCGCGGCGGTGGATAAAGACCTGCCCGTGACGAACGTCAAAACAATGGAGGAGCTTTTCTCCGAGTCGGTCGCACAGCCGCGTTTCTACACACTACTGCTGACGGTCTTCGCTTCGGTTGCGCTCATCCTCGCGGCGGTCGGCATCTACGGCGTGATGAGTTATGCGGTAACGCAGCGCACACACGAAATCGGCATTCGCATCGCGCTCGGCGCACAGACCAGCGATGTCCTCAGGCTGGTCGTCGGACAGGGGCTAATACTGACTTTAATCGGCATCGGCTCAGGACTCATCGCGGCGCTGGCGCTCACGCGCGTCATGGCGAGCCTGCTCTTCGACGTGAGTTCGACAGACCCCCTGACGTTCGCCGTGATTTCGCTACTGCTCGTTTCAATCGCGCTGCTGGCCTGCTACATCCCCGCGCGCCGCGCCACGAAAGTTGACCCGATGATTGCGCTCCGTTACGAGTAAACGATGAACGCCGGGAGCGATGAACGATGAACTGAAAAACCAAATCTGAAATTTCAGATTTGAGATGTGGAATGCTTTTCATCCCGCGCACATCGTTCCGCAGTTCCGCATTTTCTTTGGAGGTGATTGATGGGTGATTTGCTGCAAGATGCTCGATATGGCCTACGGATGTTGCGTAAGAGTCCGGCGGTCACGGTGGTGGCTGTCATTTCGCTGGCGCTCGGCATCGGCGCGAACAGCGCGATTTTCAGCGTCGTCAACGCCATCCTTCTGAAGTCGCTGCCGTACAACGACCCCGAACGGATTGTCCTCGTATGGGGCAGTTCACCTACGCAGGGCAACCATCGCAATCAGGTTTCCGCCACGGACGTTGATGATTGGCGGCATCAGAACAACGTCTTTGAAGAGGTCACGACTTACGGCAATTGGAGCGCGACCTTTATGGGCGACGGCGACCCTGAGAGAGTTTCCGGCGTACAGGTCGGCGACGGCTTCTTCTCAATCATGAAGGGCAGGCCGCTGCTCGGTCGCGTCTTCACGCCGGAAGAACAGGAAGACGGCAAAGACTCCGTGATCGTTCTCGGCTACAGCCTGTGGCAGCGGCGTTTTGCGGGCGACCCTACTATCGTCGGGCAGAAAGTGACCTTGAGCGCCAGACCCTACACGGTCGTCGGGGTGATGCCCGCCGAGTTCCGGCCTCTGCCCGTGAGCTTGATTGAGCCGCAAGGCCAGTTCTACAGACCCGTCGCCGAACCACATGACGAAGAAGAGCGCGGTTCGCGCCACCTCCGCGCTATCGCCCGCCTCAAGCCCAGCGTGACCATCGAGCAGGCGCAGACGGAAATGAGTGGCATCGCCTCTCGCATAGAGCAGCAGCACCCGACCTATAACACGGGCTACGGCGTGCGGCTGGTGACGCTCAGCGAGGACACTGTCGGGGGATTGCGCCCGACGTTGCTGACGTTGTTCGGAGCCGTCTTGTTCGTGTTGCTCATCGCCTGCGCGAATGTCGGAAACCTGCTGCTCGCGCGTTCGACGGCGAGGCACAAAGAGATTGCCATTCGCTCGGCGCTCGGAGCGGGTCGCGCGCGCCTCGTCCGGCAATTTCTGACCGAAAGCGTGATCCTCGCGCTGACGGGCGGCGCGCTGGGGCTGTTGCTCGCCCTGTGGGGCACGAGTTTCGTTGAATCGCTCGGCTCGCGCGTGACGCCGCTGCTCAGCGGCATCGAGATAGACGCGCGCGTGCTCGCCTTCACGATTGTAATTTCCGTGGTGACCGGGATTGTGTTCGGACTTGCTCCGGCGCTCCACGTCACCAAGCCCGATCTTAACGAGTCGCTCAAAGAAGGTGGCCGGAGTTCCGGCGCAGGCTCAAGCCGCAATCGCCTGCGCAGCATCCTCGTCGTCGCGGAGATTGCGATGGCGCTGGTGCTGTTGGTCTGCGCCGGTCTGCTGATTAAAACCATGATGCGTCTGCATGACGTGAACCCCGGCTTCAACCCGGAAAGCACGCTGACGATGAACGTCGTGATGTCGAGCGCCAAGCGTCCGCAGCCAGCGTCTTGGGTGGCTTTCTACGACCAGATGCTCAAGCGCATCGAGGCGCTGCCGGGAGTCAAGGGAGCGGGGCTGACCAGCGTCTTGCCCTTCAGCAGCAACTTCGACGGGCGGGCGCTCGCGGTTGAAGATTATCCCAAGCCGCGCGGTGAAGAGTTCAACGTTGACCTCTACATCACAACTCCCGGTTATCTTCGCGCGATGTCCGTCACGCTCCTGAAAGGGCGCGCGATGGAGGAACATGACACGGCGGAGGCTGCGCCCGTGGCGCTCATCAACGAAACGATGGCGCGCGAGTTGTGGCCGTCGGAAGACCCTCTCGGCAAGCGCATCAAGTTTCCGGGTTCGGAGAAGAACCCGCAGCCTTGGCGCACAGTGGTCGGTGTAGTCGGGGATGTCAGCCAGTACGGGTTGGATCGGAAGATACCGATGCAGATTTATCTCCCCGAAGCACAGTACCCGACCTCCGTGATGACGCTCGTCGTGCGCGCGGATTCCAATCCGGGAAATCTCGTGGCAACAATTAGAAATGAAATTCTCTCGATAGACAGGGATCAGGCAATCTCGGATGTGGCAACGATGGAGCAACTGCTTTCAGATTCGATTTCGTTGCGACGTTTCTCGATGCTGCTGCTGCTCGCCTTCGCGGGCGTCGCGCTCGTCCTCGCGGCCATCGGCATCTACGGCGTGATCTCTTACTCGGTGACGCAGAGGACGCGTGAGATAGGCATTCGCATCGCGCTCGGCGCACAGCGCGGCGACATCGTGCGGCTGGTCGTCGGGCAGGGAATGGCGCTGACCATCGGCGGCGTCTGTCTCGGCGTGGTCGCGGCTATCCTCTTGACGCGAATGATGTCGAGCCTGCTTTTCGGAGTCAGCGCGACCGACCCCGTGACGTTCGCTGTCATCGCATTGTTGCTGGCGGGCGTCGCACTGCTCGCCTGTTATATCCCCGCGCGTCGAGCCACGAAAGTAGACCCGATGGTCGCGCTTCGCTACGAATAACAAAAGTGACGAGTGACGAGCAAAACCGGGAACAGTTGTTAGTTTTCAGCGATGAGAAGAAAGCGGTCTATAACTCGTCACTCGTCACTCGTCGCTGCTTTTGGAGGTTTTGTGATGACGACATTGCTGCAAGACATACGTTACGGTTTTCGGATGCTGTTGAAGAGTCCGGGTTTTACTTTGGTCGCAATCATCGCGCTGGCGCTCGGCATCGGAGCCAATAGCGCCATCTTCAGTATCATCAATTCGGTGCTCCTGCGGCCTCTGCCTTACGCAGACCCCGACCGGCTGGTTGTCATTTGGGAGACGAATCCATCTCTGAGCGAAGACTTGCGACTGCGTAATGAGGCGTCGCCCGCCAACTTCCTCGACTGGAAAGCGCAGCAGACGGTTTTTGAGGACATGGGTGCGTTCAACTGGAACACATATAACCTGACGGGCGGCGACATGCCCGAACAATTGGTCGGCAATCCGGTCACGGCCAGCATCTTCTCCACGCTCGGCGTCAAGCCGCTGCTGGGACGAGTCATTCAGCCGGAGGACGATCAGGAGGGTGCGCCGCTCGTCGTCGTCCTGAGCAATAAAGTTTGGCAGCGTCGTTTCGGCGCAAAGCCGGAGATCGTCGGGCAGCAGATCGCGCTCAACAATCAGAGCTACACGGTGGTCGGCGTGATGCCGCAGGAGTTTGAGTTTCCCGCCGCGATGTCGGAGTTGTGGGTTCCGATGGCTTTCTCGAAAGCGGCGGTGCAGAGACGACAGGCGCACTATCTCTACACACGCGCGCGCCTCAAGCCGGACGTGACCATCGAGCAGGCGCAGTCCGAGATGAACACCATCGCGGCGCGACTCAGGCAGCAATATCCTGACTCGAACACAGACCGGGGCATCCGCCTCGTCTCGCTTCACGAAGAGATGGTGCATCAGGTTAAACCGGCGCTGCTCGTGCTTTTGGGCGCGGTCGGGTTTGTGCTGTTGATAGCCTGTGCCAACGTCGCCAACCTGATGCTGGCGCGGGCGATGGCGCGGCACAAAGAGATTGCTATTCGCACCGCTCTGGGCGCGAGCCGTTGGAGAGTCGTGCAGCAGTTGTTGACGGAGAGCGTGCTACTTTCGCTGATGGGCGGCGTGGGCGGATTGCTGCTCGCGTTGTGGAGCATAGACCTTCTCAAGTCGGGCGTGCCCTCAGAAATGGCCTCGTTCATTCACGGCTGGAACAGTATCGGTCTGGACGCGCGCGTGCTCTCGTTCACGCTCGGCATCTCCGTCCTGACAGGCGTGCTGTTCGGGTTAGTCCCTGCGCTGCAAGTCTCGAAGCCGGATTTGAACGAAGGGCTGAAGGAAGGCGATAGGGGTTCGACGGGGACGCGCAATCGCGTGCGCAGCTTGCTCGTCATCTCCGAGATGGCGCTGGCGCTCGTCCTACTCATCGGCGCAGGGCTGATGATGAAGAGCTTTATGCGTTTGATTGAAGTCCAGCCCGGCTTTAACCCACACAACGTCCTGAGCGCTTCGCTCTCGCTGCCGCGCGCTCGCTACGACACCAATCAGAAAGCCACGGATTTCATCACGCAACTTCAAGAGCGCGTGGCGAGTCAACCGGGCGTCAGAGCGGTCGGCGCGGTTGACCTGCTACCGATGGCCGGAAGCGGGCAGACGACCACCTTCGTCGTCGAAGGCAAGCCCGCGCCGCCACGCGGGCAGGAGCCGGAAGCGAACTTCCGCACTATCACCCCGACTTACCTCGGCACGCTCGGCATTCCAGTGCAGAAGGGGCGCGCGTTCTCAGACCACGACACGAAGGACGCGCCGCTCGTCGCCATCATTAACGAGACCATGGCGCGGCTCTTCTTCCAGAATGAAGACCCCATCGGCAGACGCCTGCTCGACCCTGACGGAAAAAATCCGCCGGTCGAGATTGTCGGAGTCGTCGGCGATATAAAGCACTGGGGACTCGACGACAAGCCCGAAGCTTATCTCTATCTGCCGCACGCTCAGGTTGGCGGTAGCTATATAACGCTCGTCGTGCGGACGGACGGCGACCCGGCAGCGATGGCCGCGACGGTGCGACGAGAAGTGCTGGCGCTCGATAAGGATCAGCCCGTCTTCGACATCAAGACGATGGAACAGCGCGTGGCGGATACGGGCGCGCAGAAGCGCCTGACGATGTACCTGCTGAGCGTGATGGCGAGCGTCGCGCTGGTGCTGGCGGCGGTCGGCATCTACGGCGTTATCGCCTACTCGGTGACGCAACGTACGCACGAAATCGGTATCCGCATGGCCTTGGGCGCGCAACGAGGCGACATCCTTAAGCTGGTCGTCCGTCAGGGCATGTTGATGGCCGCCGTCGGCGTCTGTATAGGCCTCGCCGCATCCTTTTACGTGACGCGCGTACTGGCCGGACTGCTCTTCGGCGTCAGCGCGACCGACCCTGTGACCTTCGCAGGCGTCGCACTTCTGCTCGCGGCGGTCGCCCTCGTCGCCTGTCTCATCCCCGCGCGTCGAGCCACGAAAGTAGACCCGATGATTGCGCTACGCTACGAGTAACAAAGGTGACGAGTGACGAGCAAAACCGGGGACAGTTTTCAGTTTTCAGTTTTTAGTTTTCGGTAATCAGTGAAGAGTGATGAAAGCGAAGCTGTCTTTAACTCGTCGCTTGTTGCTGCTCTGGGAGGTGATTGATGAGAACGCTCTGGCAGGATATTCGTTTCGGATTACGCATGCTGGCGAAGAGTCCCGGTTTTACCGTCGTGGCGGTCGTCGCGTTGGCTTTGGGGATTGGGGCGAACACGGCCATCTTTTCAGTCGTCAACGCAGTGCTGCTGCGCCCGCTGCCTTACGCAAATTCTGAACGGCTGCTCTGGCTCAGAGCCGTCAACCCGCCCGCAGGAATCAACAGCAGTAACATTTCCGCCCCGGACTTCGAGTATTGGAAAGAGAAGAACGACGTGTTTGAAGGGATGGCGGCGTTCACGACCGGCGGCGGGATACTGACGGGCGGGGACGAGCCTGAGCGCGTGCCGCTCACTGCCGTCACGCCCGGCTTCTTCCCGATGCTGGGCGTGAAGCCGTCGCTCGGTCGCACGTTCTCGCCGGAAGAAGAGTTGCCGGACAGCGCGCCTGCCGCCGTCTTGAGCTATAGCCTATGGCAGCGTCGTTTCGGCGCTGACCCGAAGGTGATCGGCAGCACGCAGATGGTCACGGGCAAAAGCGTGAACATCGTCGGCGTCATGCCGCGAGGCTTCGAGTTTCCGCAACGGACGGAAATCTGGGTTGCCTTCACCCTCGACGCGGGCAAAGAGCGCCGCGACAACCGCTATCTTCAAGGCGTCGCGCGGCTGAAAGACGGCGTCACGCTCGAACAGGCGCAGGCGCAAGTCAGCACCTTCGATCGCCAACTCGCTCAGCAGTACGTCGAGACGAACTCCGGCTGGGACGTGCAACTGTCGAGATTGCAGGACGAGTTGGTTTCAGGTATTCGCCCGGCGCTGCTGTTGCTGCTCGGAGCGGTACTGTTCGTGCTGCTCATCACCTGCGCCAACGTCGCCAATTTGTTGCTGGCGCGCGCGGCGGCGAGACAGAGAGAAATCGCTCTCCGCACGGCGCTCGGCGCGAGCCGCCTGCGTATCATCAGGCAACTGCTGACCGAAAGCTTGCTGCTCTCCGCCCTCGGCGGCACGCTGGGATTGCTGCTGAGCGTGTGGTTGACAGACATACTGATCGCCATCAGCCCGGCCAACACGCCGCGCTTTAACGAGATTGGCGTGGACGGGCGCGTCCTCGCGTTCACGCTCGCCGTGACGTGTCTGGTCGGCATCGTGTTCGGGCTTGCGCCCGCGCTGCAAAGCTCGAAGACCGACCTCAACGAAGCCCTCAAAGAAGGCGGGCGCGGAGGCGGAGCGGAGACGGGCGGGCGCAATCGCCTGCGCAGGCTTTTGGTGGTCTCCGAAGTTGCGCTGTCGCTAATGCTGCTCGTCGGCGCGGGGCTGCTGATTAAAAGTTTCGCGCGCCTGCAAGAAGTTCATCCGGGCTTCAACCCTGAGCACGTCCTGACGATGCGAATCTCTGTGCCTTCAAACAAGTATAAAGAGAAGGCGCAGAGGGCTGAGTTTTTTCGTCGTCTGATGGAGCAGGTCGCCGCATTGCCCGGCGCGGAAGCGGCTGGCGCAACGTTGAGCCTCCCGCTCGGCGGCAGCAACTTCTCGGTCGGTCGCTCCATCATCCGCGAAGGCAAACCGCTCTCGCCGGAAGAAGCGAGCAATGCCGCCTACGTCGTGACGGCGGGAGACTACTTCCGTGCGATGCAGATTCCGCTCAAGGGCGGGCGCGTCTTTACCGAACGCGACGCCGAAGGCGCACCGCCCGTCGTCATCATCAACGAGACGTTAGCGCGGCGCAGTTTCGCGGGCGAAGACCCTCTGGGCAAGAAGATTCGAGTCTGGCGCGACGAAGAGTTTATGCGCGAGATTGTCGGCGTCGTGGGCGACACCAAGCCAGCCGCGCTCGAAGGCGAGAGCGGCGCGCAAATCTACGTGCCGCAGGCACAGGACGCGGGCTGGGGAGGAATGTCGCTCGCCGTGCGTACCTCTGTCGAACCGGCATCGCTCGCCCCGTCTGTGCGCAGCCTCGTCCGCGCGCTCGACAAGGATCAGCCCGTCTTCGACATCAAGACGATGGACGACGTGGTTTCCATCTCGGTCGCAGACCGGCGCGTTTCGATGCTCCTGCTCTCAGTCTTCGCGGGCGCAGCGATGCTGCTGGCGGCGGTCGGCCTCTACGGCGTGATCTCTTACACGGTGACGCAACGAACGCACGAAATCGGGATACGGATGGCATTAGGCGCGCAGACGCGTGATGTCTTCCGAATGGTCGTCGGGCAGGGGGTGACGATGGCGCTCGTCGGCGTGCTGGTCGGGGTCGCGGGAGCTTTTGTCCTCACGCGCGTGATGTCGAACATGCTCTTCGGCGTGAGCGCGACCGACCCGCTCGTTTTCGTGGGCGTTTCATTGCTGCTCGTCTTCGTGGCGCTACTGGCCTGCTGCATCCCCGCGCGCCGCGCGACGAAAGTTGATCCCATGGTCGCGCTTCGTTATGAATAAACGCGGAAGGCTGAACGATTCCCCGTGCGGCGTGCGATGCGCGGTTGACCCGCTGGTTGCGCTCGGGCATGAGTAGCTTTCTAGGATAAAGGACGAAAAAGCGAACGCTCCGGAGGATGAATGCATGAATATGAAGCTCTCATCCTTCTCT
>CAXTRQ010000032.1:11761-42508 GCA_964246705.1 uncultured Pyrinomonadaceae bacterium
CCCCACGCGCGGGGCAAATCCGCTATAATCTCAGCCTGTCAACTTCTGATATTGTAGCGTCCATGAAAACTACCGATTCAACAACCCCCAGAGTGCTCGTCGCGGATGACCAGCCCGACGTGCTCGAAGCACTCCGCCTGCTCCTGAAAGGCGAGGGCTACAAAACCGAGTCGGCTGTTTCGCCCGCCACTGTGCTCGACGCCATCGAGTCGCGCGAGTTCGACCTCGTAATGATTGACCTCAACTACGCGCGCGACACCACTTCAGGGCAGGAGGGCTTGGACTTGCTCGACCGCATACAGGCGATTGATTCGACGTTGCCCGTCGTCGTGATGACGGCATGGGGCAGCGTCGAGTTGGCCGTCGAGGCGATGCGGCGCGGGGCGCGTGATTTTATTCAGAAGCCCTGGGAGAATGCGCGCCTGCTCTCAGTGCTGCGCACGCAGATTGAACTGGCGCGTGCGCTCAGGAAAGGCCAGCGGCTCGAAGCCGAAAACAGCATGCTGAGGAACGGCGGCGTAGCGCGACCGGCCTTCATCGCCGAATCCGCGAGCATGCAGCCCGTCCTGCAACTTATCGAACACGTCGGGCCGTCGGACGCCAATGTGCTGATTACGGGCGAGAACGGAACGGGCAAGGAGGTCGTCGCGCAGACGCTCCACGCGCTCTCCGAGCGTGCGGCGAAGCCGATGGTGACGGTCAATGTCGGCGCGCTCTCGGAAGGAACTTTCGAGAGCGAACTGTTCGGTCACGTCAAGGGCGCGTTTACTGATGCGAAGACGGATCGGGTCGGGCGTTTTGAACTGGCAGACGGCGGCACGCTCTTTCTCGACGAGATTGCGAACGTACCTCTGGCGCAGCAGGCGAAATTGTTGAGAGTCGTCGAGACGGGCGAGTTCGAGCGCGTCGGCTCGTCCAAGACCAGACGAGTTGACGCGCGCATGCTTTCGGCGACGAACGCGGATTTGAAAGAGGAAGTCTCGACGGGCAAGTTTCGTCAAGACCTCCTCTTTCGCTTGAACACGGTCGAGATTAGTTTGCCTCCCCTGCGCGAGCGGCAGACGGATATCCCCATTCTCGCACGCCATTTTCTCGGACAGCACGCGCGCCGCTATCGCAAGCAGTTGACGGAGTTCGATGAAGCGGCGACGCAATCGCTCCTGCGCTACGCGGGGCCGGGCAACGGGCGCGAACTCAATCACTCGGTCGAGCGCGCTGTCCTGATGGCGCGCGGGGCGAGGGTGAGCGCCGTTGATCTCGGACTCGACGTGCAGCGCGAGGCGCAACGCGGACTCGAAGAGATGAGCCTCGACGAGGTTGAGTCTTACCTTATCAAGAAGACGCTGGCGCGCTTTGAGGGTAATGTAGGCCATGCCGCAGAGGCGCTCGGCTTGAGTCGGAGTGCGCTCTACAGGCGGCTTCAGCGCTACGGCTTATGAGGCTCGACGAGCGAAAATCACAACAGGTCAATTTCGAGCAGCGCATTCTCCTTCTCGCCTTCTCGGCAGGTTTGCCGGGCGCGTCCGTCGCGCTCATCCTGCTCTGGCTCGGCGACTACACTCCAAAAGTTCAATGGACGCTCAGCGTCTTCATCCTCGTCATCTGGTGGGGCATCTCCTTCGCGTTGCGCGAGCGCGTCGTGCGCCACCTGCAAACGCTCTCGAACTTGCTGGCGGCGCTGCGTGAAGGCGACTATTCGATTCGCGCACGCGGCGCAAATTGGGAGGATGCGCTCGGCGACGTGTTGATGGAAGTCAACGCGCTCGGCGAAACTCTGCGCCAGCAACGCCTCGGCGCGCTCGAAGCAACGGCGCTCCTGCGCACGGTGATGAGCGAGATTGATGTCGCTATCTTCGCCTTCGATGCGGAAGAGCGTCTGAAACTCATCAACCGCGCGGGCGAACGTCTTCTCGCACAATCCGCCGAAAGAATCCTCGGACTGAACGCAGCGGAATTGCGGCTTGCGGATTGTCTCCACGGCGAAGACCGCAGCACGATGCAGATGAGCTTTCCCGGCGGGGCGGGACGCTGGGGCATGCGTCGCAGCACTTTCCGCGAGGGAGGTTTGCCACATCAACTGCTCGTGATGGCTGACCTTAGCCGCGCGTTGCGCGAAGAAGAACTGCAAGCGTGGCAGCGGCTCGTCCGCGTCCTCGGTCACGAACTCAATAACTCGCTCGCGCCGATCAAATCCATCGCCGGAAGCCTTGAGACGCTGCTCGTGCGCGAACCGCGACCGGAAGACTGGCAGGACGACATGCAGCGCGGCCTGACTGTCATCGGCGCGCGCTCGGCAGCACTCAGCCGTTTCACGCAAGCCTACGCGCGGCTTGCCAAACTTCCACAGCCAATCTTTCAGCCGATTGATGTCGGCGTCCTCGTCCGGCGGGTGGTGGAACTCGAAAGGCGTCTGAAGGTCAAGCTCGATACCGGGCCTGATTTGCAGATACGAGCCGACGGCGATCAGTTGGAACAGCTTCTCATCAACGTGCTGCGCAACGCCGTTGATGCCGCATTGGAGACTGATGGCGGCGTGACGGTGCGCTGGGCGAAGAACGGCACGCATCTCAACGTCTGGGTCGAGGACGAAGGGCCGGGGCTGTCGAACACAGGCAATCTGTTCGTCCCATTTTTTACCACAAAGCCGGAAGGCTCAGGCATCGGGCTGGTCTTGAGTCGCCAAATAGCCGAAGCGCATGGCGGGACGCTCACCCTCCAGAACCGCCGCACAGGGCACGGCTGCGAAGTGCGCCTGCGCCTCCCGCTCTAAGAAAAAAGAACGCAAGGGAAGACGGCTTTCAAAGCTTGAATTGTTCTCCGGCAGGCTTTTCTATCATATTTCGGCTTGGAAAAAACTATGGCAGAGACGGCAGACGTGGTGGTGATCGGCGGCGGCGTCATCGGCTCAAGCATCGCCTATCATCTGGCGGAGGCGGGCTGCACGAACGTCGTCGTCATCGAGCGCGAAGCGCAGCAGGGCTTAGGCTCGACCGGGAAAGCGACGGGCGGTGTGCGCGCGCAGTTCGCTACCGCCGTCAACATCCGCATGTCTCTCTACTCCATCGCATTTCTCGCGCGCTTTGAAGAGATGACCGGGCTTGCGAGCGGCTACATACCGGCGGGCTATCTATTTCTCGCGACCAGCGAAGCGCAACTCGATTACCTGAGAAGCCTCCGCGAGAAACAGGCGGCGGCGGGACTGACGAACGTCGAACTGTTGCCGGCGGAAGATATCGCACGGATGTTGCCGCAGTTGCGCGTGGATGATGTCGTCGGCGGAAGCTTTTGTCAGACGGATGGTTTTATTTCTCCGCTCGGCGTGATGCAGGGATTTATGAATCGCGCACGCGAGAGAGGCGCACGCCTGCTCTGCGAGAGGCGCGTCACCGGCATTGATACGGACGCGGAGGGCATCGCAAGCGTCGAGACGACGCGCGGGCGCATCTCGACGCGTGTGGTCGTCAACGCTTCGGGCGCATGGGCGGCGGAAGTGGCGCGGCTCGCAGGCGTCGAGATTCCCGTCACGCCGCTGCGCCGCCAGATTGTCTCGACCGAATCGTGCGCCGCGCTGCCGCGCGAATTCCCGATGGTCATTGACATGTCTGACGGCTTTCACTTCCGACCTGACATGCAGGACGGACTCTCGACCGGCGGCGCGCTCCTCGCATGGCCTGACCCCTCGGAGACACCCAGCTTCGAGACGAACTTCGAGCCTTCTTTCGTCGAAAAAATTCTCAGGCGAGCGGAGCATCGCGTGCCCTGCCTTGCCGGGGCGAGCGTCAACTACAAACGCAGCCGCGCAGGTCTCTACGAAATGACGCCCGACCACCACGCCATCGTCGGTCGCGCCCCCGGCGTGCGTGGACTCTTTCTCGCCAACGGCTTCAGCGGCCACGGCGTCATGCACTCGCCCGCCACTGGTCGCATCGTCGCCGACCTGATTCTCACAGGCCACACCGAACTGCTTGACCTCGCGCCACTCAGCGCCGAGCGATTCGCCGCCGGGAAACTGACCGAAGAACCAATCGTGCTTTGAAGCTTCGCCGCTTCGAGCCTCTACCAAAGGCGAAGAACGCGCCGAGTGCGGCACGTACGAAGAACCCAAAGGGCGCACGCATCTTTTCTCGCACATCTAAATGTTTTGACCGCAATCGTGAGGTACAATAATAGTTCGGCGGCTTCCTCGTTGGGTACCTCAATGTAGGAGAGTGATATATAACTTTCCAGACGACCATAGGAATAGTCCTTGGGGTAGTGGCAATTGTTCTCGTTTTCGTCTTCCGCTTTTAGGATCGAGATATCAAGGTTAAAGCCATCGAAACCCGACTTGAATCATTTAATCGGGACGCTCATGACCTGCTGAGCAAGTGCGGGGGCATATTTGGCGAAATACAAAATCTGCGAGACAACTCTCAATCTCTGCGCCCTGAGTTGTCGTTCTTTCTCGCTACCCAATGGAGGTTTATTGAGAAGAACCTTCGCTACAGATTTGAGAAACATAATATCGCAAAAAAGATTGCCACAAAGTATGTGAAAAACGACATGCAGGTACTTTTTAGACTCCGGCTCTGCCACCGATTTAGTAACTTCCGAGCTTCTTGTCAGCCCGGTCACAGGCGTTCACCTGTATTCTAATAATGTAATTGCTGCCATGCATCTGGTCGGCACAAAGCAAGTAAGATTTCACCTTTTCCAAGGACTTTTCAGCGAAAGATTCGCCGCCGTTTATAGCCATGAGGCCAATAGCCGAATGGATCAATTGGGGCTGGACATTTTCGTGCTTGCGGTTACGGGAATCCGATTTGACACGGGCATTATAGTTCGCAAAGACGATGGGGATAATTTTGAATTTAAGCGGATGGCGATTGAAGTTTTCAAAAGCACTTCGGATAGCACGTTGTTGATTGCAGTAGATCCGTCTAAGTTTTTCACTTCAACGGATGATCTTCGAGCCGTCGTCACACAAGATGAGTGGTCAGACGTTATCTCAAAAGCAGCATCTCGCATCGTACTCATTACTTCCCCCACATCACCGGATTTTAATTCTAATCAGCGGGCAAAGGTTGCCGAAGAGGTTGAAAGGTTCAAGCAGGCTGGTATTCAAGTGGACGAGGGGCCGTAATCATGAGGAGAGTGTCCGCCCGCCGCTATCTCAATTCGAGCGCTAAGCTTTCACTTAACTTCAGCGTGAAACCTATTCTCACCTTGAAGACGCCGAGACGCTAAGAAGAAGGACGCGACGATTAATTTTCACACAGGAGCTTACACGATGCGAAGAGTTGCTTCGATGCTGTTTATCGCACTGTTGGCTTGCTGTCCCATTCAAGCGCAAAGTGAAAGCGCACAGGCGAGGCGCACGCGAGACAATATTTCAGGGCACTATGCTCTTCGCTACTCGAATGTGAGAAGTCGCCTGGACGTACAGTTGCTACCGAACAATCAAATCAAATTTAGTTTGGTAGCGTTGTTGGAAACAGGTGGCAATTCTCCGCGCAACGGAATTGTCGAAGCGACGGTGGCATTGAAGAACGGAGTTGCTGTGTACGAACAGGGCGAATGTAAAATCTCCATGAAGTTTATCAATAACAAGGCGGTAGTTCGGGAAAGCCATGTGGATGACTGTGGATTCGGGGCATTCGTCACAGCCGAGGGCACATATCTGAGAAAGAGCCGGAAGCCCTTGTTTAATTCGTGATGAGATATGAACACTGCCGATTCGATTCATGCTGATGTTGAACGCTAGATGTTCACCAGCCGTCGGACGACCTGCAATCTTTTTACGTTTCTTTTACAACATTATTGCCGGGCTTAATATCTCGCCTGTCATACTTGCCAACTTTAGTTCGACAAATCCTTTAGCGAAGCTGCAAACGAATGGAGGCGCTAATGAATTTTAGAACGCTTGGCGTGGCCTTGCTTCTGCTGCTGGGTTCATTCTATACGGTCACCGCTAAAGTTGATTCAAAGCGAGAGCGTGCCGTCGCCGAAGTCGCACGACTGGGCGGAACAATCGAGTTCGACGAAACGATCTCCGGCAAGCCGGTTATCAAAGTTGATCTGCATGGGACGCAGGTGACCGATGCAGACTTGAAATTCCTCAGAGACCTGCCCGAACTCCGCACACTCGACCTGCATCTCACGCAAATAGGTGACGCGAGCGTGGCAAACTTAAAGAATCTGACCAAACTTCAAACGCTGAATCTGTTCCGCACGCAACTCAGCGATAATGGACTGGCACATTTGAAAAAACTGGAGCGCTAGCAGACACTATTAATCGGCGGCACTAAAGTCACCGATGCCGGTCTCGTTCATCTAAAATCTCTGACCAAACTCAAAAAGCTGAGTCTCTTCAAGACGCACCTCAGCGACGCCGGTTTGAGGTAACTCAAACCCTTATCCAATCTGGAAACGCTGCTGATCGGCGGCTCGAAGATTACCGACGAAGGAGCCAAAGAACTGCAAAAGGCTCTACCCCGGCTGCGATTCACCGAGACAACCTAGCGACGCCATCCGACAACACCGTAAAAATGATCAAAAGGGGAAGGAACAAGGGGAAATAAGAAAAGGCCACTATTTCTAGTAGCCTTAACTTATTGAGTACAAAAATGAGCCGGACAGGGATCGAACCTGTGACCCGCTGATTAAGAGTCAGCTGCTCTACCAACTGAGCTACCGGCCCGCGAAAGCGAAAAGGCATTATACGTTCCTGTATCGCGGTGTCAAGAAACGGTGGGATGGAAAGCGTGGAGTTTGAACGGCAAGCCCTGTTGATTCGGAATTGGCAGGGCTTGCGCGGTCGCTCTTTCGCCATCTTTTGGTTCGGACGAAGCGTTAAGGAAAATGGATGCCGCCTTCGAGAGGCTCGCGCGTCGGCGCGTTATCTTACTTTGCGCTCCGGAGGTATCTGCTTGTCAACGACGGGACGTTTCGGGGCGTTCGCCACTTCCGTGGCGAGGACGAAGACGGTACGCGTGATATTGAGCATTTTCTGGTAATCAATTTTGTCGGCGGTGTCCGAAGGTTGGTGGTAGTCTTCGTGGACGCCGTCGAAGAAGAAGATGATGGGCACGCCTTTGCGCGCGTAGTTGAAATGGTCGCTGCGCGTCCACATGGCCTCCGGGTCGTTCGGCTCGTCGTAGTGAAAGTTATAGTTGAGATTGAGATAACTGCGATTGAGCTTCTCGTTCAAGTCGCCGAGTTCGGTGCTGAGGACGCGTGAGCCGACGACGTAAACCTCGTTCCCGCCGGTCAGTAGTTTGTTCTTCGGATTGGTGTCGCCAACTGGGCGGCTGCGCCCGATCATGTCTATATTTAGTTGCGCGACGATATGATTGATGGGGACGGTCGGAAAGGTGGTGAAATAATCGGAACCCCACAAGCCTTTCTCTTCGCCGCAATGCCAGACGAAAAGAATCGAGCGTTTGGGACGCGCCCCCTGTGCGAAGGCTTCGGCCATCGAGAGCACGGCGGTCGTGCCTGAGCCGTCGTCGTCCGCGCCGTTATAAATCTTATCGCCGTTGACTTCTTGCCCGATGCCGATGTGGTCGTAGTGCGCGCCGAGTGCGACGTACTCGTTTTTGAGCACGGGGTCGCTGCCTTCGAGGATGCCGACGACGTTCTGCGTGGTGGCCGCCGAAGAGGCGACGCCGACGTTAAAGCTGAACTGCTTGTTCCGTCCGAGTTGAAAACTCTTAATCGGATTTCCGGCGATGGTGGTCTGCAAAATCTCCGGGCCCCCGTTCTCTTCGCCCGCGAAGAGCGCGTTAATCATCTCCGCCGAGGGAATGATGGCGGGCAATTTATCGGATGATTGATTGGACTCTTTCTCTTCCAACTCTTCCAGACGTTCGACGCCATACGCGGTGCGATTGAGCGAGCGGATGCCGTAACGCCATGCGCGCTCGTAGCGTTGGGGAATGAGTATCAGTCCGCGCGCGCCGTTTTTCTGTGCATAGCTGATCGGGCTTTCCCAGTCACCGGGCGGGATGGCTTTGAGGTCGTCCACCGTCACGCCTTTCGGGGGTGATGTCCCGTTGCCGGAAACGATAACGATCTTGTCCTTCACGTCCAAGCCTTGATAAGCGTCAATGTTCTTCGACCTGATGAACCAACCGTGACTGACATAGACGAGTTTGCCGCTGGCTTCGCCGTTCGTCCTGCTTCCGAGAATGAAGTCGTTGCCGAGCGCAAACTGCTGCTCGCCCATGCGTGCAGAGGTCTTCGCAGGATCAACCTGCGTGCTGCGTAGCGTGATGCGTTGAAAATATGTGCCGTCGTCGCCCGCCGGTTTGATTTTGGCTTTGGCGAGTTTGTCGGCGATAAACTTGGCGGTTTCGTCGAGACCGTGCGAAGGCGTGTCGCGGCCTTCCATCGCGTCGGAAGAGATGAAGTATAGATAGTCTTTTAATTGCTGGATGGTCATCCGTTCAGCCGCTTTGCGCGCGTCGGCGGATGGTGCGGCGGGAGCCGTAGTGGTTTTGGTTGCGGCAGCGGGCGCGGCGTTGGTGCGCCTGTTCTGCTGTGCGCGGATCGCGGATAGGGGCAGAGCAAGCAGAGCAATCAGCACAAGGCTGAAGAAATTGAATCTTCGCATGAATCCTCCATCAAAATTATTCACTGACGAGCCGGAGAGTCGGTTCTCTAATGTAGTTCTGATGATAAGCCGGGAAAGAATGTTTGCCAACCGGGGAAGGGAAAGAAAGGGAAAAAGGTGAACAAGACATAGAGGCGAGGGGTAGGAAGAACCGTGCGGGGTCTCTTAAAAGCTGTCTGGAAATTAAACTGCCGGTGTTTTGCAGCGACTCTTGAAAATAGGACAGTGATAAATCGTCGGGAGACTGTTTGGGTAGAAGTATGCGGAGTCCCGCCGGGACGGCTGAATGAGATGTTCAATCGTCCCGACGGGACTCCGCCATTCAACTTTTGTGCTGCGGATTAGCTCGCCGCCGAAGCCGACTGCGCTTGTTGCTTGGCTGCCTGAACGCGTTGGGTGATTTCGTCAATCTGTTCCTGCCTCAGAACATCGCGCGCCTCGGTAAACATCTCGCCCTCTTCCTCTTCGACGTGATGCTCGACGTTCTCTTTCAGTTCCCCGATGAGCGTGTCCCATTCTTCATCATTGACGGGGGTCTGCGCGATTTCAGCCAGTAGGTCTTTGACCTCTTGATGCTCTTCGTAAGCTTCGGTCGTGATGCTGCGCGTCTCGTCCGCTTGCTTGAGCACCGGATAGAGAAACGTCTCTTCGACGTGTGCGTGCAGATCGAGTTCCTGCTTGAGTTTTGTGAAAAGTTGGGTGCGTTGCTCGGAAGCGTCTGCGCCCGCTGCTTCAATCTGCTGGAAGATACCGGAAACCTTCTGGTGATCCTGCTTCAAAAGTTCAAAAACGTCCATTTGTCTCCTCCCCTGTATGTGCAACTGCTTTTTCATACGCGACCCTGCACGCTTATAGAACGCGCAAAGGCTGTTTGAATCAGTACGAAGCAAGCACGATGCCACGCGAGCCTTGATCGGGATGCCTGTCCTCAATTGAACGAGAAATGGCTTTCAGCATACGGAGCGGTTGATTTATCGCAGGCGATTAGCATTCAAGGAATCGTTTTGATGAGTTTTCCGCGTTCATTGGTCTTTCAGCAACGGAAACGCGGTCGCTTGATGCCCTGCATTTGGCGCAGGCCTGCCGTCTGTGCGAGAATCCCTATCACGCGCCTGTAGCTCAGTGGATAGAGCACCTGTCTCCGGAACAGGGGGCCGCAAGTTCGATTCTTGCCAGGCGCACCAATCCCTCAACTCTTTAACATGGCGCTCCCAAGTATAATGTGCTGCCCCTCTGACAAGCTTGGCTTGACCATTCTTGACGGGATTGAGCCTGAGCCTACCTGCAACGCCGTGATTGTCGGCGGGTACTGCATAGATAGACTCATTAACGGGACAATATACAACAAAGTAATCAACTCCCCGCTCTTGTATGGCCTACGGGTGAGGGCAGTGCCGGGCTGCCTGCGCTGGCTTTTGTAGATTACACAGCCGCCGCTTATCCAAGCCGTCTTAACTTGTATTTTGTATAGACGAGACGCCATATCAATAATTAGGTCATAGCTCGCGCCAGTTCCGAAAGGGATACTGACCGTGAATCCCGCATCGAGGTATGCGCTTAAGATAACGCCCTCGCTCCTATTTCCACGCCCATATTTGTACATGCTTGCTCCTGTTTTAGTTCGTCATGGGCGGGAAATGACATTGGTCGCGAGATGTTTGAGCTATGGGTGAGTGTGTTTATACTAACCAAAAAATAGCACGACTGCGTGCGCGTTTTCCAGCCAGCCGTGCGTTCGCGTGCGCTTGACAGTGCCGGGGCGTTCCACGTAAATCAAGAAGCGCAAAGATTCGCAGTCCGTCGTAATTATCGGTGGAAGGAATAAAAGTCGTTCATGCTCGTCATCAATCGCCAACGCGCCGCCATCATCAAAACGCCGCATGGGTCGGAGATTCGCCCGCTCGTTGATCGCACCACTTCGAGCGTCGAAAGATGCAGCCTCGCGGAAGAGGTGCTGCCGCCGGGGGGGGAGGTCGGGAGGCATCATCATCTTGAGACGGAAGAGATTTATTACATCTTGAGCGGGCAGGGGCAGATGACGGTCGGCACGGAGGCGCGCGGGGTCGCGGCGGGCGATGCGGTTTTTATCCCGTGCGGCTGCGCGCATACGCTGGCGAATACGGGCGCAGAGCCGATGACCATCTTGCTCGTCTGCGGCCCGGCGCACAATTTCGCAGACCATCACGCGGACGAATAAGCGCGCGGCGCGTGTGATAAAATGCGGGCGTTCGATGAAGGCAAGCCCGCGCACGTCGGCTCGACTTTTCATTTCCATTTCGCAGGCATCGTTGCGGACATTTACTCGAAATGACTCTGATCCGAGAATACAAGCCGGAGGACGCCGCACAGGTCGAGCGTTGCTTCATCGAACTGCAAGAGTATGAACGAAGCGTGGAGCCGATGCGCGCCGAGGGGAAGGCTGTCGCCGAGAAGTATCTTGAGTACATGTACAAACAGGCGGCGGAAACGAGCGGCAGAGTCTTCGTCGCAGAGATTGAAGGGGAAGTCGTCGGCTTCGTGTCCCTCTGGGCGCATGTCGCGCAGAACGAGTTGATTAATTCGCCGGGAACATTCGCATACGTTTCAGACTTGGTGGTGATGCCGGAATTTCGTGGCCGGAAGTTGGGATACAAGCTGCTGCAAACAGCCGAAGAGTATGCTGTCGAACAGGGCGCGACGAGTCTCGTGATAGGAGTCCTCGCGCGTAACCGCGTCGCGCGACAGTTGTATGAAAGGTACGGCTTCGAGGAATCTCAAGTGAACTTGTCGAAGCCTCTCCGGCGCGAAGCGTGACAGTGCGTAAAGCCTGAACCGCCGAGCCGCAGCCTGAAGCGGTTCTCTCTTAAAATCCTAAAAATCTATTTGCTTAATCCCGAAGAGGTGAAATTGTGTTCAGAAGATTACCCGTCTGTTTATTGATGCTCTCGCTGGTGTCGGCTGCGCCGCGCGTCTGCGCGCAGGAGCCAGCGAACCGTGAGAAGCAACTGCAAGACGCGCAGAAGAAGGTCGAGCAGTTGCAGGAGTCTGCGAAGAAGCCGGAGACTTGGGACGTGGAAGGCGACCACGGCCCCTCGACGACAATCGAATTTGATACCGACGAAGGCACTTGGATGAGTTGCGATGTCTCGCCCGACGGCAAGCAGATTGTCTTCGATCTGCTCGGCGATATTTACCAGATGCCCTTCGCGGGCGGACGTGCACAGTTGCTCTCAGGCGGCGCATCCTGGGAGACGCAGCCGCGCTACAGCCCGGACGGAAAGCTCATCTCTTTCACCTCCGACCGCGACGGCGGCGAAAACATCTGGGTCATGGACACTGCGGGCACGAACCGACGGCAGGTGACGAAAGAGACTCTCCGGCTCGTCAATAACGCCGTCTGGTCGCCGGACAGCCAGTATCTTTTCGTGAGAAAGCACTTCGTTGACACGCGCTCTCTGGGCGCGGGCGAAATCTGGATGTATCACGTCAACGGCGGCGGCAAGGGCGTGCAGATTACGGAGAAGCCGAACTGGACGGCTAACATCGGCGAGCCTGCCGTCGACCCTGCGGGGCGCTTCGTCTACTTCGTCGCCAGCACCGCGTTCGATTACAACAAGAACGTCTACGAAAACATCTACTGGATCGAGCGGTATGATTTGTCGAAAGGGAGGCGGGCGGTGTTCGTCCGTTCGTCCGGCGGCTCGATTCGCCCGCAGGTCTCGCCCGACGGGAAAATGCTCGCTTTCATTCGCCGCGTCGGTTTAAAGACGGTGCTGTTTTTACGCGAGATAGAGACCGGGCGCGAATGGCCTATTTACGATAACCTGACGCACGACCAGCAGGAGACGTGGGCTGTCTTCGGCACGTATCCGGGCTACTCTTGGACGCCCGACAGCAAATCAATCGTCATCACCGCCGGAGGAAAATTCGTTCGTCTCAACATCGAGACGAAAGAGGCCGCGCCGATTCCTTTCACCGCGCACGTCACGCAGAAGGTGACGAACGCCGTCCGCTTTCCGCAGAAGGTTGCGCCCGAACGCGACACGGCGCGCTTGCTCCGCTGGGCGAAGAGAAGCCAGAGCCGCATCATCTACAGCGCACTCGGCAAACTCTACGTCAAGCAGGGCGAGGGCGCGCCCGCCAAACTGCTCGACACGAACGCACTGGAATACGCGCCGAACTTCAGCGCCGATGGCAGCCGGATTACCTATGTGACGTGGAGCGATGCGGAGAAGGGCGCGGTCTGGGTTGCCAATGCGGACGGCTCGAACGCCTCGAAGATTACGACGACGCCTGAGCAGTTTGCGAATCCGGTCTTTTCTCCCGACGGAAAAAAGATCGCTTATCTGAAGGGGCGCGGCAGCGTCTATCACGACGAGACGCTGGCGAGCGAATCGAGCTTCGAGATTTATTACTGGGACGGCGAGCGACACAACTACGTGATGGATTTGCAGAGTCGCGGGCCGAATACGCGGATGCCCGCGCTCAGTTTCGACCCCACGGGCGAGCGCATCTACTTCGTCGAATCCGGCGGCACGCCCGCCACACCCACCACGCCGTCAACTTTCGTCGCCTATCTTTCCAGCGTCAAACTCTCCGGCGACGATTACAAAAAGCACATCGAAGCCAACTACGCGTCGGAGATTATCCCTTCGCCGGATTTCAAATGGATCGCTTTCAAAGAACTTCATAAGCTCTACATCGCGCCGTTCGCGCAGACCGGCAAGACCGTCAAACTAAGCTCGACCGACGCCGCCGTGCCCGTCAAGACCGTCTCGACGCAGTCCGGCGACTGGCTCGCGTGGTCGCCCGACAGCAAGTCTGTGCAGTGGACGCTGGGCGAAAACTTCTACGAGCAGAGTCTCGACAACATTTTCAAGCAACTGCAAAAGGACGAGCGTGCGCCCGCGCCGCAGGCCACCAAAATCGGTTTCGAGTTCGAGACGGCGCGGCCACGCGGATTAGTCGCGCTCACCAATGCGCGCATCATCACGATGCGCGGCGACGAGACCATCGAGCGCGGAACCGTGCTCATCGAAGACAATCGCATCAAGGCTGTGGGCGCACGCGTGGCGATTCCGGCGGGCGCGCGCAAGGTTGATATGGCGGGCAAAACCATCATGCCCGGCATCGTTGATGTTCACTCGCACATGAGCTACGACACGCTCGACATCATCCCCGAAAAGCAGTGGCCTTACTGGGCGAATCTCGCCTACGGCGTGACGACGACACACGACCCGTCGGCGGCGACACAGAGCGTCTTCGCGCAATCCGAGATGGTTAAAGCAGGCACGATGGTCGGCCCGCGAATCTTCTCGACCGGCTTCATTCTCTACGGCGCGGAAAATCCAGAGAAGGCCGTCATCAACTCTTACGAAGACGCGCGCGGACACCTCGCGCGACTGAAAGCGGTCGGCGCTTTCTCCGTCAAGAGCTACAACCAGCCTCGGCGCGACCAGCGCCAGCGCATCATCAAAGCGGCGCGCGACCTCGAAATGATGGTCGTGCCGGAAGGCGGCTCGACCTACTTCTTCAACATGTCAATGATCCTCGACGGCCACACAGGGATCGAGCACGCCATCCCCATCGCGCCGCTCTACAAAGACGCCATCACACTGTTTGCTAAAAGCCAGTCGGGCTACACGCCGACGCTCATCGTCGGCTACGGCGGCATCTGGGGCGAGAACTATTGGTATCAACACACCAACGTCTGGGAGAACGAAAAGCTCCTGCGCTTCACGCCGCGCCGCATCATTGACGAGCGCGCCCGCCGGAGAATGTTGGTTCCCGAAGACGATTTTTATCACTTCGAGCTGGCGAAGTCGGTCAGAGACGTGGTACGCGCCGGAGGCCACGCGCAACTCGGCGCGCATGGGCAACTGCAAGGTCTGGGCGCGCACTGGGAACTGTGGATGCTCCAACAGGGAGGACTGACGCCGATGGAATCGCTGCGCGCCGCCACGCTCGCGGGCGCGCAGTATCTCGGCTTAGACCGCGACCTCGGCTCGATTGAAACGGGCAAACTCGCCGATCTGATGGTGACGGACAAGAACCCTCTGGAGAACATCCAGAACTCGAACACCGTCAGCTACGTGATGATTAACGGCGTGCTCTTCGACACGAAGAACATGGATGAGGTGTACCCGGAAACAAAACCGCGCACGAAGTTTTTCTGGGAAAGATAAGGGAAACGATAAACGCCCCAACAATCGAGTCCCTGCGGGACGACTGAATGTTTCAATCGTCCCGCCGGGACTCAGCCATTGATGAACGCCCTAACTGCTTGAGTTGTTCTTGGCGCGGCTTGTTTCGTTAATCTGTCCCGTGCCCTGTCCGGCGACTCCTTCTTCCGATACTCCCTCGCCGAAGTTCTCCGCGCCGGGACGCGAGAGATGCTTGTCGCCCGTCGTCGCCATGTCGTCTGCTCCGGTCGCGGGACTCTGCGGAAGATGGCTCCGATTTTCGTCCTGTCCTGACATTGTTCTTAGCGTTTTTGCGTGAAACTTCTTTCTTCCTCAAAAACAAAAGGAGCGTGATTGAAGAATTGAAATTTGAAATTTCAATTCTTCAATCTCTGCGTCCTTCGCGCCTTCTATGCGGTTGAGCCTTTAAAACTCTTAAGAGCGGCTGAACAGCCTGTAGAGCAAAAACGAGAGCGCGGAGATTGTCGCCGCAATTGGTATCGTCAAAATCCATGCCCAGACGATGCGACCCGCCACGCCCCACTTGACCGCCGAGAGACGACGGGTCGCGCCGACGCCGACAATCGCCCCGGTGATAGTATGCGTCGTCGAGACGGGGATGCCGCCGAAGGTCGCCCCGATGATGGCGATGGCGGCGGCGCTCTCGGCGCTAAAACCGCCGACCGGCTTCAACTTCGTAATCTTTGAACCCATCGTCCGCACGATGCGCCAACCGCCGGAGAGCGTCCCCAATCCAATCGCCGCGTGACAAACGAGCACGACCCACAGCGGAATATCTTTCGTCGCGTCTGCGTTGAGATTTGAGGCGACGAGGACGCCCGCGATGATGCCCATCGTTTTCTGCGCGTCGTTGCCACCGTGCCCGAGACTGTAGAGACCGGCCGAGAAAAGCTGGCCGCGACGGAAGAATCCGTCCACGCGCGACGGCGACCAGCGGCGGAATATCCAAGACACCGCAACCATGATGAAGAAACCGAGCAACGCGCCGATGAGCGGCGACAGGATGATAAAAATGAGCGTCTTCGTCCAACCGCCCGGCAGCAGCACGCCAAATCCGGCAGCCGCTATCGCCGCCCCCGCGTAACCGCCGACGAGGGCATGCGACGAACTCGACGGCAGCCCGTAATACCACGTCACCAAATTCCAGACGATAGCTCCGATCAGCCCGCACAAAAGCACCCACAATCGCTCCTGACTCGCCACCGCGCTAATGTCCACTAAATCCTTACCGATGGTTTTCGCCACTGCTTCGCCCAGCACAAGAAAGGCGACGAAGTTAAAGAACGCCGCCCAGATGACCGCCGCGCCCGGCGACAGCACTCGCGTCGAGACGACGGTCGCAATCGAGTTGGCGGCATCATGAAAGCCGTTGATGTAGTCGAAGACGAGCGCGATAAAGATGATGACGAAAACGAAGATGAGTGTTGAAGACATAGGCGATAAATGCAGTGACAGGTGACGAGTGACAAGTGACGAGCTAAGACAAGGTTTTTAAACTCGTCACCTGTCGCTCATCACTCGTCGCTGCTTTTAAGCATTCTTAATAATCACGCTCTCAATGATATTGGCGACCGATTCGCAGCGGTCAACGGTGGATTCGAGCTTTTCGTAAATCTCTTTCCACTTGATGACGGTCATGGCGTTCGTCTCGTTATGGAAAAGTTCGCCGATTGCTCGATGGTAAATGTCGTCGCCTTCATTTTCCAGACGGTGAATCTCGATGAGGCGCTGGTCAATACCCGTCGGGCGTTCGAGGACGGAGATGATTTCATGCAGTTGGACGGCCATCGCCTGAATCACCTCGGCGAAGCCGCGCGCGTGCGGCGTGCTTTCGTGGACATCGTACATGACCATCGCGCGGGAGGTGTCGTTAATCAAATCAACAATATCGTCGAGCGCGCCCGACAGCATGTAGATGTCCTCGCGGTCAAAGGGCGTGATGAACGATTTGTTGAGGCGGACGGAGATGGAATGGGTCAGATCGTCGCACGCGTGCTCAATGGCTTTGACGTTGGCGGCGTGCTTGCCGTAGTCGCCATTCTTGTCGGCGAGCATTTCGACGAGCGCGCGCGATGCGTCAATGATGTAGGAGGTCATCTGTTTGAACAGAGAGAAGTATTGCTCCTCTCTCGGCAGAAAGTTGAAGAGTGGCATGAGTGCTCCGTAGTCTCCGGCTTTTGGATTGCAATTAAGAAGCGAAAATATAGTCGAAGCCGGGCGGGTTGTCTATATGGAATCTGAACGGAAACTTAATCATCCCGGAATCACGCGTCGAGGCCGCCTGCCTTTCACGCCCGCACGCCACGCCTACGGACGGGGCGGAGTTGTTCTCTCTTGCATCTCCGTCGTATTCTCCTCTGACGTTTCTCCGGAGGTCGAATGAAATTATTTAAGCATGGGTGTTTTGATGTTCGCAGGCAGGCGAGTGCATGGGGCATGTCGGCGTTGCTCTGTGCGGCGATGTCGGTCGACGCTCTGGCCGGGAAATCTCCGGCGCGAAGAGAGACAAGCGACGCAGGCGAGAAGGCGGGCGCTGCCGCCGCCGCCGAGAGCGTGACGCCTGCGGGCGATGTCGTCGTCGTGCTCAACGAGAGCTTTTTGAACGCGCTGCTCGAAGCGATTCTGTCGCAAAAGAACCCGCCGAAGTTTCCTCTCTCGAAAGCGAGCGGCAAGGACTGCCCAAGCGAAATCAGCCTCATCCGCGAGGCGAAGGGTACGCGCACGGCGGTCAACTTCAAGGATGGACGTATCACCGCGCCCGTCGCTTTTCGCGGCTCGTACTCCGCGCCTCTGCTCGGCTGCTTTAAGTTTGAAGGATGGGCAGAGACGCTCTTTAATCTTGCGTTCGACGCCGAACGACAGGTCTTCACCGCCCGCATCGAAGTGCGCGACGTGAGCCTCAACAAGATTCCCACAATGCTCAGCGGCGGCGTCACAGAGATGGTGCAGGATGCGATTGACAAGCGTGTTAACCCGGTCGAAATCCTCCGCGCCGAACAACTGGCGGCGCGCATCCCTGTGTCACAGGATAATGCCCTGCGACTGCGCGCGCGAGAAATCCAGCATGAAGTCGTCGGGAAAGAACTGCGGCTGCGCATCATCTATGAAATCGTGCGTAGTAATTAGATTTGAAATCTCAAATTTGAAATTTCAAAATTGAAATCTCTATGCCCCCTCCGTGTCCTCCGAGTCTGCGGTGGTGAATCTTTGTCGAGCCTGCAAGTTACTCCCGCCTCGTCGTTCTTAAACTCAGAACATGGTGCAACCGGATTGCCCTGACCCGTAGTCTAACGAGCCAAGACCAACCGGGAACTGCAAGCGCGACTTTCGTGACGGCAGATTTCATTGCTGCACACGAAGGGCACAGCGCGCACCAGATGAAATCTCATGCTTTCTGAGGAGTAAGCCCATGCCACGAAGACTCTGCCTGTTTGTTGCGTCTCTTCTCATCCTTTGCGCGGCGACAGTGTTCGCTATCGCCATCGCTCAAAACTCCAACAATTCTCCCGCCGAACCCAACGCCGACGCCGGTTCCGCGACGCCGGGCGCGCTCGAAATCGTTGATCCACAGGGGCGCACGCATGGTGAATGTCCTCTGAAACATACGGACGTGCGCGCGGAAATCAGCGGCTTTCTTTCTCGCGTGACCGTCACACAGGAGTTTGAAAATCCTTTCAAAGAGAAGATCGAAGCCGTCTACACTTTCCCTCTGCCGCAGGCGGCAGCCGTTGACGACATGACGATGCTCGTCGGCGACCGGACGGTACGCGGGCGCATTATGCGGCGCGAACAGGCGCAGGCCGTCTACGACGCGGCGCGTGCGGGCGGGCAGGTGGCGAGCCTGCTCAATCAGGAGCGGCCTAACATCTTCACGCAGTCGGTCGCCAACATCATGCCCGGTGAGCGTGTCAAAATCACTATCTCTTATGTCGAGACTTTGAAGTATGAAGACGGTGCGTATGAGTTTTCATTCCCGATGGTCGTCGGCCCGCGCTACATTCCCGGCACGCCGACCGGCACGCAGAGCGGCGGCGGTCGGCTTCCCGATACGGATCGCGTGCCCGATGCTTCGCGCATCACGCCGCCGGTCGCAGCCAGAGGGGCGCGCGCCGGTCACGATATTTCTTTGGAAGTGCTGCTCGATGCGGGCGTTCCGGTTGAGGAAATTAAATCGAAGACCCACGAAATTGATGTGGAGAAGTTGAGCGCATCGAGTGCGCGCGTCGCGCTCAAAAACAGAGCGGAGATTCCGAACAAAGATTTCATACTGCGCTACGACACGGCGGGGCAGAAGATTGCGGATGCGATTCTCACGCACCGCACGGCGGACGGACGCGGCGGTTTCTTTACGATGATCTTGCAGCCGCCTGATCGCGTGACCGTCGCGGACGTGACGCCGAAAGAACTCGTCTTCGTCCTCGACACCTCCGGCTCGATGGAGGGCTTTCCCATCGAGAAGGCGAAAGAGGCGATGAAGCACGCGCTCGACGGACTCTATCCGCAGGACACGTTCAATCTGATTACGTTCGCGGGCGACACGCACATTCTTTTCCCCAGCCCGGTTCCGGCGACGCCTGAGAATCTTGCGAAGGCGCAGAAGTTTCTCGCGTCGCGCGAGGGCGGCGGGGGGACGGAGATGATGAAAGCCATCCGCGCCGCGCTCGATCCGTCGGACGCGCAGAATCACATTCGCATCGCCTGCTTTATGACCGATGGTTACGTCGGCAACGAGCCGGAGATTATCGCCGAAGTCCAGAAGCACCAGAACGCGCGCGTCTTCTCGTTCGGCATCGGCAGTTCCGTCAATGGCTTTCTGCTCGACAAGATGGCCGAGCACGGGCGCGGCGAAGTCGAGTATGTCGCGCTCAACGACGACGGCTCGGCGGCAGCCCGCCGTTTTCACGAACGCATTCGTAACCCGCTGCTGACCGACATCTCGATTGACTGGGCGGGGCTGCCGGTCGCGGACGTTTATCCGAAACGCATTCCGGATTTGTTCAGCGCCAAGCCGGTCATCATCACCGGACGTTATACGGGCAACGGGCGCGGCGTGATTCGCTTGAAAGGACGGATGGCGGGCAACAACTTCGAGCGCGAGATTCCGGTCGAACTGCCCGAAGCCCAAGCCGCGCATGACGTGTTGGCTACGCTCTGGGCGCGCACGCGGATTGACGACCTGACGGGCGAGGATTACAACGCCACCCAGCGCGGCAACAACACGCGACCAGACCTGACCGAAACCATCACCCAACTGGGCATCGAGTATCGCCTGATGACACAATTTACTTCGTTCGTCGCTGTCGAAGAGATGACCGTCACAGACGGCACAACGCCGCGACGCATCGAAGTGCCCGTCGAAGTTCCCGCAGGCGTTAACCGCAACACGGCGCTGGGCAGCATCAACGAAACTGTGACAGTCAGCGGTCAGGCCACACAAAACTTAATGGTGATGAGTAGCAGCACAGAGACGGTGTCGGTTGCCAGTCCTGCGCCGCTCATCGAACGCGATAGCTCTATGATCGGAAGAACATTTTCTCGGGACGAACTGACGCGCATGAACGGGGACAGCCCTGTTAACGGAACGCGCGAACGCAAGCAGAAGTCGCCACGTAAAGGACGCGATTCCGGCACGGGCGGCAGCTACGCCCCCAAAGAAGACCCGGCGCTCGTCAAAGCGGAGGAGCAGCGAAATCGTCTGCGCGCCAAACTACACCCGGCAATCTTCGCGTTGGTCGAGCGTCTCAAGAGTAACGCGGCAGCGACCGCCGACGAAGCGAAGTTCGTCCGTGACGGCAAGGCCGAGATACAGGTCTGGCTCGCGGATAAATCGCCTGAAGCAATCGAGAAACTGAAGCAGTTGGGTTTTGAAGTCGTGCTCGACCCGAAGACCTCGAAGCTGCTCATCGGTCGCATCTCAATCGAGAAACTGACGGCGCTCGCCGAACTCTCAGAAGTCAGCTACGTCGCGCCGCAGATGACAGGCAAGTAGAACCAGCAGCGGTTGAACATCTTCGTCCCGCCCCTGAAAGGGCGACAGGACATTAGCCGCCTCCGGCTAATGTCCTGTCGCCCTTTCAGGGCTGATGGATTTTCTTCGCCGGAGCTTACCCCGAACTCGCGTTGCTCTAGGGCGACTTCCACTCGTGCCTGAGCAGTCCGTAAACCACCTCGTCAATTCTCCGCCCTTGAATCAGAAAATGCTGGCGCAGCACTCCTTCACGGACGAATCCCAGACGTTCGAGCAGTTTGATGGAAGCGATGTTCTCGACGCTGACCGTGCCGAAGACACGATGGAGTTCCGTCTCACGAAACAATTTCTCGACGAGCAGCGCGACGGCGCGCGTTCCCAATCCGCGCCCCTGATGCGACTCGGCGAGCATATAGCCGATCTCGACATAACCCATGTGCCATGATGGGTTCATCGCCGAAACAGTGCCCACCGGTTCATCGCCTAGTTGAACAATCCAGCGATACTCCGCGCGCGTGCGGTCTGTCAGGTCGCTGCCGTAATAGCTCGACAGCCGTTGTGCAAGTTCTTCGAGCGTGAGCTGGAGAAGCGGATTGAAGCGTTGTGATGCCGTCTCGTTGCGCCAGCGCATCCAAGCGGCGGCGTGCTCAGGCTTAACCGGAATGAGTCGAAGCGGGATAGTCTCTCTGGTCATCTCAGAAATTAGAACACGGAGGGAGAAGAGCGAGGATGAAGGCGGAAGGCGGAAGGATGAGGAGAATGCTGTCGGTTTTATTCATCCTTCATGCTTCATCCTTGCTTTTTATCGTGTGGCGGCGAGGCTGGCGACGACGGACATGTCTATAATCTCCCATGCACGGTCGTTGCGCAGCAGTTTCGACATGAGCATCGCGTGGAGGATGTGACCGCTCCGCTCGGCCTTGACGCGCGCCAGCAGAGGCATGCCGAGCAGGGAGAGGTCGCCGATGATGTCTAAGATTTTATGGCGCACAAACTCGTCTCGTCTGCGCAGAGGGGTTGCGTTGAGCATCCCGTCGGGCGTTAGCACGATGGCATTATCGAGCGAGCCGCCGCGAATCAGATTGGCACGCCGCAGAGCTTCGATCTCTTCAGTGAAACCGAAAGTTCGCGCCGGGGAAATTTCGTCCACGAACGCTTCCGTGTCGAGCACGTCGAAGCGAAAATTCTGTCTGCCGATGAGCGGATGCTTGAAATCTATGAGGCAATCAATCTCGTAGCCTTCGTGCGGCTCAAGCTCCATGCGTCGCGCGCCCTGTTCGACGGCAACGCGTTCGAGCACGCGCAACGCGCGGCGCATCGCCGGTTGCTCGACCACCCGCGCGCGCGCGATCATCTCCGTGAAGGCGTCGGCGGAGCCGTCCATAATCGGCAGTTCGAGATTGTCCACTTCGATGTAGGCGTTGTCCACGCCGCCGCCGCGCAGGGCAGACAGCACATGCTCGACGGTCGAGAGCATGACGCCTTTGCGCATCAGCGTCGTCGCATAGCTGCAATGGGCGATGCATTCGACAGTCGCAGGAATCTCGAAATTATCGAGGTCTGTGCGAACGAAAATATAGCCGGTGTCGGGCGGCGCGGGCGCGAGCCGCAGGCGCACAGGGACAGCCGTATGAAGTCCCAGCCCGTGCGTTTCGACGGGCGCGGCAATAGTTGTCTGTTTAATCAAATCCAGAGTTCGACCCTTTCGCTCCAGCGCGGGAGCGCGCAGTAGTTTGTTGGACATTCGTCGAAATAGTTGGCAAAGTCTGTGCCGCTTCCATTAGATAAAGAAAGGACAGCGTTCATGCGCCTGATGAAAATCGTTGACGTGCGTCGTGTGGCAAACCTGCCACGCTGCGATGAAACACTTGCGGCGCGGGCGCAACACTCAAAAGCTATTTGACACGTAAGTAGTGACGAGCAAAACCATTGCAATAATGATTGATGGAAGGAAGCAGTTTTTAACCCGGCACTCGTCACTTGTCACTTGTCATAGTCTTTCCTTATCATCAAATTAACATGCCATCGAAAAAAGCCGACCAGCCGACCAAGCCGACCGAGCGAGTCTATCTGATTGATTCGTTCTCGCATATCTTCCGCGCCTTCTTCGCTCCGATGGGCGCGCGGACGGAGCCTCTGACGAACAGTCAGGGACAGGTCACACAGGCCATCTTCGTCTTTACGAATATGCTGCGAAAACTGTTGGCTGATGAAAAGCCGCACTACATCGCCGCCGTCTTTGAATCGGGCGTACCGACTTTCCGGCACGAGATGTCTGCTGATTATAAGGCCAACCGCGCGGAGATGCCGGACGAATTGCAGTCGCAGATTCCCTACATCATGCGCGTCTGCGAAGCCTACAACGTGCCGATCTTGAACGTGCCCGGCTTCGAGGCCGACGACGTGATCGGCACGCTCGCCGTGCAGGCGGCGGCGCAGGGATTACAGGCCGTCATCGTCTCGAACGATAAAGACATGTGTCAGTTGGTCACAGACCCCTCCGTTATCTGCATGCGGCAGAACTCGCAGAACGTCAAACGCAAGGAACCTGTGCCGCCCGTCGAATGGTGCGATGAGGCGTGGGTTGAACAAAAGTTCGGCGTGCCGCCCGCGCAGATTGTTGATCTGCTCGGATTGATGGGCGATGCGGTGGATAACATTCCGGGCGCTCCCGGCATCGGCGCGAAGGGCGCTGTCGCAATCGTCAAACAGTTCGGCTCGATTGAGAATGCGCTCGCGCACTGGGAAGAGGTCAAGCACAAAACTTACCGCGAGTCTCTGCGCGATAACGCGGAGATTATCCGCCAGTCGCGCGAGTTGGCGACCATCAAGACGGATGTCAGCATCGCGCTGGACTTGGAGAGGCTGCAAAGCAGGCCGCCCAATCGCGCCGACGCTTACACGCTTTTCCGCGAGCTTGAATTTCAATCTCTGACGCGTGAGTTCGCCGACGCCGCCTCGGAGGTCGAGACGGGCAGCGCACCGCGCAACTACCGGCAGATTAAAAAGCCTGCGGAACTCGACGCCGTCGTTCGCAAACTCTGGGACGTTGACCACTGGGGATTCGCTATCGCCGATTCGACGCCTACCGGGGCAGGGCAGCAGGCGGCGGCGCGCGAAGGCGCGACAGTGGCTTCCGGCATCGCTATCTCTTTCGCGCCGAACACGTCCGTCTTCGTCAACTTTGGCGACTTCGAGGGGGGCATCGAAGCGGCGCTCGCGTCCCTGCGCGACGTCCTCTCGAACGGCCTGCTCTCAAAATCGGTGCATGATTTGAAGCGCGCCACGTCGCTGCTCGCGCCGCTCGATATCGAGCCTGAAGGCGTCGCGGACGATACGTTGCTCGCCGCTTATCTGCTCGACCCGATTCGCAGCCGTTATGAATTGGGCGATCTGGCGCGCGAGGCCACGAGCACGGCGGGTTGGACTGAGCCTCCCGACGAGAGTTGGACGCAGGTCGCGTGGCGCACAGCCGAGACGGCTGACTTCACGGCGCAGGTCGCCGACGTACTGCACGGGCGCATTCTCGAACAGGGACTCGAATCCATTTACACAGAGATTGAGTTGCCGCTTGCGCCGCTGCTCTACCGGATGGAGCAGGCTGGCTTGCGCGTTGATACCTCCGTGCTCGGCGAGTTGTCGGCTCTCTTCGGCATCGAGTTGGAAAAACTGACGAAGCGCATTCACGAACTGGCCGGGCGCGAGTTCAAAATCAGTTCGCCCAAACAGGTCGGCGAAGTTTTCGAGGAACTGAATATCAGCAAGGGGCGCAAGACTTCGACGGGGCAGGTTTCGACGAGCCGCGCCGTGCTCGACGAACTGGCGCAGCAGTACGAACTGCCGCGGCTCATCATCGAATACCGCGAACTCGACAAGTTGAAGACGACTTACGCGGATTCTCTGCCGAATCAAATCGGGCCGGACGGGCGCATTCACAGCCAACTCAACCAGACGGTGACGGCGACGGGACGATTGAGTTCAAGCGAGCCGAATCTTCAGAATATTCCGATTCGCACCGAACTCGGACGACGCATCCGCCGTGCTTTCGTCCCCGAAGAGGGGCACGTCTATGTTTCGGCTGACTACTCGCAACTCGAACTGCGTCTGCTCGCGCACATCACGCGCGACGAGAAGATGCTTGAAGCCTTCCAGAAAGGTGAAGATATCCACGCGCAGACCGCACGGCTCGTCTTCGGCGCAAAGACTAAAGAAGAGTTGAAAGAGCAACGGCGCTTCGCCAAGATCGTCAATTTCGCCATCGCCTACGCCGTCGAACCTTTTGGACTCTCGCAGCGCGTCGGCATTTCTCGCAAAGAGGCGAAGCAGGTCATTGAGGATTTTTACAAGACCTACACGGGAGTGCGCGCTTACATGGACTCTGTTCCCGAGCAGGCCAGACGCGACGGCCTCGTTCGTTCCATCTACGGGCGCATCCGCCCGATACCGACCATCAACGACCGCAACGGGCAGATTCGCGCACGCGCCGAACGCGAAGCCATCAATATGCCGATTCAAGCGACGGCGAGCGACATCGTCAAGATTGCGATGCTGCATGTGGACGAAGCCCTGCGCCGCGAGAACTTGAAAGCGCGGATGATTATGCAGGTGCACGACGAACTGCTGGTCGAAGCGCCGGAGGGGGAAGCCGAACAGGTCGCCGCGCTCCTTCAACGCGAGATGAAATCGGCGGTCGAACTCGACGTGCCGCTCGAAACAGAGGTCGGCATCGGCAAGAATTGGATGGACGTGAAGTAACAGAGGTCGGAGTTTAGAGTTTAGAGGTCAGTTGAAAACTGTCTTCTACTTTCTTAGTTTATGGCAGAGCCGGAGAAGAAAGAGAGCGGGCGCGTGATCTACAGCCGCATGCACACGGCTGAGGGGGAGAGCCACGCGCAGGAGTCGAAGGACGAGAAGCGTGACGCCGCCGCGCCTGCCGCCTCGACGGCGCAAGGCTCGCATCGTCCGTCGCTCGCGCCCGCGCTGGCGGCGCTGCTCATCGGTTTTACGCTGCTGCTCATTCTGGTGATGGGGCTTGGCACGATGAGCGTACGGCAGTTGCAGACGGTCAGCACGCGCACGCTCGAAGACGAGCAGCGATATAACAATACCCTCAACGTGCTGCTCAAGCTGCGTAACGCTCTCTACAATCTCGACAACGAGGCGCGCATTCGCGGGCGCGTCGAAGCCGGCACGGCGGGCATCTTGCAGCCGCCGGGAGGCGTTCGTCTGCGCAACGCGCGCGCGGAGATTAAGCAAATCCTGCCGACTTTCGAGCGCCTGCCGACGGCGCGTACGGAGAAGGGCATCGAGTTTCTGCGCGACCTCGATGATTATGTTGAGATTACGGAAGACCCGACGCGCTACAACCTCGAAGGCTTCGAGTCGTTTCACAAAGTTGAGCCGGAATTGGGCGCACTGCTCGACGAGACGAGCCGCCAGCGTCAGGCCATCACGACGAAGCGCGACGATTCTCTGGATCGCGCCAGAGATCAAATCAATTCACTTAAATGGCTGGCGGCGCTCGTCGGTCTGATCGTGGCGGCAGGCACTATCTGGGAAGTGCAGCGTCGCTTCCGGCAGTTGCGCCGCAGCTTTGTCGAAGTCCGGCGCGAGCGGCAGTTCAACACGCAGATGCTCGTTGCCCGCGGCGCCGAACAGCGTGTCGCGGCCATCGCCGCCATTGACCGTGGCGACTGCATTCGTAGCGCCAACGCAGCCTTCTTTGAACTCTTTCCAGAAGCGAAGGCGGGCGCATCAGTCCACGACAAAATCAGTTCGCCCGAAGCGAGCCGGATGCTCAAGGCCGCGCTCTCCATGCTGGTCGAGCGTGCGACTTATCACGGGCGCTGGCTGCTGCCGTCGGAGGGCACGAAAGGCGAGAACCGTGCGCAGGGAAGGGAACGCGCCTTCGATGTCTATTCGTCGCCGCTGGAGATGGACGGCGAGCGCGGTCAACTGCTGACGCTCGTTGATGTTTCGGAAGCGGCGGAAGCAGAGTCGGAATTGCGGCGGCAGGAATCTCTCGCGGCGGTCGGGCAGGCGGCGGCGCAGGTCGCGCACGAAATCAAAAATCCGCTCGGCAGCATTCGCCTCGGCGTCGCCATGCTGCGCGACATGACACAGGACAGGGAGGCCATCACCACCATTGACCTCGTCGAGCGCGGCATTGACCACCTGAGCAAGCTGACGATTGACGTGACGCAGTTCTCGCGCCGACGCCAATTATCGCTCGCCGAAGTTGAACTCAACGAACTGCTCGACGCCAGCCTCGATTTAGTCGCCGACAAGATTCGAGAGAAGCGCCCCGTCATCGAGAAACATTTCAGCCGCGAGTCCTTGAGCGCACAATGGGACGAAGACCTGTTGCGCCAAGTCTTCGTCAACCTGTTGGCAAACGCGATGGACGCGGGGCCGGAGGGCGCGCTCGTCACTATTTCAACCGAGCACGTGATGGCGGAAATTGATGGCAAAGAGAACGGCACGAAGCGCGGGCGACTCGTGCCCGCCGCGCGTGTGACCATCGCCGATCAGGGCGTCGGGATGGACGAAGCGACGCGCGCGCGTATCTTCGAGCCATTTTTTACGACGAAGAAGAAGGGAACGGGACTCGGTCTGGCGATTGCCAAACAGATTGTTGAGCAGCACGGCGGTCATATCAACGTGTCGAGCACGCCGGGCGAGGGCACGAGCTTTATCATTGACCTGCCGCTCTCGCCGCACGGCGCGTGAGGTTATAGGGTAAAGTTTAAAGGGCAGTACTCCGCGAACGAGGGCTGCCCTTCTTCCTTTGCACCTTTGCGCGAAATTAATGTTTACGCAAACACGCAAAAGCGCGAAGAAAACGAAGAGTTGATTGATTTATGGTGAAGCCGACAATCTATCTTGCGCTGACGGATGATTGGGAGTTGCGTGGCAATGGTTCGGGAGATATGGAGCGTCTCCAGTTTGAACCGATGCGAAAACTTACCGGCCTCTTCCAAAAGTACGGTGTGCGCAGCACGTTCAACGCCGAGTTGATGCAGCAGTTGACCATGAGAAAGCTGCAAGACCAGTACCCCCAACTAAAACTTTTAGCCGACGCGTGGGACGAGCACGTGCGCGAGGCTTTCCGGCAGGGGCACGACATCCAGTTGCACCTTCACCCGCAATGGAGCGGCGCGCGTTATGAGGAAGGCAAGTGGCGCTTGCCCAGCGACTGGTCGCTGCTCAAGCATCCCCCTGAGACGGTCAACGAAATGCTCGTCGCGGGCAGAGACTATCTGGAGAAACTGCTGCGCCCGCTCGATGCTGCTTACATGTGCGTCTCTTTTCGCGCGGGTTCTTCCTGTATCGCGCCCTCGCCTTTCATGCTGGGGCTGCTCGCAGGACTGGGGCTAATCTTCGATATGAGCATTGTCGGGGGCTTGCGCGTCTCGACGCGTAATATTCAGATGGACTATACCAACTGCGAAGAAAGCTTCCTGCCCTTTTATCCGCGCATGGAAGATGCGCGCCGCGTGTCCACACAGTCAGAGCCAATCGCCTGCGTTCCCATTCATCATTTCTACGGCTCTCGCCGCCGCGTCGTCAGCCACTTGGCTGCAATCGCATGGCGCAGGGCGAAGCAAAAGTTAGAGGGCGCGAAGGAGCGGGACGAAAGCGACGCAACAGAGAGCTACGCGCAGCAGGAATGGGCCGACACGAGACACACTTCCCCTTGGATGCGCCTCTATGAGAAAGCCGTCAGGCCGTGTCTCGAAGGCAAGCATCTGACCTCTGACATAGGAAAGTTGAGTTATCCTTTCATGCGCGAGATGCTCGCATCCATCCGTCGTCAAGCGCGCGCTTCCGGCCTCGAACATGTCCCCGTGATTCTCACAAATCATTCAAAGTACATCGAAGACTACGAGCCGATTGATCGCTTTCTCAGAGATGCGACAGCCACCGACGATATAAAATTTCTGACGCTCACGGAACTGGCGGGGAAACTACAGTCCGGTGAATTTCCGATTAAGACAGCCGCCTCGCAGGGGCTTTAAAACCATCGCCTTTCCGGGGCTATCAACAGGCTCAATGCTTTCACAGAACGACAACACGGCGTCCGCATTTCGCCCCTCGGCTGACGCTTCGTCTCTAAGTTGGAGACAAGTCGTTCTCATCTCGACGGCGCTGTTCCTGCTCGGCGTCGGCGTGCGCGTCCTGTCTTGGCACGACACGCGTCTTGAAGTCTGGAAGGTGCAGACGGCGGTGACGAAAGATTACAAGCGCATCGCGCAACTCTTCCAGAGCGGCGGCGCGGCCTCTTTCTTCGATTCCTCTTCGCCTCTCGGCGACCTCAACACGTTGGGACACCCGCCGGGCTATTCGATGCTGCTGGCGTTTATCTTCAGGCTCTTCGGCGAGAGCGAGACGGCGATCCAGTTCTTCCAAATAGTTGCAGATGCTTTTGCCGCCGTCCTCGTTTTCCTGCTCGCCATCGAACTGCTGCCACGCGGCGTCGGCATCATCAGTGGTTTACTCGTCGCGCTCGCGCCGCAATTTACTTGGAACTGTGTCGTCGTGCTGCCCGACACGCTGGCCGGGCTGCCTCTACTGCTGTCGGTTTACTGCATCGTGCGCGCAAGCAAAAGGCCACGGCTGGCGACACTGCTCGTCGCGGGCGCGCTCGTCGGCCTTTCGTGCTGGCTGCGCGCCAACGCGATGCTGCTGCCTCTCTTCCTCGCCGCGTTAATACTTGTGCTGTTCGAGCGCGGCAGGCGTCTGCGTTGCGCGGCGGCGCTCGCGCTCGGAGCGTTTCTCGTTGTCGCGCCCTTGACGGTTCGCAATGCGATTGTCTTCCGGCGTTTCATCCCGCTCTCGCTCGGCGCGGGACAGACTTTGCTTGAAGGCATCGCCGATTATGATCGTGAGGGAAGATTCGGCATTCCGGCGACCGACTTGGGAATCACAAGGCAGGAGGCCGAAACTCACCAGCGCCCGGACTGGGCTGTTAATCTCTTCGGCGCGGAAGGCGTCGAGCGAGAGCGTATGCGTTTGCGGCGCGGCTTCGACGTGATTCGCGCGCACCCCTTCTGGTTCTCCGGCGTGATGCTACGCCGCGCCGCTTCGATGCTGCGGCTTGAGCGTGCGCGCCTGATTGCATCCGACCCGCCCGTGACCCATGCGCTCGACGCGCTCAATGAGATGCAGCCGTCGTCGGTCATCTCTCCTGCACAACTGTTCAACGAAGGCACATCGCACCCGGCGCGGACGCAAGTCTTGTTCATGCCCGGCGAGCAGATGCTCGAACTCACGGGCGACGCTTCAAAGTATGGCGAACAATTTATCTCCGCGCCTTTCGACGTGCAGCAGAACACGGACTACGCGCTCACCATCCCGGCCAAAATCGAACAGGGGCGGATGACGATTAGCGTTGTCGGCACGGATTCCGGCACAACCTACGCTTCATACATTGTCGAGACGATAGAAGGTAAAACGCCGGAAGAGCAGCCCATCCGCACGCTCCTGCTTCCGTTTGTCAGTCGGAGCGCGGAGCAGGTTCAATTGAAACTCACCAACGCCGCTTCGACGCCCGCGCGTCCACGTATCCAAATCGGCACGGTCAAGCTGTTCCCGCTCGGCGCGGCATCTTACGTCTGGACTCGTTTCCCGCGCCTGCTCACCCGCAGCCTGCAAACGCTTTTCATCACCGCCATCATGCTGCCTCTCGCTCTCCTCGGTTTTGCGCTGCTCGCGCACGCTCGTCGCTGGCGCACGCTCGCCATCTTGCTGGTCGTCCCCGTCTATTATTTCTGCGTGCAGTCGGCCTTGCACACAGAGTATCGCTACGTCTTAACAATTCATTACTTTCTTTTCGTGGCGGCGGGGCTGGCTCTCTACTGGATGGGAATTTTACTCCGGGAAAGATGGCAAAAGTTTCAACTGACGCGCACAGCTTTGAGGCGGCACGGTTGAAAATTGAAAATTTGCTCTAGTACACCGTCAGCCTGAAGTTGAAGGATAAAGCCGTTGCAACTTACGCCGCG
>CAXTRQ010000033.1:0-22185 GCA_964246705.1 uncultured Pyrinomonadaceae bacterium
ACACCTCGCGCCTTGACCGGCACTGGCCCATTGGGCGCGGGCCCATCGGCGCGGACGCCCTCCGCCGCGTCGTCTGTCATCCGCAACTCCGAGACGCTGCCTTCCTGCTCGAAACGCCGCTCGACGTGGAAGGCGACGATGAGCGTAATCTCAAAGTGCTTCGCTCGTTCCGTGGAAGCACAGACCACGAACCATTGTTGAACCAGACACAAACAAGGAGAACTCTTGCTATGCGAAAGGAGAGAACGCGCGGATGGATATTCAGTTGAAAGACCCAGCCGAAGGCGGCCCCACCTACGCGCAGGTGCGCACACAGATTGAAGCGCGCATCCGTGAGAAACAGATCGCCCCCGGCGACGCGCTGTCGTCGCCCGCGCTGCTCGCGCAGAAACTCTCGATTGATAAAGGCGAAGTCCAGCGCGCTTATTTTGAATTAGAACGCGACGGACTCATCGCAAAGAGCGTCGGGAAGGATTTTCTCGGCAAAGAGAAGGTCACCTACACGGTCAAGTAATATCAACTCGTAGAAGAATAAAGAGACGGCATGTGAACACGGACGGGCGCGGATAAAAATAAAATCATTGATAAATCCGCGCCCCCTCTGTGTTCATCTGCCGCCTCTTTCGTTCCGCACTTTTTATTGTCGCTTGGGATGGCTAGCGAGACACGCGTCTCGCTTCGACAAACGCGTGCCGTGTGCGTTAACATGAGGAACGATTTTGAAAGGTGCGAATGTTACTTCGATGAACAGTTTTTGCTACCCATTGACTATCCTCTACCTTAGAGTGCCGCCCGGCAGCCGCGCATGACTTCGCGCGTGGTGAGCGGTGCGGCGACATTTCCAACACTCAAAACCAGAACAACTATGAATTGGGCAGGCGGCGCACGGAAGCTTAAAACTTTTAAAAGCTTCGGGCGCGGAGGCGTTTTCGGCTGCCCGCTAAGGTGAGAAGGAAAGGCGTCAAACGTCATGGATGAAAAATATTTTGCTGAAAAGATAGAAGAGAAGTGGCAGCGGCATTGGGCCGAGTCGGACGCGTTCGCGGTCACGGAGGCGAGCGAGCGCCCGAAATTTTACTGTCTGGAGATGCTCCCCTACCCGTCAGGCTTTTTGCACATGGGGCACGTCCGCAACTACTCAATCGGCGACGCGCTGTCTTGGTACAAGCGCCTGCAAGGCTTCAACGTGCTGCACCCGATTGGTTGGGACAGCTTCGGGCAGCCCGCCGAGCAGGCCGCTATCAAGCGCGGCGTGCGTCCCGGCGATTGGACGGAAGAGAACATCGTGCACATGCGCGGGCAGTTGCAGCGCATGGGCGTCAGCTACGATTGGCAGCGCGAGATGGCGGCGCACCGTCCCGATTATTACAAGTGGGATCAGTGGTTCTTCCTGAAGATGTTTGAGAAGGGGCTGGTCTATAAACGCCTGTCGCCGGTCAACTGGTGTCCGCAGGAAGAAACCGTGCTGTCGAACGAGCAGTCGTCGAGCGGCGTCTGCTGGCGTTGCGGCGCAAGCGTCGAGAAGAAGGATTTGGAACAGTGGTTCATCCGCATCACCGCGTATGCTGAAGAATTGCTCTCAGGCATGAAGGAGATTGAGCGGGGCTGGCCTGAGCGCGTGCTGACGATGCAGCGCAACTGGATTGGACGCAGCGAAGGCGCATACATTGACTTCCCCGTTAAAGACCGCGAGGGCGTGAGCGTGCGTGTCTTTACCACGCGCATTGATACCATCTACGGCGCGACCGCCGTCGTGCTCGCCGCAGAGCATCCGCTGGTCGCGGAGTTGCTGGAAGGCTCGGATTTGAAAGCGGACGTGCAAGCATTTGTCGCGCGCGTCCGTGCTTCGCGCGCCACGTCTGCGAAGCTGGCGGCGGGCGAAGAGGAGGAGAAGGAAGGCGTCAACACGGGCGTCTTTACCATCAATCCCTTTAGCGGCGAGCAGGTTCCGGTGTGGGTAGCAAACTACGTGCTGATGGATTACGGCGCGGGCGCGGTGATGTGCGTCCCGGCGCACGACGAGCGCGATTTCGAGTTCGCGCAGAAATACTCTCTGCCCATCCGTCGCGTCATCGAACGCGTCTCCTACGAGCAGGAGAAAATTGAACATGACCCGGAGGCGGGCTTGGATCAATCAGCGGCGATGCCGCACGCGTTCACCGACTACGGCATCGTCGTCAACTCCGGCGACTGGGGCGGCAAGCTCTCGCAGGATGCGATGCGCGAGATGGCGGCTTACGCGAAAGAGAAGGATTTCGGCGGCGGCGCGGTGACCTATCGCCTGCGTGATTGGGGCATCTCGCGCCAGCGTTTCTGGGGCGCGCCGATTCCGATTATCTATTGCGAGCGGTGCGGCACTGTTGCCGTTCCAGAGAAGGATTTGCCGGTTATGCTGCCGGAGACGGCGGAGTTCACCGGCGCGGGGAAATCGCCTCTGGCGAACGTCGCGGAGTTCGTCAATACGACTTGTCCGACTTGCGCGGGCGCGGCACGGCGCGAGACCGACACGATGGATACGTTCGTTGATTCTTCGTGGTACTTCTTCCGCTACTGCGACCCGCACAACGCGGATGCGCCCTTCGACAAAGCAATTGCCGCTTACTGGACGCCGGTTGACCAGTATATCGGCGGCATTGACCATGCCGTGATGCACCTGCTCTACACGCGCTTCTGGACGAAGGTGATGCGCGACATCGGGCTGGTCGAGTTTGATGAGCCGATCAAGAATTTGATGACGCAGGGCATGGTGACGAATCTGGTCGAGGGAACGGACGAGTGGAAGCGGATGTCGAAATCTCTGGGCAACGGCGTTGACCCGGACGACATGATTGAGGCTTACGGCGCAGACGCCGTGCGCTTGTTCGTCCTCTTTGCCGCGCCGCCGGAGAACGAACTACGCTGGCAGGAGACCGGTATCGAAGGCGCGGTCAGGTTTTTGCGCCGCGTCTATTCGTTCGTCTATCGTTGGCGCGAGAGCGTCGGGCGTGCGTCTGAGAGCGCGCCTTCGGCGGAAGAGTTTTCGGCGGAAGCACGACGGTTGCGCCACGAAACTCATCGCGCGATTGCGCGCGTCACTGAAGATTTCGAGCGCATGCACTTCAACACCGCCGTCGCGGCGTTGATGGAATTGTCGAATGCGTTTCAGGATTTCAGCGCGACGCCGCCGGAGCGCGCGAAGCCCGCCGATTTGTTCGCGGCGCGCGAAGCTCTGGAATCTCTGGTCTTGATGCTCGCGCCCTTCACGCCGCACATCGCGGAAGAGATGTGGGAGTCGTTGGGACACGAGGGCGGCCTCGTCGTCGCAACGCGCTGGCCGCAGTTGGACGAAACGCTGGCGCGCAAAGAGGAACTGGAAATCCCTGTGCAGATTAACGGCAAACTGCGCGGGCGTATTCGCGCATCGCACGAGACGACCGAGCAAGCCCTGCGCGCCGCCGCCTTGGATGATGAAAAAGTGAGAAGCTGGATTGATGGGCGCGAGATAGTTAATGTCATCGTCGTTCCGCAACGGCTCGTCAATATCGTCGTGCGTTGAGCACAGAGGATTCTCAGACAAGAAAGCAACTCTTCGTTTTCTTCGTGACTTTGCGGCTTTGCGCGAAACTTCTTTCTTCTCAAGAAAAAAAGTTTCGCGCAAAGGCGCGAAAAAGAAAAAACTTTCAGCCTCGGTGCTTAGCGATTATCAAATTCATTTGGAGATTTATGTGGATGAACACTAGACAGTCAAAAAGAGCCGTCGTGCTCGTCGCTTTATTAGTGATGTTCGTGGTTGGGATGGCTGGAATCGCTCCGGCACAGGTTGGCGGCCTCGGCGGCATCACGGACAAACTCAAGAAGAAGACACCGGGCGTCTCCACTCTGCTCGAAGGCAAGCCACCGATTACGACGAGCCTCTCCGATGCGAAGTGGGCGGACGCCTCGAAGGACAGCTTCAGACCCCGTGAGCCGGAAAGGTCGCTGATGACGCTTCAGCGCACGCCCAACGGAGGATTCACACTCCAACCCGGCTCCTACGCGATGCAGACGCAAAGCTACTGCCTGAAAGCCGGAACGCACGGCCCCGGCGGCGGCGACGGCTATCTCTACGCGCCCCCGAAGGGCCCCGCTGAAGATGCCGTGATGAGCATCGTGCGCAACTCCGTCCAGCACCCTGAAATCCACCAGCACGACATTCAGGTGCTTCTGTGGGCGATTATCGCGCGCGCGAAATTTGAAGACCTCGCGTCGGACTTGAAGGCGACAGCGGCGCGTCTGCTCACGCCGCGCCAACTCGCGTCGCTCAACCGCACTGCTCTCGACCTCGTACCCGGCCCGGCGCTCGATAGTGCGATGGGCGGCGTTCCAGTGCCGGTTCGTCAGGTCTTGCAGGCAGAGGCGCAACTGCGCCAGATGTTGACGACGCCGGGAACTTCATTCGCAGAACTGGAGCGGGTCGCGGTGCTCTCAGGGATGGCTCCACTCGGTGAGGGCAGCCTCGACGTGCCGAGCGGTCGCTGGTCGCTGCACCCTGATGGTTATTATGTTCGGTATCTCCCCAGCGGTTACAGTTCGACGCGCGTCGAAATCTGGGTTCCGCAAGGCAGCCCGGCGGTCGGAAAAGAGTTTGACCCCGCGACACACATCGCCGTGCCGGGAAACACCGCGCGCCAGCGTCTCATCCAGTCGGGACGCGAGCAACAACGGTAGATGTCTATCCGTTTCATGATGAACCTTGCTACTTGATAATTCACCAGCGCCGGACACGGAGCGGGCACAGAGTTTTTAAGATTCAAGATTTGAAATTTCAAAGTTGGAATCTCTGTGCAATCTCCGTGTCCTTGTGCGTCTGCGTGTGGTGAATTGAATCTCAGCCCACGTTCAACTGCAAACTAATATTCGGGTGTTTTGATGATGCCGCCACTAATCAGATTTGTCAGCCGACTCATCACGCTTCTGTTGATACTCTGCCTGTTGGCAGTCACGAACGGGCAGGAACAGAAGAACGCGGGCGTCGCCAAACGCGTGTTGCTTATTTCTCTGGACGGTCTCGACGCGCGGTATCTGTCGAGGCGCGACGAGTTGGGGCTGAAGATTCCGACCCTCCGTCGCTTAATCGCCGAAGGCGTGACGGCGCGCGCGGGCGTCGTCGGGGTTTATCCGTCGCTCACTTATCCGAGCCACACGACGTTAGTGACGGGCGCATTTCCCAGCCGTCACGGCATCTTTGGCAACGAAGTGTTTGACCCGTTCAACCCGTCCACGAACGCCGGTATCTGGTTTGCGCGCGACATCAAAGTTCAGACGCTCTGGGACGCGGCGACGCGAAACAGACTTTCGTGCGGAATGGTTTCGTGGCCGGTCGCGGGCGGCGCGGGCGACTGGAACGTGCCGGAAATTTGGAAGCCCGACGGGGAGACGAAACAGGACGACCTGAAAGAGATGACCTTGAATGCGCGCCCGCAAGGTCTCGTCGAAGAAGTGGAGAAGCATGCGGGCACGGCGCTCTACGCACAGGTCACGAAAGATGAACAGGACGACATGCGAACGCGATTTGCTGAGTACGTTATCGCGGAAAAACGCCCCGACGTGATGCTCGTCCACCTGTTCGATTTCGATCACTTCCAGCACGACTTCGGGCCGTTTACGCCGGAGGCCATCGCCGTGTTGGAGAAAGAGGACGCATATCTCGCGCGCCTGCTCGCGGCCTACGAGCGCGCCGGAACGCTCTCGGAAACAGCCGTCTTTATCGTCAGCGATCACGGCTTTCTACCAGTCTCGCAGAGGATTAATCCGGGCGTGTTGCTGGCGCAGGCCGGACTGCTCAAGCCGCACGAAGAAGTTGACGAGGGGGGACGCCGCCGCGTGGTCGTGACCGAATGGCGAGCCGCCGCGTACCCCACAGCCGGGTCGTGCGCGATTATTCTGCGCGACCCCGCAGACACGGATGCTTTGGAGCGTGCGCGCCGTGTGCTCAAGAATTACCCGCCGCCGCAGATGGGCGCGCGTCCCGTCTATCGCGTGATTGAGGCGGGAGAGGTGCGAAGGCTCGGCGCGAACACGCGCGCGGCGTTAATGCTCGAAGCGGCGGAAGGCTACAGCTTCGGCAAAAACGTCACGGGCGACGTGATTACCGCGAACGACAAACGCGGGCAGCATGGATACCTGCCGACGACTGCGAACTATCGCGCTTCCTTCATCGCCGTGGGTGCGGGCGTCACGCGGCGCGGCGACATGGGCGAGATACGCATGATTGATATTGGGCCGACAATCGCAAAGGCGCTCGGTTTAAAATTGAAGGATGCGGACGGGCACACGCTCGCGTTGCGTTAAGCGTCCAACTCGGTTTCGGTCGCACTGCCTTGCTTGAACCTAATGGAGTTGTTAGAATTTTTTTACGCAGCAGCATCAACTTTTATAATCCAAGAGTTTGAGTGCCGCCCCGCCCTGTGCTAATGACTTGTACGTGACATGCTGCGCTGAGACATGACCTCTTCCTTGTCGAAGTGTGAAATTTATTCGGCTATATATTCGTTAGAACCACCAGATGAAAGAATGTACGGTCTGCCATCGCTGTTTTCCCGATAACGTCAATCACTGTCCGAGTGATGGCGACATCCTGAAATTCACCATCACGGGCGACACCATGCTCGACGGTCGTTATCAACTGGAAAAGCGGCTAGGACAGGGCGGGATGGGCGTCGTCTTCAAAGCGCGCCATATCTTTCTCAAAACACAGCATGCCATCAAAATCATTCTTCCAGACCTCGTCGGCAACGACCCGTCACTTCTGACACGCTTCCGGCAGGAGGCGATGGCCGCCGCTGCCACGCATCACCTGCACATCATCAGCGTCACAGATTACGGCGTCATCAACGACTCGACCCCCTACCTCGTCATGGAGTTCATCGAGGGAACTTCGCTCCACGAGTTGATCGCCGAGGGTGGCCGGCTTGCTCCTGCGCTCGCTCTGGAAATTATGATGTCTGTGGCGGCGGGCGTCGGCGCGGCGCATCGTCAGGGCATTATCCACCGCGACCTCAAGCCTCTGAATATCATGCTCAAGTCGGGGCTGCCCCTGCCGGAGTCTGTGAAAATTCTGGACTTCGGTCTGGCGAAGATTAAATCGGGCGAACTGCTGGGGTCGTTCATCGCGGCGCAGACGCAGGGCATGATGGGTTCGCCTTTCTACATGGCTCCCGAACAGTGGGGCGATGAAGAGCCTGACCGTCGCGCAGACATCTATTCGCTCGGCGTCATTCTTTACCAGATGCTTTCGGGCGACGTGCCGTTCAAGGGCGTCTCGATTCCTTCGATTATGAACAAGCATCTGACCAGCCCGCCGCCGACATTGGCTGAGCGCGGCGTGCCTGTGACGCAGTTGGTCGAGGATGCGGTCATGCACGCGCTCGAAAAAGACCCGGCGAAGCGTCCGCAGACAATCGAAGAGTTCCTGAAGGATTTGCACGCGGCGCTGATTAGCCTGCGAGCGGCGGAGACACAAGAACTCTCCGGTCATGTCGAGAGCCTGAAGACCATCGTCAGCAGGCCGACGGGCACGATACACGCCTCCGAGCTTGCGGGCGGAGGAAAGACCGGCGAGATTTCTTCAAGCGAAGCGGCGGGAACAATCGTCGGGACTGGTTTCGGAGAAAACTCGCAACAACACGGGGCCGACCCGCTCTCAACTCACGCGCTCTCCGAAGAGAAGCGCACAGAGGCGCTCAATCAGCAGGGCGCACAACCGCCCACGCACGGGCGAGAGACCGCGCCTTACATTGCAGACGCCACCGGCCTGCACGACGCACAGGCAGACGCCTCAGGACCGACGCGCGCCTTTACGGAGGCGGATGCGCGCCGTCATGCGGAGGCCGCGCAACAGCAGCACGAAGCGGCCACAGGCGATGCCGGAAGAGTGCGCGCGAACGACGGACAGCTTCCGGCGCAGGAGTACGCGGCGGCGGCAGCGGTCGCAAAGTCGAAGTCGAAGATGCCTCTAGCGATTGTCGGCACAATTATTCTGCTCGCGCTCGCCAGTCTCGTCGCTGGTCTCTACGTCTGGAAAACTTCGGGCGTGAGGCAGCAGACAAACAATAACGGCGTCGTGGCAAATTCCAATCAGGTCGTTAACAATAACGGGAGCAACAGCGATAACGACAGTCGAGAGTATCCCGTCGTGAAAGCGGATCTCGTAGAACTTCCGGGCGGGACGTTTCAGATCGGACGCAGCGAAGTGCCGCCGTTTGAACTCAAAACCGAGGCTGATACGGAGCGGCTGGCGTGGGCTTATAACCAGTGGCCTGCGCACAGCGCGACCATCCGCCCTTTTGCGATTGACCGGACGGAGGTGACGAACGCCGAATATGTCGCTTTCGTTCGCGAGACGGGCTATCCGCCGCCACCCGATTGGAGACGCCATCGCCCAAGTGACGGTCAGGAGATGTGGCCTGTCCGCAACGTCTCATACGAAGATGCCATACGGTTCGCCGCGTGGCGTTCAAAGCGCGACGGCGTGCAGTATCGTCTGCCGACCGAAGAGGAATGGGAATATGCGGCGCGTGGCGGAGATGCCTCGAAGCTCTACCCCTGGGGCAGCCAGTGGATTGATGGCCGCGCCAATCTCGACGGCAACACCCTGCAACCGGTCGGCTCTTTCAAAGACGGCGCGACCGCGCAGGGCGTCCAAGACATGATCGGCAACGTGTGGGAGTGGACAACCACACAGGCGACGATGTACAAGGGCAACAACCGGCTGCGGCTCGGGGCGGATGACGAAGGCAAGGTGATTGTGCGCGGCGGCTCGTATCAGAGCAGCGCGAGCGGCGACCAGCCGGTGACGGCGACCTCGCGCCGCTGGGTTTCAAAAGATAAGAAAGACCCGGTTATCGGCTTTCGTCTCGTGCGCCCCAAGTCTTGAAGCTTGCGGGCGGATGAAAGAATTGCTGACGGGAATAGGATTAACAAAAGGAATTTTGAAGAAATGGCTTTAAAAAAACAGATACACAAGCAAGCCGCTCTCCTGACACGTACGCGCATCGCGGCCACCACGCTAATTCTCGGCCTTGTGCTGATTGCCGCGTCGAGTTGCAATAAGGAAACGCCCGTACAGCAGACCGGCTCGCCGCAGCAGGCTAACGCGGCGTCGAACCAGACGGCAAACAACCAGAAATCTCAGAGCACGGCGGAGAAGAATCTCCAGATGGCGAGCACGCAGCCTTTTGCGCCCGGCGTGCTGGAGACAGAGATTCAGGGAGTCGACGGGCAGTCTTTTCATCTGGCGGATTATAAGGGCAAAGTCATCGTGCTCGATTTGTGGGCGACGTGGTGCGGGCCGTGCCGCATCGAGATTCCGCACCTCGCACAGCTTAAAAGTCAGTATGCCGGAAAGGATGTCGAGATTATCGGGTTGACCAACGAAGACCCGACGACCGATGCCGAGAAGGTACGCGACTTCGCGCGCGAGATGAAGATTAATTACAAGCTCGGCTGGGCGACGCAGACGCTCTGGTCGTCGCTCGGTCGCGCACAATCAATCCCGCAAACTTTCGTCATCGGGCGCGATGGGCGTCCCGTCCGTTTCTTCGCCGGATTCACGCCGCAAAGTTTGCCGGATGGAGCCAGTAACCACGTCGCCACGCCCGCGCGCGTCCAAAAAGCCATCGAACAGGCGCTCGGCGCGGGGACGAGCGGTGACTGAACGGAATTTCGCCACAAGGCGTTAGAAGGTCGGCGACAAAAGACGGGGCAAGCACCGAAAGCACGAGCGTGCAGCTTTCGGCGCTTGCCCCTCAATTCTTTTAAATCTTCGCCCGACAAAAACGGGCGAGCGTCCGGTCTTACGGTTGCTTGTCCGGCTGCTCTTCGTTCTGCTCGTCTAGCTCGCGCTGTCCCTCGCGCTGGAGTTGATGCGCCTCTCTTTCCAGCTTTTGGTCGCCCAATCCTTGCGCGACGCGTTCTTTGGCGTTGCCTTCGATGACCTTCATTTCGGCCTCGACGCGTCCTTCGATTTCATCAATCGGAGCCTGTTCGCCAGACTCTTCCTGTGTCACAACCTTGTCTTTATCAATCTCCACAGCTTTACCACCTTTCGATAATTGCCGACGTGGGCAGATGAACTAATACTTCAATCGTCTCACTCTTCGGTGCGTGCGGTCAAATCCGTTGCCTCGCGTACAGGGCATGCCCTATACTCCTCGCGTTTTTTCAATTCCCCGATGCGGTTATCTTCCCCGACCGCGAGGGTCTTTGAGATTTATCCAAAAGTTTAGAGGTGTTCCCCCATGGCAGAAGAGATCAGCCGCTTATTGCAGAGCGGGCAGGAAACTATTGTGCGCGCGTGGACGGAGAAAGTCGCTTCTGATCGTCGCGTGCGTTCGGATGAACACTTAACCTATCTTCAACTCGTTGACCATATCCCGCAGATCGTCGAAGAACTGCGGCTTGCGTTGGCGAGCGGACGCACCGACGGGAAGATGCTCGAAGAGGGTCGAGAACACGGTCGGCAGCGTTGGCAGCAAGGGTACGAACTCAAAGAGGTCGTGCGCGAACTGACGCTGCTGCGCGCCACCCTCATCGAGTTTTTAGACACCTATCGCGGCGCGATTCCCGCGCAAACGTCTGAGCAGTTCGCCCAGTCTTACCGCAAAATCACCGGCTTCATGGACGAAGAACTGTACAAGACCGTCGAAGCCTACCTCGAAGCGCCATACGATCCGACGGCGGGCCGCAGCGCCGTAAATTAGAGTTTCGTAGAGCAACGCTTCTCTTTTCTTCTTCTTAGCGCCTCCAGAATTTTTGCGTGAGAAATAGTTTCATGCCAAGACTCCGGAGGCGCTAAGTTTTTCTCATCCTGCACTGTTGCCGAAAAAAAAGTTTGCGAACGGGCTTGACTCTGGAGTCGGCTACAGGGTTTACAATGTTTCTATGACGAGAACAGCGAGACAATCCAACGAACAGACGGGGACGCGGAGTTTACGTATCGGCGAGGTTGCCGCCGCGTCGGGGATTGGCGTCGAGACGCTCAGGTTCTACGAACGGCGCGGCCTGCTCGGTCGCCCCGCGCGCACGGGGGCGGGCTACAGGGTCTACGACGCGTCGGTGCTTGAACAACTCGCTTTTATCAAGCGCGCACAGGCCATCGGCTTTTCGCTCGAAGAGATTTTGGGAATCCTCAAGGAGAGCGAAGGCGGGCGTCTGCCGTGCCAGCATGTCCGGCTGATGGCGCGGCGCAAACTGCTCGAACTCGACGAGCGGCTGCGCGAACTCAGGCGTCATCGCCACGAACTAAATATTCTCTTGCAGGATTGGGACGCGCGCGGCGAAGAGCAGGGACACGTCTGCGGCTTAATCGAACACAGTGAGCTTGATTCGCACGGCGCGACAGACGACGGCTGGCAGAGAAGAGGCGGAAAGGGAAAGCGCAGATGAGCACGGTCGTCACGAGCGACGAAAAAAGGAGTGCCGGTGGCGGAGCAGTAAATCTCTCCGTCGCGCGCGCGCGCGCGGGAGAAAGCGCGGAAGCAGGCACGGGGCAAACGGATGCTCGCGTTGACTTGTCCGTGACGGGGATGACGTGCGCGGCCTGCGCGCGCCGCATTGAGCGAAAGCTGTCGAAAGCGGCAGGCGTGACGCGAGCTAACGTCAACTTCGCCAACGCACGCGCGAGCGTGGAATACGATCCGCAACAGACGAACAGGCCGCAACTGGTCGAGACCATCAAAGATGTCGGCTACGGCGTGCTCGAAGCGCCGGACAATGTTAGCGGCGCGCAAGCAGACGCAGAGGAAGCATCGCGCCGTGAAGAGTTTGAAAGCATCCGTCGCAGGTTTATCGTCGCCGCCGCTCTGTCCCTGCCCGTCCTGCTCGTCGCCATGTCGCACGGCCGTATCGCTCTCTTCAACGTCTGGTGGATTAACTGGGCGCAGCTTGCTCTGACCGCGCCCGTCATCTTCTATAGCGGCTGGCCTTTCTATCGCGGCGCGTGGACGGCGCTGCGCCACGCGGCAGCCGACATGAACACGCTGATTGCGACGGGGACGGGCGCAGCCTTTCTCTACTCGCTTGTCGCAACCATCGCGCCTCAGTTAATGACGACAGCGGCGCACGCGCGAACATTCGGCATCAGCAACGCCGGCAGCGGAGAGGCCGCGCACACGCTCGGCAGGCCGATGATTCCCGTCTACTTTGAAGCGGCGTCGGTCATCATCGCTCTCATCCTGCTCGGTCGCCTGCTCGAAGCGCGTGCGAAGGGGCGGACTTCGGCGGCGATAAAAAAGTTGATGGGGATGCAGCCGCGCACCGCTCGCGTCGTGCGCGCAGACGGCACGACCGCCGATATTCCGATTAAAGAAGTGATGCCGGGCGAGGTGCTGCTGGTGCGACCGGGCGAGAGGATTCCAACCGACGGCCGTATCATCGAAGGGGCATCCGCCGTCAACGAATCCATGCTGACGGGCGAGAGCTTACCCGTCGAAAAGAGCGTGGGCGCAGAAGTGGTGGGCGGGACTATTAATCGCACGGGAAGCTTTCAGCTTCGCGCGACGCGTGTCGGAAGCCAGACGGTCTTGCAGCAGATCGTCCGCATGGTCGAGGAGGCGCAAGGGCAACGTGCGCCGATTGCGCGTCTCGCGGATGTCGTCAGCGGCTACTTCACTCCCGTCGTCATCTGCGTCGCCATCCTAACATTCGTCATCTGGTTCATCGCCGCGCCGGAGGATGTGCGCCTCGGTCTGGCGATTATTAACCTCGTCTCGGTGCTTATCATCGCGTGCCCATGCGCTCTGGGGCTGGCGACGCCGACGGCTGTGATGGTCGGGACGGGGCGCGGCGCGGAAATAGGCGTGCTCATCAAAGGCGGCGAGGCGTTGGAGACAGCGCACAGGATACAGATTATCGTGCTCGACAAGACGGGCACGATTACAGAAGGTGAGCCAGCCGTGACCGACGTGCTGCCAATTGAAGGCTTCTCGGAAGACGAACTCTTAAAGCTCGCTGCTTCCGCCGAACGTGGCAGCGAACACCCGCTCGGCGAGGCGATTGTGCGGCGCGCGCAAGAACTCGGTTTAATACTCGCGCGCGTCGGGGACTTCAACGCGCTGGCCGGTCATGGCATCGTGGCGGAGTTGGAAGGGCGACGCGTGCTGCTCGGCAACGCGAAACTGATGTTTGAGCGCGGCGTGGACGTGTCCGGCTCAAGCGAACAAGCCGGTGCACTGGCATCGCAAGGACGAACGCCGATCTACGTGGCGGTTGACGATAAATACGCGGGTCTCATCGCCGTCGCCGATCAGATTAAGGATGGTTCAAGAGAGGCCGTCGCCGCTCTGCAAGAACTCGGTCTGGAAGTGTTAATGATGCCGGGCGATAACAGCCGGACAGCGGAAGCGGTCGCGCGCAAGGTCGGTATCCGGCGCGTGCTGGCGGAAGTTCTACCGGAGGCGAAGGCCGCCGAAGTGAAGAGACTTCAAGCAGGGAAGAAAGTAGTAGCGATGGTCGGAGACGGCATCAACGACGCGCCCGCGCTGGCGCAAGCCGATGTCGGCATCGCGATGGGGACGGGTACGGACGTGGCGATTGAGGCCGCCGACATCACGCTCGTCAAAGGTTCGCTACGCGGCGTCGTCAACGCCATCGCACTCTCGCGCCGGACGATGCGCGTCATCAAGCAAAATCTTTTCTGGGCGTTTATCTACAACACGCTCGGCATTCCGGTCGCGGCAGGTGCGCTCTATCCTTTGACGGGCTGGCTGCTCTCGCCCGTCATCGCCAGCGCGGCGATGGCTCTGTCCTCCGTCTCCGTCGTCGCCAATAGCCTGCGCTTACGAGGCTTCAAGATTAAGAGCAGTTAAAGAAACGGCGCTCTTCTTCGCGTCAACTTTCAAGGGGAATCAAATGTTGAGCACTCATCTTATTAAATTGAAACAACTGGCAAGGGCGTGCGCGCTCGTGTCGTCGGCGTTATGTCTAGCCGTTGTCATGCCCGCCGCTCGCGCGCAGCATGAACATCACAGCGCACCCGATAAACACCAGGAACAGCCGAAGCCTTCCGAACAAAAGAAGGTGACGCCCGCCGCCACGCCGACACCCGTTCCCGCGCAAGTCGAGAGCACGCCCGCGCCCGCCACGCATGAGCATCACGCCGCGCCTGCGAACAACACGACGCCCGCTCCTGATCATTCCATGCACGGCGGCATGAGTATGGGAGAGACGAAGGACGCGGCGCAGCCTTCTCAGAATTTGAGTGGCTCGCTTTTTGTGATGTCCGAAGAGGGGATGGGTATCCGCGTCGGCGCGCGCGCGACGAATGTGATGCCGATGGGGCAGATGGGTTCCGGCACGGCTTGGCAGCCCGCCACGACGCCGATGTACATGTGGCACAAGCGCGCGGGCGAGTGGGTCTTGATGTTTCATGGCGATGCGAAGCTCGGCGTCAACCGGCAGGGCGGCCTGCGCGGCATCACCAAGTTCGAGTCGCAGAATTGGTTCATGCCGATGGCCTTTCGTCAGGTGGGACGCGGCACGCTGCAACTTCGCGGCATGTTCAGCTTTGAGCCGTTCACTTTCTCAGGCTCAGGCTCGCCGCAGATTTTTCAGACCGGCGAAGTTTATCGCGGCCAACCGCTCATTGACGCGCAGCACCCGCACGACCTCTTCATGGAACTCTCCGCGCAATACACCATGCCGGTTGGCGAGCGCGGGACGTGGTACGCCTATTTCGGTTATCCGGGCGAGCCTGCGCTCGGCCCGGTCGCTTTCATGCATCGTGCGTCGGCTTCGGAAAATCCGAGCGCGCCGCTTGCGCATCACTTGCAGGACTCGACGCACATCTCTTTCGGCGTCTTCACGACAGGCTTTACTTATCGCTGGCTCAAGCTCGAAGGCTCCATCTTCAACGGGCGCGAGCCGGACGAGCATCGCTATAATTTTGAAGCGAATCCTTGGAACTCGCGCTCAGCGCGCATCACCGTCGCGCCGAACGAAAATTGGGCGATGCAGTTCTCTTATGGTTTCCTGAAAAACCCGGAGCAGTTGGAAGAGGGCGACACGCACCGCATGACGGCTTCCGTGCAGTACAATAAGCCACTCAAGCGCGGTAACTGGGCGACGAGTCTCATCTGGGGGCGCAACCGTGAAGGGCATGGGGGCGAAACTTTTCATCTCAACGGCTACACGGCTGAATCAACCGTCAACTTTTTGGACAGCAATTATCTCTACACGCGGCTCGAACTCGTGGACAGAAACAATCTCCTGCGCCATGCTGATCTTCATCAACTCGGCTTCGGAGAAGATTTTCATCCGCAGTTTCGCGTCGGGGCGTACACCTTCGGCGGCGCGCGCGACATCTGGAACACAGATCAGATCTCTCTGGCGCTGGGCGCTGACGTGACGTTTTATTCCAAGCCGGAAGCGTTGGACGCGCTCTACGAGCGCAATCCGATTTCGTCCAAGTTCTTCGTTCGCATCCGACCCGCACGGATGAACATGAGCGACCACAGCGGCCACGATACGGGCGCGACAACCGTCGGTCACGGCAGCCATTGAAAGTTACTTGAACCATAAATTCAACTGAGGATTCAAGGAGAGCAGCTATATGAAACGAGAACTGTTTTTCATCGCATTGGTTTTAACCCTTGCCCTCGCGGCGGCGGGCTGCGCGGGTTCGGATAGGCCGGAACAGTCGGCGCAGCCAACGCCGACGGCGCAAACGTCGAACGCGACGGAGCAAGCATCTTCCGCCACGCCGTCACACGCGCACGGCCACGAGGCAAGCGCGGCGGACGCCAAAGAAGTGCCCGCGTTTGAAGTGAGCGAGGCGAGTTTGAAGAATTTGCCGACGACGCTTTCGCCCGCCATGTTTACGGGCAAGACGCAGCAGGCTTATCGCGCGGCGCAGGAGATTCCACAGACCCTCGCGCAACTTCCATGCTATTGCCACTGCGATAAAGGCTTCGGCCACAAGAGCCTGCACAGTTGTTACGTAGATCATCACGCTTCGATGTGCGCCGTCTGCGTTGACGAAGCGTTGATCGCTTATCGTCTCCAGAAAGAACAGCATCTCAAGCCCGAAGAGATACGCGAGCGCATCATCGCCGTCTATTCGGCACAGGGATTTTAATCAAGGAGTTGTCAGATGAAGAAAAGACGTTTCGCGTTCATCTTCGCCGGACTCGTGCTGCTTTCGGCAGGCGCGGGCACAGGCGAGGCGCAGGTCAGGCGCATCGAGATGAAGATTGACGGCTACCTCTGCGGTAATTGAGTCTATAACATTCAGAAGGCCGTGAGCCGACTCGACTATGCACCGAAACTTAAAGAAATTGAGATTACAGACATCACCGCGGGACGCGGCGCGTTTACGCCGAAGCCTGATAAGCCGGTCTCTTTCGCCGCCATGAAACTCGCGCTCAAGCGTGCCGGCTATAAGCTCGCTTCATCCACCATCACGGTCAAAGGCACGCTCGCGCGCGACGCTGATAGCGCAGGCTGGCGGCTGTTGATAGATTCATCAGGCCAGAGTTTTATCGTCGAAGGCAAAGACGCGAAAGCGCAACTCAAAACCTTGCAGGCGGGCGAGCGCGTCGAGCTTTCCGGCGACTGGCAGACCATCGGCGAGGAAAAATCGGCGCGCGAGATAATCTACGTCGGAGGCGGCAAAAAGCTTTCCGTGACGACGCCCGCGCGCACAGAGAGCGCGAGTTGGAAAGGGGCGCTGTTTGAGAATCAAACTTTAGAAGTCGAACTATTAGCGGGCGCGCGGGCTTCGGAGAGAGCCGCGCCGCGCGCTGTGCCTCTCGGCCTCGCGCCGATACGGACGACGAGTCCGGGGCTGACGGTTTACAAGGGAGGCGCAATCAGCCCGCGCCTTTTCCTGACGCGCCAGCATCTCGGCAACCTGACGGTCAGCCGTCAAAGCTTGCTGCTCAGCGCATCTTACACGCCGACGCCGACGCTCCAACTCGAAACCGAGATTCCCTTCACGCACACTTCGTTCGATGACGGCACACACAGCGGCGCGGGCGCGGGCTTCGGCAACGCGACCGTCTGGGCGAAGTATCGTTTTTATCGTGTGGTCGAGGAATGGGGCGACCGGCAGGCGGCCTTGCGCTTTGGTGCGGAGTTGCCGACGGGAAAAAAGAATGCGCCGGACGAGACCGAACTAAACGCGCCCGCCTTCGTGCGCCAGCACTTGTCGCCGATTAACGGCGGGCTGGCAGGGATGCTCGACGCCGCTTATTCACAGGCGCGCGGGCGTCTCGTCTTCGGCGGAAACGTCGAGGCCATTCTACGCACCGAGCGCGCGGGTTATCGCACCGGACACGAACTGAGAGCTAACACAGACCTTGAATATGTCGTCTTCCCACTGAAATACCGCAGGCCGACGGGTGAGATTATCGCTAACCTCGAAACCAACTTCATCAGGCGATGGGAGCGACGCGTGGGCGGGCAGGAAGTGGCCGCGAGTCGTGCGACGGAATTCTATGTCGCGCCCGCGCTGCAATATGCCGCCAGCCCGCGCATCGTCGTCGAAGCCAGTTTTCAATTGCCGCTCGTGCGCCAAACAGGCGCGCAAGTTTTGCGTACCAGCAGCAACATCCTGATGGGCGTGCGCTATCTTTTCTGAACTTCACGCGCGCTCGGTTTCAACTGCAAAAATTCAAGGTTAAGAGATGGAGCGAATCTTTCTTTTGCTGGCGCTGCTCGCCGCAGGGGGTGTCACGACCTTCGGCCAGAGCGACGCGCAGCCTCCGGCGTTGGCGCTGAGAGATTTGAGCGGGCGCACGGTTCGTCTGAGCGATTACCGTGGCAAGGTGGTGTTGCTCAATTTTTGGGCGACGTGGTGTCCGCCGTGCCGCGCGGAGATGCCGCAGCTAATCGCATGGCAGAAGCAGTACGCCGCGAACGGGCTGCAAATCATCGGCATCACACAACCGCCGTTTGGGCGTGTCGGAGTGCGTCGGCTCGCGCGCCGCTTGAAGGTCAATTATCCGGTCATGTTCGGCTCGCAGGCGACAGGGCGTCTGTTCGGCCTCGGAGAAGTGCTGCCCGCGACGATTGTCATTGACGCGAAAGGGCGAGTTCGAGAGCAAATCCTCGGCATTCTTGAGCCGGAAGAATTTGCAGAAAAAGTTCTGCCGCTGCTGCGATAGTCGCACGCCGCAAAAGCGTGGCATAATCCCCACAGACATTTCCCCCAAGTGAAAATTTAACGTCAAGGACGCACACTGAAATTTCTCCCCGTCCCTGTGTAATCAACCCGACACTTTGAAATTCATAAGGAGGAGAAGAAAAGATTATGAGGTTTTCATTTCGAGGAAGTTTGAAAGGCGCGCTGCTGGTCGTTTTGGCGCTTTGCCTGTCGTCCCTGACGGCGACGGCGCAGAAGAAGGGCGCGGCCTCTCCGCGTGCGAAAGATGCCGCGCGACATGCGCGCGAGGCGGCGACTGTCTTTAATCAAATCATGCGCGTCCCCGATAAAGGGATTCCGAGAGAGTTGCTGGAAAAGGCGGAAGCCGTGGCGGTCTTTCCGAACGTGTTGAAGGCGGCGTTCGTCGTCGGCGGAAATAAAGGTCAGGGCGTCGTGGCACGCCGCATGGGCAAGGGCTGGGGCGCACCCACTTTCTTCAATCTCGGCGGCGGCAGCATCGGCCCGCAGATCGGCGCGTCTTCGACCGACTTTGTGCTGCTGATTATGAACGAAGAGGGATTGAAGGGACTGCTCGAAGATAAGTTCGAGATTGGCGGCGAGACGAGCATCGCGGCGGGGCCAATCGGACGCACGCTGAGCGCCTCGACCAATGCGACGCTCGACGCAGGCATCCTCTCCTATTCGCGCAGCAAGGGCGCATTTATCGGCGCGGCCTTAAAGGGCGTGGCGATTACGCCTGACAACGATCTGAACGAATCCTACTACGGTAAGAAGGCGAACGAAGTGCTGCTCGACAGCAAGATGGCAACTCCCGCCCTCGTCCGCACTTTCACGTTGGCTCTCAACCGTTATTCGGTTCGCAAGTAAATGACATTTGAAAACAGGAGGATGCGCGGGACACGTCAGGAAAATTGGACTGGAGAGTTGTCCCGCGCGCACGGCCTTCCGAGGAGAAAATTGATGAAGCTTTATGTGCACAGAAAAGTTGTTTCCGTCGCGCTCGCCGCTTTGATGCTGTGTGCCCTCTCCGTTGCCGCCGCAGGATTGCCGCAGGATGAAAACGAGAGGCCGCGCAAGGCGACTCCGCCCGCACAGCGCGCGACGCCGAAGCAGCAAAAGGAGGCGCAGAAAAAAGCTGCCAGCGCCGCGCGTGTCTTCGATGAAATTATGGGCGCGCCCGACAAAAGCGTGCCGAAAGAGTTGCTCGACAAGGCGGAAGCGGTCGCCGTCTTTCCCGGCGTGCTCAAGGCCGGACTCGGTATCGGCGGGCGCGGCGGCAGCGGCGTCATCAGTCGCCGCGTGACGGGCGGTTGGAGCGCGCCCGCTTACTTTAAAATGGGCGGCGCGAGCGTCGGCCCGCAGATCGGCGCGGCCAAGATTGATCTCGTGTTGCTCTTTATGAACGAGGACGCGCTGAAAGGTCTGCTCGAAGACAAGTTCGAGATGGGCGGGGAGGCGAGCGCTGCCGCCGGGCCGGTCGGACGCTCAGCCAGCGCGACGACAAACTTAACGCTCGACGCAGGGATACTCTCCTACTCGCGCAGCAAAGGTCTCTTCGCCGGACTTGAACTCAAGGGCGCGGTCATCAATCCCGACAACAATCTCAACGAAGCCATCTACGGCCTCAAGGCCAGAGACATCCTGACCGGAACGCAGAAAATCAACATGACCGACGTGCTCTCCGGCATCATCGTCTTCCCCAACACGCTCGCGCGCTATTCGATTAAGTAAACGCGGAACGCCGCAACGATTAACTGAAAAGCAAAAAGCCGTTGTCCGACAGTTCATCGTTGCGGCGTTCCATTTAAAATCCTTGACGCTTGTGTTGATACGCCTCTAAAATTCGCACGTCCCTTAACAGCAGGAGAAGCCCATGCAGCAGACACGCACGCAGCGCCAGAAGGAAGTCCTCGAATACATCCAACGCTTCATCGAGCGGCACGGCTACGAGCCTTCCTACGCACAGATTGCGCGCCACTTGCGCGTCTCCTCGAAAGCAACCATTGCCAAGCACATCGAAGCTCTCGAACGACAGGGCTTGCTCGCGCGCCGTCGCGCGGACGGAGCCTTCGGTCTCAGCATTCAACCGGAAGAAGTTGACCTCGATGCGATTTGCGAAGTGCCGCTGCTCGGTCGCATCGCGGCGGGCGCTCCGCTCGACACGGTCGAAGACCGCGAGACGATCAGCGTTCCGCGTTTCATGCTCGGTCGCACGCGCCCGAATCGCATCTATGCCCTGCGCGTGCACGGCGATTCGATGATTGACGAACACATTTGCGACGGCGACATCGCGCTCATCGAGAACCGCACCGAAGCGCGCGACGGCGAGATCGTCGTCGCCTTAGTCGAAGGCAGCCGCGCGACCCTCAAGCGTCTGCATCGCCTCGGTCACGAAGTCGAACTGCGCCCCGCCAACTCCAACCTCGCGCCCATTCGCTTGCACGCCTCGCAGGTCGCCGTGCAGGGCATCTTTCGCGGGCTGATGCGTCCCGCTTCCTGATTTCAGCGCCCCGCCGAAATTTTGAAAGCAAATTTTTCAGCGTCCTTTCTTCTTAGCGCCTTGGCGTCTTTACGCCAAACTAATTTTCGCGCAAAGACGCCAAGCCGCTAAGAAAACAAAAACCACCAGCCTGACCCTCAAATAGAAAATAGCTTATAAGTAACGTAAGCGAACACGCGCGAGACCGCGCCTGTACGGGTTTGTGAGCGGTTTTCTGCGCGCCGCGCCTGTTTTTCCACAACTGCCTGCTGGCATACGAGTTGCACTTTTCTCCCCGGAATACCATAAAAACCGGAAACTTGAGACGAACGCCGCAGCGATTCGTCCTTCACCAGAATTTTAAGGAGTTGAAATATATGACAGAGAAAAGCCGGACGAAGAAGGTCGCCATCCTCATCGAAAACCACGTCGAGGACGTAGAGTTTCAGATTCCTTATAACGCGTTGCCGAAGGCCGGAGCGGAAGTGACCGTGCTCGGTTCGCGCATGAATGAAAAATACACTGGCAAGCAGGGCATGCTCAGTATCGAAGCCGACGCGACGACCACCGATGCGCGCGCCGCAGATTTCGACGCCGTGGTTATTCCCGGCGGCATGGCTCCCGACCGGATGCGGACGAACATGAAGACCGTGCGTTTCGTGCAGGAAGCATTCGAGCAGGGAAAACTAGTCGCCGCCGTCTGTCACGGCCCGCAGGTCTTGATTGAAGGCGACCTGCTCAAGGGCAAGCGCGCGACCGGCTTTCGCGCCATTCGCAAGGACATGCAGAACGCGGGCACTCAATATGAGGATTCGGCGGTCGTCACCGACGGGAATCTCATCACATCGCGTCGTCCGGGCGACTTGCCGATTTTCACGGCGGCCATCCTGCGCCATCTCGACTTGAAGATTAAAGACACGGAGTTGCCGGATGTAAACGATTTGACGGTTGACTGGTGGAGTCTGGGCGAACAGTGGGGCGGCTCGACAAAGGAAGAAATTGTTGACGGCATCAATACGGCGATACGCGGCGAGCGCTACGCCCAATCGGCTTTTGAGAAATACGCCGAGAAGGCGACCGATCCGCAAATCAAGGCGCTCTTTGAAGAGATTCGCCAGAGCAAGCAGCAACATCTTGAAGTTCTCGAATCGCGGCTCGCCACGCTCGGCGGGCAGGAGGGATTTCAGGAGACGGGCAGCGGCGCATGGGCGACGCTGAAAAGTTGGCTGCAATCCAGTAACGACATGGCGCTACTGCTTCGCGCGCTCGGCGATTTGCAGACGGGCGTCGTTGACGCTTTCAACCTCAGCGTCAAATTCACAGACCCCGTGACCTGCGCCATCTACGACCGCATCGAGATTGACATGGCGAAGCACGAACAGCGCGTCGCCGAGCTCTATCACTCGCTGCTTGGCGCAGATGACTCAGCACCCGCCACGCCGACGACGGGCGCAGCCGTCTCAGCTTAAAAGCGCCAAAGCCGTCTTCTCAGCGTTCTTAATCTTCTTAGCGACTTTGCCGCAGGGCCTGAAACATAATAAAAACCCCCACCGCAAAATAGCGAAAAAGAAAAAAACCCAAGCCAAAA
>CAXTRQ010000033.1:22195-27307 GCA_964246705.1 uncultured Pyrinomonadaceae bacterium
ATCCTCGTTTTAATATTTTTTCCCCAGTCTGCGGGGGGGGCCTCAAACAATACCCCCCCCCCCCCCCCAAAAGTCGCTAAGAAGAAACAAACCCTGCCCTACTTGTCTCCGGCGAATCGCACGCTTCCGTTTTCTCAGGCCGTCTCTAAATCTACACAGCACTGCGAGCAGCGCGTCGCTTTCAGAGGGATAGACGAAAGGCAGTAAGGGCAGTCTTTCGTCGTCGGCGCGGGCGGCGTATCTGTGTCCAGTTTGCTCTTGATACGGTTGACGGCGCGAACAATCAGGAAGATGAAGAAAGCGATGATGAGAAAGTTGACGATATCGTTAATGAACGAGCCGTAAGCGACGACCGGGATTGACTTGGCCTTGGCGTCGGCGAGCGAGAGCGGAACGCCTTTCGACTTGTCGAGCACGTAGAAGAGCGACGAAAAATCAACTTTGCCCAGCATCATCCCGATGGGCGGCATCAAAATCCCCTCGACCATCGAGGTCACAATCTTGCCGAAGGCGGTGCCGATGACGACGGCGACCGCCAAATCAATCACGTTACCGCGCGCGATAAACTCCCGAAACTCTTTAAACATTTGTGGTTCTCTCCGTAGCGCACAGGGGATTGTCAAAACGAGGGCTTCTTGTATGCCATCCGGGGAACTTCGGTCAACAAATAACTTTAGCCATGGAGATGAAATTAAGAATATGTTTCAAAACCTCCACCCTCTAAAGTTAAAATAAATTCTTTCATTTGCCCGCCCTATCGGTCAGGCATAGTCAGCTTGACAGGTCAGGCTGATTCAACTCCGCTCTCAAGATTCTTTCGTCCCCGCTTTCTTCACGCATAAAACGCGGCGTTTCCACGATTGAGACTGAAGGCATAAAGCTTGCTATGTTTTCAATGTGCGTGAACCCTGTAGTTGCTTACGCGTGCCCCCGAAACCCCCTCCAAGATAGCGTTGAAGGTTCTAATGACTCGAAGCCTCGAAGCGCAACCGTAGCCGTGAGCAAAAAAAGTTTCGCCGTTCCATATCAACTGATCGTCATCGTCGTCGGCGCGGCTCTGGTTGTCTTGAGCGCCGCGCATCTGACGTTGGCGCTCGTGGACGTGCGATTCCTCCTGCTCGCGCTCATGACGATTGGCATCGGGTCGCGCATCACGATCAAGATTCCCTTCGACAAGGGACAAATTTCCGTCTCCGACACCTTCATCTTTCTCGCTATCCTGCTGTTCGGCATGGAAGCGGCCATCCTGCTCGCCGCCGCCGAGGCGCTCTGCTCGTCTCTGCGCTTCTGCCGGATGAAGATTACCGTCGTCTTCAATGCGGCGGTGATGGCTCTCTCGACGTTTCTCACGGTCTGCGTGCTGCGCCTCGCCTTCGCCTCCGTCATCGAACTGCGCGGCGGCTATTCGGCCTCTTACATTATCGGCATCTGCCTGCTGGCCTTCGTCCAGTACATCGCTAACTCTGGAATGGTCGCCGTCGGCCACGCCTTGAAGAACGAAGTCTCTCTCTGGCAGACGTGGCGCAGACATTTTCTCTGGACATCAATTTCGTATTTCGCCGGAGCGACAGCCGCAGGCATTATCGCCAAGCTGATTCACAACTTCGGCTTCTACGCCGTCTTCGCCACGACGCCGATTGTCGCCATCGTCTATTTCACCTACTCGACCTACTTGAAGACCATCGAAACCTCTGCGGCGCAGGCGCGGCAGGCCGAAGATCACATGGCGGCGTTGCGCGAATCGGAAGAGCGTTTTCGCAGCGCCTTCGACCACGCCGCAGGGATGGCGCTCGTCGCCTCGGACGGTCGCTGGATTCAGATTAACCGCTCGCTGTGCGAACTGGTCGGCTACGAGGAAGAGGAATTATTGGCGACCACGATTCATTCAATTACCCATGAAGGCGACCTCGGCGGGCTGCTCGGTCAGGTCAATAAATTGATCGAAGGAAAAATCAGGGCGTTTCAGTTGGAACAGCGCTACATCCATAAACATGGACACATCGTCTGGGCGCTGGCGAGCGTCACGCTGGTTGATAATCCAAGGCAAGAGTCCATCGAACTCATTCTCCAAATTCAAGACATCACAGACCGCAAACGCGCCGAAGAGCGGCTCATGCATGATGCTTTCCATGACGCGCTGACGGGACTTCCGAACCGCGCTCTCTTCATGGATCATCTCAAACTTTCAGTCGAGCGCACCAAGCGGCGCGACCGGCAACTGTTCGCCGTCCTCTTTCTCGACCTCGACCGCTTCAAAATCGTCAACGACAGTCTCGGTCACATGGTCGGCGACAAATTGCTCGTCGGCATCGCGCGCCGTCTGGAAACTTGCCTGCGCCCCGGCGACACGGTCGCGCGTCTCGGCGGCGACGAGTTCACCGTCCTGCTTGAAGATTTAGGCAGCCCGGAAGAAGCCATCGAAGTTGCGGGACGGCTGCAAAAAGAGTTGACGTTGCCCTTCAATCTCAACGGCCATGAAGTCTTCACGACCATCAGCATCGGCATCGCTCTGAGCACGGCGGGCTACGACCGCCCCGAAGAAGTTCTGCGCGACGCCGATACGGCCATGTATCGCGCCAAGACACTCGGCAAAGCGCGCCACGAAGTCTTCGACAAAGCGATGCACACGCGCGCGCTCAATCTTCTCCAACTCGAAACGGACTTGCGCCGCGCCGTCGAACGCCGCGAGTTCTTCCTTCATTACCAGCCTATCGTGGCGATGGACTCAGGCGTTATTAGCGGCTTCGAGGCGCTCATCCGCTGGCAACACCCGGAGCGCGGCTACATCTCGCCGATTGATTTCGTCCCCGTCGCCGAAGAGACCGGACTGATTATCCCTATCGGCGAATGGGTGCTCGGCGAAGCGTGCCGCCAGATTAAACGCTGGCAGGAGCAGTTTCCGACTTATCCGCCGCTGCAAACCAGCGTCAATATTTCCGGCAAGCAGTTGATGAAATCAGACCTCATCGAGCAGGTCAGGCGCGTGCTACAGGAGACGGGAATTGACCCGCGCAGCCTGAAACTGGAAATCACGGAAAGCATCATGATGGAGAATATCGAGACGGCCATCTCGATTCTCAACCAACTGCGCGCGCTCGGCGTCGAACTCAGCATAGACGATTTCGGCACGGGCTATTCCAGTCTCAGCTACCTGCACCGCTTCCCCGTCTCGACCTTAAAGATTGACCGCTCCTTCGTCAGCCGGATGGACGGCAACAACGAGAACGCAGAGATTGTCCGCACCATCATCATGCTCGCCCGCAATCTCGACATGGACGTAGTTGCCGAAGGCGTCGAGACCGAGCATCAGGTCTTACAACTCCGCGCGCTCAAGTGTGAGTACGGGCAGGGCTATCATTTCTCGAAGCCTGTTGACGTGAGTGGAATCGAGCAGTTGTTAGCTCATGACAGGATTTACAGGATGCCGCTTGCGCCCGTCGAACTGCCACCCATTCACGCCGGACGCGATATGTAATGAAAGTCCGTCGAAAGTTTTTCGGCGGCTTCGTTCACAGAAGCAGACCCTTGACGAAACCGATCTCGTAGCACATCAACACGCCGAACCCGACGCTGAGGAGTCCCGCCGCGCCGCTCACGAAAAGGTCTGCGTGCTGCCAGCGTCTCCGCGTTAGTTGTGCGGGCAAACTGACGAGCGCGCTCATCAACATCATGCCGCCCATTGAGCCGACGCCGAAGATTGCGATGTAAGCGAAACCGGCGACCGGCGATTCGATGGTCGTCAGCACCAGCAGCATCAACGCCGCGCTTCCGGCCAGACCGTGAACCATCCCGACGACGAACGCCCGTCCGCAGTCCGTGATGTGTGCCGTCAACAGATGCGGGCGACGTGTCGTGAAGGTGCGGGTGCGAGTGCTGGCGCGCGCCGTGCCTGTGCGTATGGAAATGTAGAATCGCGCCGTGCCGCAGCTTGAGCAAAGTGTTCACTCCGAGCGCGATGAGCATCAGCGCGACGCCGAACTCAAAAATCATCTCCAACCTTTCGCTAATCTGCACACGAAACAGAATTCAGAGCGACTCCCGCCGCCAGCAGCGATGCCGTATGACCGACGCCCCACATCGCGCCGACCAGCACGCCGCTCAGCAAGCTTTTACGCTCGCTCACGATTGTTGAGACGGCGGCCAGATGGTCGGCCTCAATCGCATGTTTAAGACCTAGGAGAAAACCAAAGACGAGATGGATTGCATTTGATGTTCACGCGATGCCAAAATGAGAAGGTTCGAGAAACAAATTGCGACGATTGCGCCCTGATAATGAGGCAGACTAGCGCACTATCTGTTTGCCCGGCGCAAGCACATCAATAAAAAAAGGCCACCTCGGAGAGTGACCGTCTGTCTTTGAAAATTGTGGAGCCGCCTGTCGGAGTCGAACCGACGACCTTCTAATTACGAATCAGACGCTCTACCAACTGAGCTAAGGCGGCTTTTACTTGAAGGACGAATATACGAAGAGGCTGCGCGCGCTGTCAAGCAAGCGCACCGCACGCGAGGAGGAAACAAGCGAGATGCCGAAAGATAAGACGGAGAACATTGACCGCTACAAGATTGATGGACAAAAGCTGAACGAGTTCGAGTTCACGCAAAATCACGGTCAAATAACGACGGAAGATCAACAACGCTTCGACCGTCAGGAGGAAGAGAGACTCCTGCGCGAGGGCGAAGAGCGCGGGCCCCAGACCGAGGCTGAGCGTATTCAGCAGTTGATGGACGACGTGCACGAAAAAGTCCAGCACCGGAAAGAGAAAGAACGCGCGCGCGCCGAACGCAAGCAGAAAGCGGCGGCGGCAGCAAGCCGGAGCGAGACACGGCAGGGCGCAAAGAAGTCTGCGAAGTCTGCCAAGAAAGCGACATCCGGCGGCGCAAAGAAGTCTGGCGCGACGAAGAGGAGCGCGTCAGCGTCGAAGGGCTTGGCGACTAAGAAAGCGACGAAGAAGGGAGCGGCGCAAAAGAGCAGCAAGAAGAGCGCAGCCGGGAAGCGAGGCGCGGCGAAGAAGGCTGCCGCCGGGAAGGGTGCGCGCAAGCGAAGCTGAAGTTGTCCGCGCGGCGTGCGATATTCAGAGCGCAGGGCAAACCAGCTTGCCCTGCGCTCTGAAT
>CAXTRQ010000033.1:27317-41339 GCA_964246705.1 uncultured Pyrinomonadaceae bacterium
CTATGTTTTTGTGCCCCGGGGGGGGGTTTATTCTCCCCGCGCTGCAAAACCCGGTTCCCCGGCCCCGACGCGACTAACAAGAGCTTTTCAAGGAGCACACAAGGCATGACACGAGACAGACAAGAACAGGACGCAAGGGCGACGACACGAGACGGGGCGCGAGACAATCAGGAAGATGAACTCGAAGCCGAGCAGGAGTCGGCAGCGGCGATGGATTCGGATGTCCCACACCCGCCCGATGCCGATACGACAACCGAGGGGCAACCTTCCTAACCGAATCACCGACAAAGAGAGCGAAACTAAAAGAGCGACGAAACGTAGGAACTCTCGTCGCTCTTTCTCTTTCGCGCAGCACTAAAGCAACCCACAGAATATCGGGACAGCAATAATTTAACATGGGTGGACAAGAGCAAAGATGAAGGCGGAAGGATGAATAAAGCCAACAATTCTCTCTTCGCGCTCCGCCTTCCGCCTTGCTTTTTAGCGTGCTTCTCATTCCTCTCCGAACGTCTGAGGCTTCCAGTGAAAATCGAAATTATCCCCCGAACGAAAAAGCTTTCGAGCAAACTTTCAAGCGGCTTTGCCGGACGGACGATTGCTCTCCGGTTGGCTTTCCTTCTGCTCATCCCGGCGTGCGCTGTCGCAGTGTTGGCACAACAGCAGCAGCAGCAGGACGCGTCGCAAACTCCGGCGCGTCCTGCCGCGCGCTTGCTCGGACGACCTCAAAAACTTCCTTCGCCGGAGAAGATCGTCAACGACCTTCTGAAAGCGGTCGGCGGCAAAAAACGGCTGGCGGCAATCAAGGATGCGACCTACGACTGGGAGATGCAGTCTCCGGCTTTAGGCAACGAGCGTGTCCGCACGATGTTGAAAGCTCCCTTCTCATATCGCTCCGAGTTTGACAAGAGTAACGGCGAATCTATCGCCGCCGCTAATGGGCGCACCGCTTGGAAGCTTTTGCCGCCCGGCATTGTCGAGACGTTGAGCGGCGCGGAGGCGCAGACGGCTAAGCTGCAAGCACTGCTGGCGGCGAGCCGACTTGTTGACTATAAAAAGTCTGGAGTGTTGGCGCGCACCGTCGAAGTGGATCAGAAGTCGGCTGAACCGGCTTATGTCGTCGAGTTCTCGACCAGACAGGGCGGGCGCGTGCGTTGCTGGTTCGGCGTGTCGAGCAAGTTGCTTCTTAAAATCTCCGAGCCGGAGAGCGGCGCGATGCTGACTTTCGGCGAACATCGCCTCGTCGAAGGCGTGCTTGAGCCGCACCGCCTGACCGTGGACGTGAAGGACGCGGAGAGTTTAACTTTCATGCTGCAAAGCGCGCACTACAACACGAACTTAAGCGACACGCTTTTTGAGCCGCCCGGCGAATCATCGCTCGACATCGCCACGCTGCTGCGCGAAGTGGGACGCAATCAGGATGAGATTGATGAGCGCGTCAGCGAATACACGTTCACGCTCAGAGAGGTCGAGCGCGAAATCAATGATCGCGGCGAGTTGAAGAAAGAGAAAGTCACCATTCAGGAAGTTTATCCCGCGCCAGGCGGCGGCGAAGTCTATAAATTGATTAGCGAAAACGGCGTCGCGCTCTCGCCTGAGAAACAGGAGAAGGAAGCGCGGCGCGTGGCCGAAGAGTTGGAGAAACTCGAACGCGACAACGCCAAGCGCAAGCAGAAACGCGAGCGCGAAAAGGCCGAGCGCGAGGCGAAGCGCGAGAAGGGCAAATCGGTTGACGACGACCTCGGCGGCATCGCCGCTTTCCTGCGCGTCTGCGAACTTGTCTCTCCGCGCCGCGAACACTTTCGCGACCGCGATACTATCGTCTTCGATTTTCGCGGACGCCCAAACTTCAAGCCGTCGAACGACGACGAAGAGATTATCGCCAAACTGGTCGGCACAGTCTGGATTGACCCGGTTGATAAACAGGTCATGCGCCTCGAAGCCCGTCTCGACAAAAGCATCAAAATCGGCGGCGGTCTCGTCGCCAACGTGCGTCCCGGTTCCACCTTCGCCTTCGAGCAGACGCGCATGGCCGACGGCGTCTGGTTGCCCAAGTTCGCGCAGATCAACGCCTCCGCCAAAGTCTTCCTCTTCGCCGGGATGCGTTTCGACGCGACCCGTGAATACAGCGATTTCAAACGCTTCAGCACCAAGACCGGCGACGCCACGCTCGACGCGCCCAAAACCAAAGAGCCGTAAGACGGCTGGCCTCTTAACGATGAAAGACGAGCTATCGGATAATTTTATACGGCTCCGGCGTTATCGCGTCGCCGACGTGCCGCTGCTGTTTGCAGCCGTGCGGGAATCCATCAAAGAGATTTCGCGCTGGATGGAATGGTGCCATCCAGCCTATTCGATTGAAGAGAGTTCGACATGGGTGCTGTCGCGCGACGAGGCGTGGGCGAGCGGCGCGGAGTACGGCTTCGTGATTACCGACGCGCAGACAGGGATGCTGCTCGGCGGCGTCGGGTTGAACTTTCTCCGGCGCGAGAATCAATCGGCGAATCTCGGCTACTGGGTGCGTACCAGTCAGGCGGGGCGCGGCGTGGCGTCCGCCGCAACCATCTTGACGGCGCGCTTCGGCTTTGAAGAATTGGGACTCACGCGCATCGAGATTGTCGCGGCCGTCGGTAACCTCGCCAGCCAGCGCGTCGCCGAGAAGGTCGGCGCGACGAGAGAGGGCGTGCTCCGCAACCGTCTCATCATCAACGGGCAGCCGCACGACGCCGTGATGTTTTCGCTCGTCCCTCAAGATGTGAATCTCTGATATCCCTTCTTCTTCTGAGCGACTTTGCGTCTTGGCGTGAAACTTATTCTCACGCCAAGAAGAGAAACGCCAAGATTGATTGCCGGTGCGTTAGTGAAAGGCGGAAGCCGCGCGTTACAATTGCGAGTCTATGAATGAAGTGATTGTCATCGGCGGCGGTCTCGCCGGAACGGAGGCCGCGTGGCAGGCGGCTGAAAGCGGAGCGCGCGTGCGTCTCTACGAGATGCGACCTGTGATGCGGACGCCCGCGCATCGCACGGACAAGCTGGCGGAAATCGTCTGCTCGAACTCGCTCAAGTCGGATGAGGTGGGAACTGCGCCTTATCTTTTGAAAGAGGAACTGCGGCGCGGCGCATCGCTCGTCATGCAGGCGGCGGCGGAGACGCGCGTGCCTGCCGGAGCGGCTCTGGCCGTCGACCGCCATCGCTTCGCAGACTTCATCACGGGGCGCATCTCTTCACACCCGAACATCACGCTCGTCCGTGAAGAATTGACGCGCGTCCCCGAAGATGCGATCACGATTATCGCCGCCGGGCCGCTCTGCTCCGACGCGCTCGCCGTAGAGATTATGCGTCTCACGGACAACGACCAACTCTACTTTTATGATGCCATCGCGCCGGTCGTCGCCGCCGATTCGATTAACTACGAGACGGTCTTTCGCGCCGCACGCTACGGCAAAGGCGGCGACGATTATGTTAACTGCCCGTTTGACCCGGACCAGTACGCGCGCTTTTATCAGGCATTGACGGAGGCCAAGAGCGTGCCGCTCCATCGCTTTGAAGAGACGCGCTGGTTCGAGGCGTGCCTGCCGATTGAAGAGTTGGCGCGGCGCGGCGTGGACACCCTTCGATACGGGCCGATGAAGCCGGTCGGACTCGTTGACCCGAAGACGGGACGCGAACCGTATGCCGCCGTGCAATTACGTCAGGAGAATTTGCTGGCTGACGCCTACAACCTCGTCGGCTTCCAAAACCATCTACGTTACGGCGAGCAGGCGCGCGTCCTCCGTCTGATTCCCGGTCTTGAAGAAGCGGAATTCTTGCAGTATGGTCAGATTCATCGTAATACTTATATCTGCGCGCCGCGCGTGCTCGCGCCCACGTTGCAGATGCGCGCCCGCCCCGCGACGTTTTTCGCAGGTCAGATTAGCGGCGTCGAGGGCTACGTCGAATCGGTCGCGACGGGCTGGCTGGCCGGACTCAACGCGGCGCGTCTCGTGCGCGGCGAACTGCCTCTGGAAGCGCCGACGAAATCGGCGACGGGCGCGCTCGCACGCTACGTCTCCGGCGCGAAGGCGGATAATTATCAACCCGTCAACATCACTTTCGCGCTGCTCGAACCGCTCCCCGAAGCGGAGCGGCGGCGGGTTAAAAAGAAGCGCGAACGCCACCAACTACAGGTCGAACTAGCTTTAAAGGAATGGGACAACTGGCTTCACACAATCCGCACGGCGACGCCCGCGCAGCGCACGACGGCAATCGCCTGAGAGTCGCGCGCCATCTTAAAAGAGCGCGCCCGCGTGGCTCTCACCTCGCGCGTCTCGCCTGCGTGTGCTCGTGCCTGTTCCTCCTGTTGATGCCGGTCACTCTGCCGTCTGTCGCGCAGTCAGGTCGTAAAAAAGAGCCTGCGCCCGCCGACGGAACAAAGCGGGAAGCCCAGAGACCACGCACGGTCAAGCCCGTTCCGGCTGCCGAGCCTGCCACGACGCCTCTGCCTTCGATAGATGATAACAGCGATGCACCGCCGCGCAGACCGGCGGCGACGACGACAACGAGCGCCCCTGCCGTGCCATCGAACAGCGGCAACGCAGGCACCACGACGACGACTGTTCCGGCCGAAGTTGATGACGACGAGGTTGTGCAGGTCAACTCGAACCTCGTGCCCGTGCCCGCCTCGATTATTGACCCGCAGGGACGCGCCGTGACCGATTTGCAGTTGGCGGATTTCGAGTTGCTGGTGGACGGCGTGCGCAAAGAGATCGGCGAACTCAACCGCGCCGAGACGCCCGTCACGATGGCGCTGCTTTTCGATAACAGTTCGAGTCTGAGGGCTGGGCGCGAATTTGAGATACAGGCTGCCGTCCGGTTTTTCAAGACCGTGATGCGCCCGGTCGACCACGCCGCCATCTATTCCGTCGCGACCATCCCGACGCTCGTTCGTCCGCTGACGAACGATGTCAACGCGCTGGTTCGCACCATCGAACATTTCGATAAACCGGAGGGCGCGACCGCGCTTTTCGATGCCATCTCTGCCGCCTCTCTCTATCTCAAACCGCAGACCGGACGCAAGGTCATCATCATCGTCTCCGATGGCACGGACACCATCAGCGACCTCGACTTCGACACGACGTTGGCGCGCGCGCTCGCCAGCGATTGCCAGATTTATGCCGTCCAGACAGGCCATAGCGAGAACAACAACCTGCGCGATCTGGCTGCCGAACGCCGCCTGCAGGAGTTTGCCGCGCAGACCGGCGGCGCGGTTTACGTTCCGCACGGCGCAAACGATCTCAATACGGCCTTCGCGCAGATTGCCGCCGACCTCGCGCAGCAATACGTCCTCAGTTACTACGCCTCCGACGACCGCCGCGACGGGCGCTTCCGCGTCTTTTCACTGCGCGTCACCACGCGACAAGGCTTGCGCGTCCGCACACGACGCGGCTACTACGCGCCGAAAGGATAAAAGTGACGAATGACAAGCGACGTGTGACGAGTTAAAATCCTTGCAGCTCGTCACTCATCACTTGTCACTCGTCTAATTGCTTAATGATGGATCAACTACTCGCACAATATTTCGAGCACCTGCGTTACGAGCGCAACGTCAGCGAACACACCTTGCGCAATTACATGATTGACCTGACGCAGTTCCACGAACACCTCGCGCCGACAGACCCCGAAAGCGGCGCGCGGCGCGAACTCGACATCAAGCAGGTAGACCACATCACGATTCGCGAGTGGCTCTCGACGCTGCACGCCGCGCAGAAGCAGAAATCCTCCATCGCACGGAAGCTGGCGGCGCTGCGTACCTTCTTCCAGTTTTTAATCCGCGAGGGCGTCGTCGAACTGAATCCCGCGAAACTCGTCTCGACGCCGCGTCTGGAAAAGAAGTTGCCGAATCATCTCTCGGTCGAAGACATGGTGCGCTTCATCGAGACGCCCGATCTGGAAACCGACTTGGGACGGCGCGACCGCGCCATCCTCGAATTCCTCTACGGCACAGGAATGCGCGTCTCGGAACTGGTGAAATTGAATTTGCGCGATGTTGATTTCAGAAACAAACTGGTGCGCGTGATGGGCAAGCGCCGGAAAGAGCGGATCATCCCGTTCGGCGACCCCGCGCTTCATTCTCTGTTGAACTATCTCGAAGTGCGTAACGCCTTTCTCAAAAACGCGCCCCTCGCCGAGCGCGAATCCGAAGCCGTCTTCCTCAACTATCAGGGGACTCGTATCACGACACGCTCAGTCGGTCGCATGGTGGATAAATATATAGACATCTGCGCCGGAATCCACAACATCAGCCCGCACTCCCTGCGCCACTCCTTCGCCACGCACCTGCTCGACAGCGGCGCAGACCTCCGCGACATACAGGAACTACTCGGACACGCGCGCCTCTCGACCACACAAATCTACACACACGTCTCGATGGAAAAGTTGATTGAGGTTTACGATAAAGCCCATCCGAAAGCATAAAAAGTTCAAAGTTTGAGGACGCTTAAGCGTCCTCAAACTTTGAACTTTACACTTTGAGCCTTGAACTGCCTTTATAGCGTCGAGATGTCGTCCGAGCCGTCTTCGGCTTCGATGGCGGTCTGGCATTCGGCGTCGAAGCGTGCGGTGGGGACGGCTTCGAGGCGGCGTTCAGGAATCTCTTTGCCGCAACGCTGGCAGGTTCCGTAAGTTCCCTCGTCAATTCTCAGGAGCGCCTGATCAATGTCTGCGACGATCTGCGATTCGCGCTCGCCGAGACGCAGTTGAAGTTCTTGGCTGACATCTTGCAGCGACATGTCAACGCTGTCTTTGACGCCGTCATCGGCGGCGACCATCTCCAGCGCGGCGGCGGTATTATCGCGAACCTGCCCTTCATGCTGTTTCAGTTGCTCGATTAATATCGTGCGAAAGTGTTCAAGTTTCTGTTCATCCATCTCGTGACTCAATTCCCCCGGTGATAATTCATCCGACAGCCCGACCGGACTCGCCATCAAAGCCGTCGCCCATAATTTCCAAGAACGTGCGGATTATAACCTACTCAATCCAATAAGCACACGCGCCAGGCCGTTCGCGCCTGAGCGCGCGCCGAACTGGAACTGCCTACCCGGATCGGAATTCGCCACTCCGGCGAGCGGCGTCAGGAATTCGGAATCGGGCGTCGAGCCGTTGCCGTAGAAATTATTGAGCTTGATGTAATTCGAGTGGTTCGTCAGATTGAAGCCCTCTGCGCGAAGCTCTAGCCGCATCCGTTCGCCGAGCGCGAAACGTCTGGCGAGCGACACATCGAAGCTCTGCTGCATGGGCGTGCGGAAAGAGTTGCGACCGAAGCCGAAGGGGCGATCCTGCCGGTAGCCGTCGCCGTTCGTGTCCTCGCCCGTCAGAGGATTGACCGGAAGTCCCGACGCCAGCGTGGCGACGAAAGAGAGTTGCGTCTTGAAAGGCAGTTCCCATAGCCCTTGCGCGACGAAGCGTTGGGGCTGGTGAAAATCGCTCGGCGCACGCTCAAGGCTCTCACTCGTGCGGAAGTTTTCGGGAATCCCTGTATCTGGTTCGCCGAAGAGCATCGCCGTGTTGAGTGATAACGAATAGAGATAGTGCGCTTCAAACTGGAAGCCATTAGCGAAACGCCTCAGTAGTCCGAGGTCGAGGGCGTCGTAGTTGCCCGACGCCGTGTTCTCGATGACCGCGACCTTCTTCGTCTCAACTCCCAGAAAGCGCGTGCCGAAATCGTCTCTGTGAGGCCGCTCAATTCGAGCGCGAAAGGCATCTCGACGGCTATTCCCGTGACGAGCGTCAGGTCTTCTCGCACGAGCGCGCGAAAGTCGTCCGCGCTGACCGTAATCGCGTAATCCGCGCCGGGCGGAAGCCCGTTGAAGCTATTTCGCCCTTCGGCGTCCGTCGTCGTTTCGCGTTGCAGGCGTAACGCCTTATTCTTGATGACGATGCGCGCTCCCGTCACGGCCGCGCCGCTCGCTTCCGTGGTGACGACGCCGCGCACGCCGCCGGATAGCTCCGTCTGCGCGCGGCTATCAAGTTGAGAGAAGGGAAAGGCAAAGAGTAAAAGCAGCATGGCTCGGACGACGAACAACATTTTTGCGATTTCCGGGTACGCATTGACAGTGCCTCTATCGAAAGTTCGGCTGGCGGGACATAGGATGCGGAGCGTCGTCAGCCTTCGGGTTGATGAACGGAGGCTCTCACGATTGCTTCGCCAGAACTCGGTCGTGGGAGCCTTTCAATTTCTCGATGTTCGGATGAAAAAGTGTGCGCGCGACGCACGGTCAAATTTCTCAAACTTGGTCATCAGCGCAGAGTAGTTGCGCGGCGAGGAGCGGGATCGTCAATTCATGATGACCTGTGATGGAGTAGCCGCGCCCCGCGCCGCCGCTCGTGGGACGACGGACGACGTTTGTGAGCGGGCGATAAGATTGGATGAAGTCGAAGTTAGCGGTCGTAAAATCTTCGAGCGGGTGGCCGAGGTTGCGGACGAGCGTGACGGCTTTCAAAAAGACTTCCGGTAAGACGACCGCCGAGCCGATGTTCAGGTAGACCCCGCCGCCGTTCAGACGCCGTACCATCTCTGCGAGCAGACGAAAATCGGTGTGCGTCGTCGCGCCGAGACTCGCGCCGTCTGCCGCCGGATGAAAATGCGCGATGTCCGCGCCGATGGCAACATGCGCCGTGAAAGGTACGCGCGCCTCGTAAGCCGCGCAGAGCAGAGACAGATGAGCGTGCGGCGGCTGCATCCCGGTCAGAGCGCGTCCGAGCGCCTCGCCGAGACCTAAGCCGTCGCGCGCGCCGTCGCGCGCCGCCGAGTTCAAGAGTCTGCCCGTCTCTTCAGCCGCGCCGAACGCGCCCGCGCCCAAGGTGGCGTCAACGTCTTCGGAGGTTGAGCCGACCAATGCAATCTCCGCATCATGCACGAGCACCGAGCCGTTCGCCGCGACAGCCGACACATACCCGCGCTCCAAAAGATTGATGAGCAGGGGCGCGAGTCCCGTCTTGATGACGTGACCGCCGATGCCCCAAATAATCGGTTTTTTGCAGGACGCGTGCGCGGCGCATCTGCGCGGCCAATTCGCGCAGGGAACGGACGGCGAGGATGTTCGGAAGCGTCTTGAGAAAATCGCGGAGCGACGAATCCTCCGAGACAGGCCGCGCGAAATCTTCGACCGCAACCTTGCTCGGACGCTCCGAGAGCGGATACGTGCTGACCTTTTCAAGACCGAGTGGCCGCACGTTCTGTTCGTCGTAGATTGACATAGCTGTTTAGACTTCCAACCGAAAAAAATCACGCGATCTTTTTGCTCTGGCGACGGGTGGCGGGCTTGCCGTTGGAAGATTTGCCGTTCGCGGCGGGCGCATGTGTGTTGCCGTTGCTGCCGTGCCCGTTGAGCAGAGGCCGGAGCGCCTGTCCCGTGTGCGACTTTCTGTGGCGCACGATCTCTTCGGGCGTGCCGGAGGCGACGAGGCGTCCACCGCCTGAGCCGCCTTCAGGGCCGAGGTCAATAACGAAGTCGGCGGACTTAATCACGTCGAGGTTATGTTCGATGACGATGACCGTGTTGCCGAGAGAGACGAGGCGTTGCAGCACGTCGAGCAATTTGTGTACGTCTGCGAAATGGAGGCCGGTCGTCGGCTCGTCGAGAATGTAGATAGTTCGCCCCGTGGCGCGCTTCGAGAGTTCTTTGGCGAGCTTGATGCGTTGCGCTTCACCGCCGGAGAGAGTCGTGGAAGATTGACCGATCTTGATGTAGCCGAGTCCCACGTCGAGCAGCGTCTGAAGCTTCTGTTTGATTTGCGGGATGTTCTCTAAAATCGGCAGGGCTTCTTCGACTGTCGTGTCCAAGAGGTCTGCGATGGACTTGCCTTTGAATTTGACCGAGAGCGTTTCGCGGTTGTAGCGCGCGCCACGACACACATCGCAGAGCACGTATACGTCCGGCAGAAAATTCATCTCGATGCGCTTCATGCCGTCGCCCTCGCAGGCTTCGCAGCGCCCGCCCTTGACGTTGAAGGAGAAGCGTCCGGGCTTATAGCCGCGCTCGCGCGATTCCGGCAGCATCGCGTAAAGCTCTCGAATCGGGGTGAAGAGTCCAGTGTAGGTCTCAGTGTTCGAGCTCTGCGTTATCAAAATCGGCGACTGGTCAATCTCGATGACCTTATCAATGTTTTCCAGACCCTCGATAGAATCGAACTCGCCCGGCTCTTCCAGCGAGCCGTAGAGATGACGGGCCAGCGCGCGATAGAGAATGTCGTCAATCAACGTTGACTTGCCTGAGCCGGAGACGCCCGTCACGACCGTCAGCAATCCGAGCGGGAAAGTCACGTCCAAATCTTTCAAATTGTTAGCGCGCGCGCCGCGCACTCTGACATTCGAGCCGTTCGCCGGGCGACGCTCGGCGGGCACGTCAATGGCGCGCGCGCCGCAGATGTAGAGTCCCGTCACCGAATTTGGATTGCGAGCGACTTCATCAGGCGTTCCGGCAGCGACAATCTCTCCGCCGTGCACGCCCGCCGCCGGGCCGATGTCTATGACGTAATCTGCGCGCCGAATCGTCTCTTCGTCATGCTCGACGACGAGCACTGTGTTGCCGAGATCGCGCAGAGCCTTGAGAGTTTCAAGTAGTCTCTGATTATCGCGCGGGTGCAGACCGATGGACGGCTCGTCCAACACGTAGAGCACGCCGCGCAGTTGCGAACCGATCTGCGTGGCGAGGCGTATGCGCTGGCCTTCGCCGCCGGAGAGCGTGGCGGAAGGACGATTCAAAGTTATATAGCCGAGGCCGACGGTTTCGAGAAAGCGCAGGCGGTTGCGTATCTCGCGCAGGACGAGTCCGGCAATCTGTCCTTCGCGTTCGTTCAGAGTGAGACGGTCGAAAGCCGCCACCGCATCGTCAATCGGCAAGGCCGTATATTCAGCGATGCCGCGACCGCCGACGCGCACCGCCAGCGACTCGGGCTGCAAACGCGCGCCCCTGCACGCAGGACACTCGACCGGCGAAACAAGTTCTTCGAGCGCCTCGCGTACCTTCTCCGACGGCGCGTCGTGCATCCTCTCGCTCAACCAGCGCACCGCGCCCTTCCAATCGCTCTGGTACGTGTAGAGTCCCTGACGAAAAGTTATCTCGCCTTCGATGCCGTGAAAGAAGGCGTCGCGCGCTTGTCGCGGAAGTTCTGCGAAGGGAACATCCGTGGAAGCGTCGAAGTGTTTGGCGACGGCGAGCAGCGCACTTTTCAAGTAAGCAGAGCCTTGCTTGTCCGCCGTGCCGAGGAAGAGAATCTTGTCTGCTCGCTCGGTCGCGTCGGGCACAATTTTCGCCGGGTCAACTTCGAGCACAGTGCCCAGCCCATGACATCGCTTACATGCGCCGTAGATGGAATTGAAGGAGAAAGAGCGCGGCTCCAACGGCGGGATATTGATACCGCAGTTGACGCAGGCCATGCGCTCCGAATAGAGCTTCTCTTCGCCGTCAACGACGGAGACGAGCACCGCGCCGCCCGTCAGTTTTAATGCTGTGCGGACAGATTCCGTCAGTCGTTCGTTGATGCCCGGCTTGATGAGCAGGCGGTCAACGACGGCCTCGATGGTATGGTTGCGCCGCTTGTCGAGTCGGATCTCTTCATCGAGCGAAAGCAACTCGCCGTCAACGCGTGCACGCAGGAAACCGTCCTTCGCCAACTTCTCAAGCTCTTTCTTAAATTCACCCTTGCGCCCGCGCACGATGGGCGCGAGCACCATCACGCGTTCGCCTTCGGGGAGAGCCAGCACGCTCTGGACAATCTGCTCGACGCTCTGGCGCGTAATCGGTGCGCCGCAGAGGTGGCAATGCGGCTGGCCGATGGAGGAAAAAAGCAGGCGCAGGTAGTCGTAAACCTCTGTCACCGTGCCGACGGTTGAACGCGGGCTGCGCGAGACGGTCTTCTGTTCGATGGAGATGGCAGGCGAGAGACCGTCAACGGAATCCACGTCCGGCCTCTCTAATTGGTCGAGAAACTGCCGCGCGTAGGCCGATAGCGATTCGACATAACGCCGCTGGCCTTCGGCGTAGATGGTGTCGAAAGCAAGCGAGGATTTGCCGGAACCGGAGAGACCTGTAATCACCGTCAGCCGGTCGCGTGGAATCTCGACGCTGATGTTTTTGAGATTGTGCTGGCGCGCTCCGCGCACCGTAATACGGTCAATTGCCATTGCTGAAAAATATCTGCGACTACTATAGTGGAGAGCGACGCTGTAGCGCAGAAACGTTCATTGTAAACGACGCGCGCACCGCCGGGCAAGCGGGGATATTCATTGTAATGTTATGCCCTCCAAAACCAAGCATTTTCGTTGGAGTAAAGGTCACGGGCGCATCGAAGGTCGCGGGGATTGGGTGAGAGAAGATACTAAGTGGTTCACGGAGAAAGCTGGGTGGGATGAAGGCTACATGCTCAAGGTTCTTAACCTTTAAGATGCGTTCGCCCTAGGAGCGCAGGCGATATGCCTTGACACCTCTATTGGGCACTCCTACACTCCGCTTCAGACAACGCGACAAGTTTAGCCATCGGTCGGCGATAAAACTACGCTATAGGTCGCGAGACTAAGGAGAAGGCGTGTGAATCTTCCGAACGCATTGACGCTGTCGCGCATCTTCGTCGTGCCGATTCTTGTCGCCGTCCTGCTCACGCCCTTTTCCGAAGATTGGTTCGGAGTGCAGCGTCACGTCCTCGGCGTCTCGCTCTTTCTGGCCGCCGCGTTCACGGATTATCTGGACGGCCACATCGCGCGCCGCCGCGATCAGGTCTCACGCCTCGGTAAACTGCTCGACCCTATCGCCGACAAACTGTTGATTTCCGCCGCGCTGATTTCTCTGGTCGAAAACCGACTCGCTCCGGCATGGGCGGTCGTGATTATCGTCGGGCGCGAGTTCGCCGTCTCAGGCTTGCGCTCGATTGCAGCGACTGATGGCGTCGTCATCGCCGCCTCGCGGATGGGCAAATTCAAGATGGGGGCGCAGGTCGTCGCAATCGCCTTGCTCATTGCGTCGAGCACCTCGGGCGCGCCGCCGGTGACGAACTTCGGTCATGCTTTTCCGGCCATTCAATTTTGGACGGTGCCCGAACTGCGCGCCGCCGTCAGCCATCTTTTCAGCCGGACGGGGCCGGGCGGCGCTGATTGGCAGGTGTTACTCTATGCGGCGGGACGCTCCATGCTCTGGGTCGTCGTGCTCTCGGCGTGCCTCTCAATGTATGAATACTTCCGCGCCTTTTATCAATCCGTCGCCGGGCGCGCGGCGCTGGAACGCGAAGCCGAACGGGCGAAGAATGCGGCGCAGGCGACACGCACCACCGGGCACGTTGTTCAGTAAGAGCTAAGGCGACCAGCAGAAACGTGAACCTCTCATAAAGTTGGAGATGTGGAATATCTACGGTTGCTTTTAAGCTAACAGCGGCCAGCTAGCGACAAAATCTCTCTGCCGATAACTGGCCGCTGATTGTTTGTGGCGCACTCTTATTGAAGCTCAACGAAGTCGCCCGTATGTATCTCCTGCGTGACACGTGTGATGACCGCCGTCGCCGTCCGTCCCTGCACGTTGAGGACGACGACTTCTCCGACCACATGGCGTGGCACGGCGGGACGGCGGTCTCTGATTTCAGGAGTACTGACCGTCTGGCTGGCCGAATCCCCCTGCGGATTTCTGACGCGCTGCGACTGATTCGAGAATTTGCCGCCGCGATAGCGTTCGCTCTCGAATCCGTCGCGGGAGTTGGCGGCTAACTCTCGCTCGCGGGCGCGTCCTGCGATTCTCGTTCCGGCTGGACGATAGACGGTCAGATAATCGCCCACCTTCAGATTGTCTTCCGCACCGAGGTCAATAAAGACCACCTGATCTTTTGAGATCATTTCGCGCGAATCGCGCGCCAACACAATGCGCCCGTTCTGTTTGCCGGTTGAATCAGCAAATCGCTCAAGACTGGTCGCCCGGGGCCCCTCCCGCGAAAATATATCCGGCAGAGGGCGCAGCCAGTCGCCCCACACAATCGTGTAGCAAGACATAATTACGAACCGCCCCC
>CAXTRQ010000034.1:0-27165 GCA_964246705.1 uncultured Pyrinomonadaceae bacterium
CTCGTATGCCATCCTTCAGGATCGCACGGATGGCAATCTGCTCTATCTCGGCACGAACTACGGCATCTACCGCTCGACTGATCGTGGCGCTTCGTGGTCAGCCATCGGCCCGCCAAAGCCACCCGTGCGCTCAAAAGGCCGACGCCGGAGTAGTAGCAGCGCCGCTGCTGCTCCGAAGCGGAGCAGTGCCGCGCCTACCTCTTCTCAAGGCAATGTGAAGAGCGCGCAGTCCGCACTGAACGCGGCGGGTTATGATGTCGGAGCGCCGGATGGGGTGGCTGGTACTCGCACCGTCGAGATGCTCAGAAAGTTCCAGACCGACAAAGGCATTCCGGTGACGGGCAAACTCGATGCGGTGACGCTCAATGCTCTGGGACTCGGCGGCGGGATGCAAACTTCCGGTGCGACAGCAGAGGCGATGCAGAATGCGCCTGTCGTCTTAACCGACACGGTCAACGCGCTTGTGCATACCTTTGATGAACGCGATGGGCGTCCCGGTATGCTCGCCGCGACCAATGCAGGGCTTTATCGCACCTACGACCCCGCGCAAGGATGGGAGAAGCTTTCGTATGGAGCAGGCTTCGACGCGCGCACGCTTTGCATTTCGACTACCGAGCAGAACCCTCAGACCATCTATGTCGGCACGGCCACGTCAGGCGTGCTCGTCTCGCGTGATGGAGGAAAAAGTTGGGAGCAGGTGAAAAACGTTCCGGCTGAAGCCCCGATTAACGTTATCGAGCAGGACGCGAAACGCTCGTCCTACGTCTATGTCGGCACGACGCAGACCCTCTACGTCTCGCACGACGGCGGCGAGAAATGGATGAGGCGCGGCGGCAATCTTCCGCTCGGCAGCTTCACCAGTATTCTCATCAACCCTGAAAACAGCGACGAGATTTTCGTCGGCAACGCTTACGAGCGCGGTGGCCGCGCCTTCAGCGCAGACGAAGGCGGAGGCGTCTTTCGCTCGACCGATGCGGGCATGACATGGCAGCGTCTCGACCCGCAACTTCCGAGTCGGCGCGTCTGGGCGATGGCCTTCGACCCGCGCGATACGAGCAAGATTTTTATCGGCTCACACTCGGCGGGCGTCTATATTGCGCGCCGCGATGCAAACGCGGCAGCCGCCTCAAACGATAAATAGAAGAGCGTCGGGCGGTAGTTTAAGATACAAAACAGTGCGGCGACATGATGGATAAAAATCCCCGTGTCGCCGCCTTCCGTTTGTCCGGGTATTGCGGGATGGTGTTTTCGCGCGCCTCATCTTTGTGGCAAAATGCCCCGAACGCCTTGACACACAGTTGTTGAGGCGTGTAAATTGCGAACCCTACCCGGTCAACGAGGCCGGTGATTGGCGGGTCACGCGGGTGATCCATGGGCACGAGGACATTGAAACTTTTGTCGTTAACTTTTTCGAGTTTAAGACGGCTCACATCCCCCGCCTCAAATCTTTCGCTTCCCGCCAATCACCTACAGATACTTTTAAAAGACAGGAATGCTCTTCTATTTGTAAAGGTACTAAAACCTCTGCTCAAGAAAGCGTGATTGTCGAGGTCGGGTGTGGCGCGAATCGCTCTGCAACGCGCCGTAATATCCAGCAGGAGTCCGACAGGAGTTTGCATGTCAACTGAAAACCCGAGGCCGACCGACGGCGAAACCAACAACGATTCAGCCCAGAGCGCAGACGCTCAGGCCAGCGAGTCAACCAATACCAGCGAGGCCGCACCGACAACCCACGCCTCCTCAAACGCTGCTTCAACCGGGGCTTCGACAGCTCCGGCTGTCGCCGCCACCTCACCCGCCGACGCGCCGACTATGCCTTCCAAGACGGACGCCGCTCCTTCAGCGAGCGCACCCGTTGACGACGACGACGACGATGACGACAGACGCAGCAGCGGTGACGTTGATTTCGGCGCGATGCTCGACCAGTACGAGCAGGAGCAAGCAGCTTTTCAGGAAGGCTCCGTGGTGCGCGGTAAGGTCGTCGGCATCACCGAACGCGGCGTAGTCATTGACTTCGGTTTCAAATCAGAAGGCATTGTCGCGCAGGAAGAGTTCATGGAAGCGGGCGAGTTGACCGTTAAGCGCGGCGACGAGGTCGAAGTGCTCATCAAGAGCATGGAGACGCAGGAGGGCGTGCCCATTCTCTCTCGTGCGGATGCCGTCAGGATGCGCGCGTGGGACGATCTGGAGAAAGCTTACCGTGAGGGCACGCCGGTCAAAGGCCGCATCACCGAACGCGTCAAAGGCGGATTGCGTGTGGACGTTGACGGCGTTGCGGCGTTCCTGCCCGGCTCGCAGGTTGACACGCGCCCGGTACGCAATCTCGAATCTCTACGCAATCAGGAAATCGAAGCGAAGGTCATTAAGCTCAATCGCAAACGCTCGAACGTCGTGCTCTCGCGTAAGGCCGTGCTCGACGAGCAGAATGAGGGCAAGAAGGGGCAGACGCTCGATCAGCTTGAAGAGGGCATCATCGTCGAAGGACAGATCAAGAATCTGACAGACTACGGCGCGTTTGTTGACCTCGGCGGCATTGACGGGTTGCTGCATGTGACCGATATGTCTTGGGGACGCTTGCAGAATCCGGCGGAGTTGTTCAAAGTCGGCGAAACCGTGCAGGTCAAGGTGATGAAGTTCGACCGCGACCGCGAGCGCGTGAGCCTCGGCTACAAGCAACTTCTGCCAGACCCTTGGGAGAGCGTCGAAGAACGATATGTCAACGGCACGAAGTTGCAGGGTAAGATTGCGAGCGTCACAGACTACGGCGCGTTCATCGAACTCGAACATGGGGTCGAAGGTCTCGTCCACGTCTCAGAGATGAGCTGGTCGAAGCGGATGAAGCACCCGTCGAAGATCGTCAACGTGGGCGACACGGTTGATGTCGAAGTTTTGGGCGTTGACCCGAAAGCGCGCCGCATCAGCCTCGGTATGAAGCAGACGCAGGCCAACCCTTGGGCGACGCTTAAAGACCGCTACCAAATCGGCACGCGCGTCTCAGGCAAGGTTCGCAACCTGACAGACTTCGGCGCATTCATCGAAGTCGAAGACGGCGTGGACGGCCTCGTTCACGTCTCCGACATTTCGTGGAACAAGCGCATCAAGCATCCGGGCGAAGTTCTGAAGAAGGGGCAGGAGATCGAAGCCGTCATCACCAATATTGATACGGAAAATCGCCGCCTCTCGCTCTCCATCAAGGACACCGAGCCGAGTTCGTGGGATCGCTTCGTCACCGAGCACAAGCCGGGCGACCTTGTGAAGGGGCGCATCACACGCTTCGCCAACTTCGGCGCGTTCGTCGAGTTGGACGAAGGGCTGGAAGGTTTGTGCCACGTTTCGGAACTTTCGGACGAGCGAGTGGAACGTCCCGAAGAGATTGCACAGATCGGGCAGGAGATGGAATTCCGCGTGCTTCGCATTGAGCCGGACACCAAGAAGATCGGCCTTTCTGCGCGCGCTGCCAAACACGATGAGCCGATTGTTGATACGAAAACTTACTCGTCCGAAGCGGGCGGCGGCATGGCCTCTCTGGGCGAACTGGCCGACTTCTTTCCCAAGAATCCGGGTGGCGACCGCGAGGAAAGCTAACCTGTAGTTTGAAGATAAAGACACAGCCCCGCCCCCGGTTCGCGAAGAACCGGGGGCGGGGCTGTGCTCTCTCCGCACTTCTCTCAAAACTGCTAAATCGTTCTCGCGTAAAGGCATTTCGCTCTTGCTAGGCGTCGGCTGTTTCTGCTACCTTTGTCCCCGGTCTTTGGTGAGACTCATCCGCCGTCAGCAGAAGTTGTCATTAGGCCGTCCAGAGCAGCGGCGACTTGGTATGCCTTTTACCGGAGCGAAAGGTGAACACCCGTATGACGAAAGCAGAACTGGTTGAAGATGTCGCGCGCGCGGCGGAGTTGACCAAAAAAGATGCGGAGCGGTTAGTCGAAATCGTCTTCGAGAGCATCATTGATACGCTCAATCAGGGCGAGAAGATTGAACTGCGCGGCTTCGGCAGCTTTCGTGTCCGCGAGCGCGGCGCGCGGCGCGGGCGCAATCCCAAAACGGGCGACCCCGTGGACATTCCCGCCAAGCGCGTTCCATATTTCAAACCCGGCAAAGAGTTGAAGGAACTAATCAACGAAGAAGAGGCGGCAGGCGTACGCGGCGGAGCCGCAACGAGCGACGGCAATTCCGAAGCGCTGACGCTCGACTTTACGACTTCTTCACGCGCGGATGCGGGAGGCGAAAGTGGCGTAGGTAGTGACGCGGGCGGTCATCCGCAAAGCCACGATGGCGGCGGCGAGAAGGCTGAAGGCGGTCATGGCGGCGGTACGGGCGGAGAAGGCGGTAACCAGACGCCGCCGCTCATGTGACAGTTCGCTCAGGAACGAGCGCCGGAGCGGGTGAAAAGTCTTGGACAGGCTATGGACGCCTTGGCGTTACGACTACATCAAAGGTACAAGCGGCGAAAAATCCGGCTACGGTAGTTCTTGCGTCTTCTGCTCGGTTATTGAACAACAGGATGATGAACGCAACTTAATCCTCCATCGCGCACGCCACAATTTCATCATCCTCAACCTCTACCCGTACACGAGCGGTCACCTGATGATCGTCCCCTACGAACACGCCGCCGACCTCGACGCGGTCGCCAAAGAGACGACCGACGAACTGATGGATTTAGCCAAACGCGCGCAGTCCGTCTTGCGTGACACGTATCGCCCGCACGGCTTCAACCTCGGTATGAATCTCGGCCAATCCGCCGGAGCGGGTGTCGCCGACCATCTCCACCTCCACCTGCTTCCACGCTGGACGGGCGACGCCAACTTTATGTCCACCATCAGCGAAACACGCGTCCTCCCCGAAGACCTTCAAACGACTTACAACAGACTGCGCGACCAGTTCTAATGAAGAAACTCGTCTTCAGCCCTTTCAGGGACGGGATGGACCGTTTATTCCCGTACCTCGAACTCACGTTACCTGCGGGCGTAACAAGTGAGCTTTTATTTTTCGGTCAATAAATTCGTTGTCTGTTCAGTGACGCTTGGGGGTCGGGCTACCTCCGCCGTCTGTATGGGCTGCCTGCCGAAGTTTATTGCCGGAGCTTTCTGAGCGGGCGGTAGAGCAGGGTTGTGAGACGGAGGGTTGGCTTGTGTTATCAGGTCGTGCTCAATCTTTGACACGGAAGCGCTTCTTAACGGCGCTGACGTGTCTCCCTTAAAGAAATAGCGCAGCACGGGCACGATATTTATGAGTAGCGTCAGAGACAGCCACGCGATGATTAAAAGAACGATTCGCGCGCTGTGTGAAGGAGGCAGGTCAACCGTAATGGCGGCCATCGGCAACGCACAGATGAACATGAGCAGCGCACCGATTGACAGGTCTCTCTTGCGCAGTGAGCGAGCATTGGGCTGTGTCCCTGCCGCCAGCGTTCCCGGCATATCATCAATGGCTAGAAGTGCTTTCACAACGCCTAACTCAAGTCCGCATCGTGAACAGAAACGCGTTTCAGCAGAAATTTGCTGCTGACTGCACTTGGGACAAAACATATTTACCTCATGGAAGAAAGAGATTCCCTAACGCCTACCTTCAGCGATTACGAACAAGGCGCAGGTAAAGTTCACTGCGGCACAGCACCCTTGCTCAGTCGCTTTCAGCTTTTACCTTTGCTGGCGAGAGCTTCGTCTTCGACTTCGCCACCTTTGCTGATAGGAATCTCTGAGGGGCGTCGGTAGTGGATGCCGCGCTCTTCGGTGTCGAGGTCGTCGGCTGGGAGCGGCGTCTGTGCGGGGTCGAGCGAGGGCGGGTTGAAGCCGGGATAATCTATCCGCGCATGATAGATAGCAACCAGAGCGGTAATCATTGTCTCGCGTATCTTCGTCAGTTCGCGCAAGGTCAGGTCGCATTCGTCGAGTTGGCCGTCGCTGACGATGGCGTCGAAGATACGGCTGACGATGGTACGGACGTTTTCGGGGTCGGGGCGAGAGAGCGAGCGGGCGGCGGCTTCGCATGAATCGGCGAGCATCATAATCGCCGCCTCTTTGAACTGCGGCTTCGGGCCGGGATAGCGAAACTCGTCCTCCTTGACCTCTTCTCCTTGGCGGGCTTCGGCCTGTGCTTTGCGCAGGAAAAAGTGGAGCGTGCGCGTGCCATGATGCTGCGGGATAAAGTCGGAAATCTGTCGCGGCAGCCCGATCTCTTTCGCGAGTTTCAAGCCGTAGGTAACGTGGCTCGTGATGATGCGCGCGCTCTGCGAGGGACGCAGGCGGTTATGAGGGTTGTCGCCCGTCTGGTTCTCGATAAACATATCGGGCGCGGCCAGCTTGCCGATGTCGTGATAGAGAGCGCCGATGCGCGCCAGCAGCGTGTTCGCGCCGATGGCGCGGCAAGCCTCTTCGGCTAATTGTCCGACGGCGTGCGAATGCTGGTTCGTTCCCGGCGCGCGCAGAGCGAGTTGGCCGAGTACGGGCAAATCTGCGTTCGAGAGTTCTAATAGTTTGATGTCCGTCAGAATGCCGAACAGGGATTCATAGACGGGCAATTCGCCAGCCGTGAAGATCGTCGTCAGAAGTCCTCCCGTAATGGCGCAGGCTATGGCCAGCAGCGCAGCATTGAGCGTGAAGGGTTGCTGCGCCGCGAGCAGCACAGCGAGCGCCAACGCGACGTTAACGACGCCGATAATCAAACCTGCGAGCGTCACCGATTGCCGTTCTCGATAACGCCCGATGCCATAGATGGCGGCGGATGATGAAACCATCGCATAGCAGGCCATCAGCATCCCGTTGGGCGCGAGCAGTCCGGCGAACAGAGCGGTCAGAACGCCTGTGATGAGCGCCAACTGAGTGTCTATCAGTAAACTCAGCAGAAGCGCGCTGGCGGCGAAGGGAATTGCAAAGCCCCACACGATAGGGTCGTTCATCGGCGGGTACATGGACTGGTCTGAGATGCTCTGTGAGACGACGAAACCGATTCGCATCAGTATCAACTGAATGAGCACGGCAGTGGCGACGAGCGTGAAAGCTCTGCTCTTGGAAAGCGGCAGAGTCATAACCGTACTGCGGTATTCGGTGAATCTCCACGCGGCAAAATAGAGCGCCGTGACGATGAGCAGGAGGCCGATAAAATGATGCGGCCTGCGCTCGGTGTGGCTGTAGCTGCGAATGGCGGCGAATTGCGCGAGCATCTGCGGCGACACGGTGTCGCCCTCGCGTGCGACGATCTGATTGCGCTTGAGCGCAATGATGGCCGGGGCGATGGCTCGCACAGCAGCCTCGCGCGCGGCTTCCGTGGCCGCCGGATTGTAGTTCATCGAAGGCGCGATGAGCGGAACCATAATCGAGGCCAGCGCCTCGCGCTCTTCGTCAGTCCAGCCGGAAAGCTGCGTGATACGAACGCGCAGACTTTCGCGCGCCGCCGAGAGCGAGAGAAAGCGTGTCTGCTTGGTGGACAAATCTGTCTGCGCGCCGCTCTGCGTGTCAACGAGACGAACGTCCGACTTCATCTGGACGGCCTCGCGTTCATCAAAGACGTAGCCGTTGCCCGCTTCACGAATCATGCGCGTGAGGCGTTCGAGCGCGGCGGTGTCAAAGCGATGCGCGAGGATGGCGCGCGCCGCCGCACGCCGGTCGCCAGCCGTGCCCGGCCACACGGGGTCACTCCGATCCGTGTTGCCGTTCGTATTATGGTTGGCGTTATTCGTGCCGGGACGCGACCCCGCTTGTTGCTGCAAGGCTTCCCATGAGGCGCGAAAACTCTGCGCGGCCATTTCGTTGCGCGAAGGGTCGTAGTTCCAGACGGGTGGCGTCGACGCCTTCGCTCCGAGACGACGACGCTCCGTCTCGCTCTTGTCCTCGCCGGAAATGTCTGCGGGCGCGATTACGTCTGCGCGCACGACATCGCCTTCCTGATACATTTCGGCGGACATCTGTGAATAAGATTTCGCCACCAGAAGAGTCGTGAGCAGCGTGAGCGCGGCGAAGCCGATGATGAAACGGGTCGTCGGGTGAAACCAACTGAGGGGACGCGCCACGCGACGCCCGACGGCTTTACGCGCGTCGGCTAAAGGCGTGCTGAATCGTGGGCGGCGTCCGGGTCTTTGAGTGCTCATCGGGGGATGGGTGCGACCTCTTCGGCTTCCTCTCTCGCTCGGCGGTCAAACTCCGCTGTCTCAATCTCGCGTGCGCCGCGCGACTCCTGTGAGTCTGACGAAGCTTTTATTTCAGGCGAATCCGCGAGAGCGGTTGGCTGTTCGGGTTCCTGCATCAGATTACGTGCCAGAATCTCTCCCGCGCGCTCAATCAATGGGCGAAGACTCGGGGCACTGATTGCCGAGACGGCGAGACACTCGCGCCCCTCCTGCGAAACTTGGCGCAGAATTGACTCTAACTCATCCGGCTTGACGATGTCCGCTTTGTTGAAAGCGATGAGTCTCGGAATCTCCGTATGGCCCAGGTCGCTCAAAATTCTGTCTACCGACTCGATCTGCTGTTGCCAACGCGGATTCGAGGCGTCAACGAGATGGATGAGAATATCGCTGTCGTCAATCTCTTCGAGCGTGGCGCGGAAGGCGGCGATGAGGCCGGGCGGCAAATCGCGTATGAATCCGACCGTGTCGTTGATGATGACATCCTGTTCGCGCGGCAGACGCAAGCGGCGCGAAGTCGGGTCGAGCGTGGCGAACATGCGCTGCTCGGCATGAACCTCGCTCGCCGTCAGCGTGTTTAGCAACGTAGATTTTCCGGCGTTCGTATAGCCGACGATTGAGATGACGGGAAGTTCGCGGCGCGTGCGTTCCTTGCGGCGTTGCTGTCGGCGTTGTCGTTGAGTCTCAATTTCCTTCTCCAGACGCGTGATGCGGTCGCGCACGCGGCGGCGGTCGGTTTCGAGTTTGGTTTCGCCGGGGCCGCGCCCGCCGATACCTCCCGCCAGCCGCGAGAAGGCCGAATCGTGCCCGGCGATGAGTCGCGGCAACAGGTATTTCAACTGCGCGAGTTCGACCTGAATCTTACCGTCGCGCGTCTGTGCGCGCTGGGCGAAGATGTCGAGAATGAGTTGCGCGCGGTCAATCACTTTGAGGTCGGTCGCCTCCGAAATAGAGCGCACCTGCGTCGGGCTGAGTTCACGGTCGAAGACAATCAAATCCGCGCCGAGACGCAGAGCGCGCACCAGCAATTCTTCCAACTTCCCGCGACCGAGAACCGTGCGCGGGTCAATCGCCTGACGCCGCTGGATAATTTCGTTCAGCACGACTATCCCCGCGGAGGCAGAAAGCTCGCGCAGTTCCGCCATAGACTCTTCGGCCTCGCTCGTCGCGCCCGTGGGGACGCCGACGAGAATAGCGCGGTCGCGCCCTTCGGCGCGGCGCGTGACGCGACGGTTGCGCGCCATCTCTTCTTCGAGCGAGTTGATGAGATCGAGAAAATCAACGTCGAGCTGCGAGGGAATTTGCGCTTCGAGAAAAGCGTAAGCCTCCGCGTGGTTGCCGTCGTCAACTTCGTCGGAGGTTGTCGGCAGAAGATGCGCTGTCCGCACCAGACCGGGCAAGCCTGTGCGCCCGTCAACGTCAACCGACACCATCAAGTCGAGCCGCAACAGCGCGAGGTCTGCGAGGTCGTCCTGCGTCAGTTCTTCGCCGCGCAGGTGCGTGTGGACGGCGCGCAAACCGCGAAAGCGGTCGGAAGCGACGCGCGTCCTCTTCAAATCAGGCCACTCGATGCGGCGGGCATCGCCGACGACGATATATTCGACGTAGCCTTTACGATCAATGAGCGCGCCAATCTGCCTGCGCGTCTCAAAAGAAAGCTCGGAAAGTTGGCGCGCAAACTCCGGCGTCACAATCTGCTGCGGCGCGATGCGGCGCGCATAAAGTTTTTCGATGCGGCGCAGTTGATTCGGTTTCAATCCTTGCGTATTGCCGTGGATATTACTGATGTTCTTTACCCTCCCTGATTATTTCCGTCGTCGTCCCCGCCACCGGCGCACGCACCGACCGACGCCATAACCCTTCACGTCGGTTACGCGCATCTTTCGGTCAGCTTTCGGTTAGAGATAGAGTGAAGCGAGCGGAAAGAATCGGACGCTGTCGAAAGCCCTTTGATGTTGCTCTGTGGACTGCCACTTTACTTGGTCACTTCGAGCATCGGCAGACCTTCCGAACTAGTTGACAATGCGTACAAAAGATACACCGGCGCGAGACGGAAGGCGCGCATCAGGTATTAATTTGACCGAGCGAATTATAACATAGCCGCTCCACACGCAAGCAGCAAAGATGTTGCAAACAGCATGCTTTTCACCATCCTTCTAAGAGGCGATTTGACAACCCCTCCGGGGCTTTCCACCAAACTCTCGTACCTCCGCCCGTTTCGACTCGCTCTAAAGCGTGGACGGAAGTTGCTCTCAATAGACATGCTGCGTGCGCGCGTCGTATGATGAAGCATCTTCAGTCAGCAAAAGTTGGACGTGGCGCGGCGCGGATTCTCAGATTCGAGATTTGGCGTGAGGTCTTGAGCCGCCGGTCGAGCGCGAGAGTTTTAAAGGTTGAAAGTATCTTCTGTCGAGAGGCGAGTGTTGATGAGCAGTGCGGGAAAAATCGTGCGTGTTAATCCGCAGGCGGCGATTGCGGGCGGAGAGGTGGTAGTCGAGTGCGTGGATTTCGACACGACCAGCGTGCACCTGTGCAGAGCCTACTTTAATGAGGAACGCGCGTGGCTCGTCGGCGCGTCGCCGCAACGTGTGCTGGCGATTGTGCCGGAGTCGAGCGAGGGCGGCGAGGTCGAAGTCACTCTGGAAACAGCGAGCGGCGAGCGCACAGGCGCGGCGCGGATGACCACGGGAAAGAAACTGGCGGAGGATTTGCATCTGGTCGCCAATCCGGCTTTCGACCCGGACGACGGCTCGCTCTACGTGACGCGTTCCGGCTCGCGCGGGCAGCGGATGCCGGTTTCGATTTTTCGGATTGATACTAACGGCACGCTGACGAGCCTGCACGGCGAGATTACAAACCCGACAGGGATGGCTTTCGATAGTACCGGGCAAATGTACGTCACGAGCCGTCTGGATGGAACTGTCTATCGCGTCTCGCCGTTTCATGAAGTCGTACCCTTCGCACGGAATCTCGGCGTGGCGACGAGCATCGCTTTTGATCGTGTCGGGCGCATGTACGTCGGCGACCGCACCGGCACGATTCATCGAGTCAATGGCATCGGCGAGGCGGACGTGTGGGCTTTGCTTGAGCCTTCTGTGTCGGCCTACCACATGGCGTTCGGGCTTGACGATAATTTGTATGTGACAGGGCCGACCGTGTCGAGCTTCGATGCGATCACGCGTGTCGACGGCGACGGTCGCACGAGCGTCTTTTACCGTGGCCTCGGCAGGCCGCAGGGGTTGGCCTTCGACCGCGCCGGAAATCTCTACGTCGCGGCATCTCTGGGCGGGCGGCGCGGCATCGTGCGAATCTCTCCCGACGCAAGCCATGCGGAGATTGTGGTGGCCGGGATGAATGTCGTCGGGCTGGCCTTCAGCGCGGCGGGTGACATGGTTGTTGCGACAAATGAGGCGGTTTACAGTCTGTCTCTGGGGATTCAGGGGACATTACTACGCTGACTCTCTGTGAGCGGAGCGCGTCGGCAGTTCAACTGCTCGCCGGCGATGTGCGACGAGCGCGGCGGGGCGGCTCTTTTGACACTCCTGAAACGCGCGTGCTACTTTGCATACTTCGGTTGAGATGTTGATTTTCGGTGTAGTTTATCTGAAATGCCAGATACAAGTATCATCGGTCAGTTAATCATTTATCTCGTCGTGCTGCTGATGGCAATTTCGGCGCACGAGGCGGCGCACGCGTGGATGTCTTACAAATTCGGCGACGATACGGCGTATCTGCTGGGACGCGTCACGCTCAATCCAATCGCACACACAGACCCCATCGGAACATTGCTGCTCCCAATTATCGGGTTTCTGATGGCGAGCAGCGGCGTCGGCATTCCGCTCATCGGTTGGGGCAAGCCGACTCCGGTCAATCCGCTGCGCTGGCGCAATAAAGACACCGCGAACGTCATGGTTTCAGCCGCCGGAGTGATGGCGAACACCATCATTGCCATCAGCGCGCTCGTCATCATCAAGATTTTTCAAGGGGCGGGTTTGTTAAGTAGCGGCGCAGTGCTTGGCGCGACAGGCTCACTCAGTATGGGAACGATACCGGAGAACATCGCCGAGCCGGTTTCGCTGCTGCTCTACATGACGCTCGTGATGAACGCTTCGCTGGCAGTCTTCAATTTGTTGCCGTTTCCTCCTCTGGACGGAAGCAAAATTCTGGAGACGTTCCTGCCCGCAAGCATGCAGCCCGCGCTCAGGATGCTTGAGCAGTATGGTTACCTGATTTTGATGGCGGCGATCTATTTCGGACTCTTCCGGCTGGTGTTCACCCCCTTTAATATCCTGATTAGCTACTTGCTGCTTTTATAATCCGAACTTCGCTCAGAGACCAACTTCCGAGCGAGCTATTTGAAGAGTTCATGGCAAAGAGAATTTTTAGCGGCGCGCAGCCGACCAATAATCTTCACATCGGAAACTACCTCGGCGCGTTGCGCAACTGGGTCGAGTTGCAGCACGAGTACGAGAGCTTCTTCTGCGTCGTCAACCTGCACGCCATCACTCTGCCGCAAGAGCCGCAGCCGCTCAAGGCGCGGACGATGCAACTAGCGCGCATCTATCTGGCATCAGGCATTGACCCCAAAGTTTCGACTATCTTCATCCAATCAGACGTGCCGGAACATACTGAACTCGCATGGATTCTCAACTGCGTTGTGCGTATCTCCGAGCTTGAACGGATGACGCAGTTCAAAGACAAGGCACGCAAGCAGCGCGAGAACGTACTCGCCGGACTGCTGACTTACCCAACCTTGATGGCTTCCGACATTCTGCTCTACCAGACAGACCTTGTGCCCGTCGGCCACGACCAGAAGCAGCATCTCGAACTGACGCGCGATCTCGCCGTCCGGTTCAACCGCGATTTCGGCGAGACGTTTCGCGTTCCCGAAGCCTTCATCCCGAAGGTCGGCGCAAAAATTCTGGCGCTTGACGATGCGTCGAAGAAGATGTCGAAATCCGACGAGAACGATAACCAGCGCATCAACCTGATTGACGACGCCGACACTATTCGCCGCAAGTTCAAGCGAGCCGTCACCGATTCGGGCACGGAGGTTCGTTTTGATGAGACGCGCCCCGCGATTACAAATTTACTCTCCATCTACCAACTTCTGACGGGGCAGCCGCAAGCGGAGGTTGAAGCGCACTTCGAGGGCAAGGGCTACGCCTTTCTTAAATCCGAACTCGCAGACACGACGATAGAATTCCTGCGCCCCTTTCAAGAGCGCATGCAGAACATCGGCGACGAAGAGTTGCAGCGCATTCTCAAGCAGGGACAGGAGCGCGCGCGCGGCATCGCCAGCGCCACTCTGCGCGAAGTCAAAAACCGCATGGGACTCGTCGGGAGCGTGAACTTTGTCGAGTGAAGCGCCGGAACTGAATCAACCTGAAGAGCCGTCTGCCGACGCAAAGACCGACGCGACGATGGCGGCGGCAGCCGCACAGACGCCGCTCAGCGTCGCGGGCGCGCACCCTTCATTCATCACCGAACAGGGCGGCGACGAGTTGAAACTCATCCTCGGCGAATTCGCCGGGCCGCTCGATTTGCTGCTCTACCTGATCCGGCAAGAGCAAGTCAGCATCTACGATATCCCGGTCGCGCGCATCACGGACGAGTACCTGCGCTACCTACGTCTGATGCAGAGCACGGACATCTCTGTCGCCAGCGATTTTCTCGTGATGGCGGCGACGCTCATCGAAATCAAATCGAAGATGCTCTTGCCGCCCGACCCGATCTCCGGCGCGGACGAAGAGGCGCAAGACGATTTGCGCCGCGAACTGATTGACCGCTTGCTTGAGCATCAAAAATACAAGGCCGCCGCCGAAATGCTCTGGTCGCGCGCAACCGTCGAGCGCGCCGTCTACACGCGCGCACCGATTGAGACGGACAAGAATAACCCGGAAGTGGCGGCGGGCGCGTTCGACCTCTTGAAGATTTTTCAAGAGATTCTGTTGCGCCGTAAAGACGAAGTGTTGATGGAGATCGAGCGCGACGAGGTGACGATGGCTGAGATGCTCGAACGCCTCCGCAACATGATTATGTCGGCGGGCGAAGTCAGCCTCCGCCAATTCTTCGAGCAGGCGCGCTCGCGTCGCGAACTCGTCCTCGCCTTTCTCTCCGTGCTGGAGATTGTCCGCACCAGCGAGATTCAGCTAATCCAGAGCCAAACCTTCGGCGACATCATCGCCCGCGTGAACAACTGAAAAAGTAGAGATGAGCAGACGAAACAACAAAGATAAGACCGAAGCGACCTCCGACCAGTTCGCAGGTGATAACCCCGGCGTAGAAAATGACGAGGCTAATTCCGGCGAATCGATTGACGCGGAAAATCTTGAGCGCACGAATTTCGCTACGGAAACCTCGACCGAAAGCTTGGCGGCGATTGAAGATGCGCCCGCACAATCCGAGAGTTTTGCCGACGATGACGAAGACGGGACGGTTGATACTTCAAGCGAACGCGAAACCGATGCCGCCACGTCAATCGCCAATGCACAAACCGACACGCCAAGCTCTCCCGAAATAGAAGAGGATGATGAGGACGAGTTCGGCGCAGCCACCGCGCTTGACGCCTTTGCCTCGAACGACGCGGAAGAGGGCGGCGAATTAAACATCTTCGACGCCGATGCGGAGGACGAGGCGGAATTGGACGCACTCCGACGCCGTAGCGCAAGCATGAATGCCGCCGGCGATTTCCTTAACGCGGATGGAGAGATTGCACCGGGCGGCGGGCTGCGCGACATGGCTGAAATGATTGCCATCATCGAAGCCCTCATCTTCGTTTCCGAGGAACCGCTCCTCACCAAGACGATTGCCGATCTGCTCAAGGAAGAGCGCGGCTGGATACAGGTTGCGGTCGAAGAACTGGCAAAAGAGTTCAACGAACGCAACGGCGGCTTGATGCTGCGCGAGGTCGCGGGCGGCTGGCAGTTCGCCACGCGCCCCGAATATCACGAGCATGTGCGCGCTTATCTCAAATCGCGCCCCTCCGCGAAGCTCTCGCTCGCCGCGCTTGAGACGCTCGCCGTCATCGCGTATAAGCAGCCCATCACCGTCCCCGAAATTTTAGAGATACGCGGCGTGCAATCATCCTCCGCCATCAAGACGCTTCTGGACAAACGGCTCATCATCGCCAAGGGGCGTAAAGAGACGGTCGGGCGTCCGATGATGTACGGCACGTCGAAAGAATTTCTCCTCCAGTTCGGCCTCAAGGATTTAACCGAACTCCCCAACGTCGAAGACTTCGAGGATTTGACGACCGGCGTCGGATGAAATCAAGGTAAAAGTTAAAAGGCAAAATTGCCGGTAACTTGCTCCTTCACTTTTGCCTTTTAACTTTTAACTTTTTGGCCTTCTTATGAGTGAGCGGCTACAAAAATTGATTGCGGCTGCTGGGCTGGCATCGCGTCGTCACGCCGAAGAGATGATCGAGGCGGGCGAGGTGACGGTCAACGGCGAAACTGTGCGCGAGCTTGGCACGAAGGCTGACCCGGCGCGCGATCATATCAAGGTGCGTGGGCGTCTGATCAATCCTCTGTTGGCGGGACGCGAAAAAATCTACGTGCTGTTGAATAAGCCGCGCGGTTATCTTTCGAGCGTCGCCGACCCGGAGGGGCGACCGCTCGTGACGGATTTGATACCGCCCTCGCTCGGTCGTCTCCATCCGGTCGGGCGTCTGGACTTCAATACAGAAGGGCTGCTGATTTTAACGAACGACGGAGAGTTGACGAACTTCATCACGGCGGCTCGCAATCATGTGGCGAAGGTCTATGAGGTGAAAGTCAAAGGCGTGCCGACCGACGAGGCGATTGAGCGTCTACGGCGAGGCATAAGTCTGGACGACGGCGTGCGCACTGCTCCGTCGGAGATTACGAAGACGGGCGAGACGCAGACGAACGCTTGGTTCGAGGTCGTTTTGCACGAAGGCCGCAATCAGCAGATCCGCCGCATGTTCGACGCCGTCGGTCATTCCGTGCTCAAGCTCAAGCGCGTTTGCGTCGGACATCTCAGAGATGAAAGACTCCCGACGGGAAGCTGGCGGCATCTTATGCCCTCCGAGGTGGCGCGATTCAAAAGCCGCCCGGCGCGACCGAAGCGCACGGCTAAAGGCACGACTAAAAGCACGTCGAAGCGCGGGCGCACGCGCGGCGCGGGTCACGGTGATAAGCATTGATGAGGTAGAATAAGAAACCATGAACGATTGACTACGAATGCCGAACGCTGAACTAAAAACAGAAAGCTTTTATCTTTCAGTTTACTGTTCATCGTTACGGCGTTCATCGTCTGCAAGAGGGGTGTTATGGAATTCGATCTGAACGAGGAGCAGCAGCAGGTCAAGATGAGCGTGCGCGAGTTCGCCGAGGCGGAGATCGCGCCGCACGTCTCGGAGTGGGACGAGACGCAGCATTTCCCCATTGAGTTAGTCCCGAAGTTAGCCGAACTCGGCTTAATGGGCGTCATCTTCCCGGAAGATTACGGCGGCGCGGGAATGGGCTACGTCGAGTACGTGACGATTATCGAAGAGCTTTCGCGTGTTGACGGCTCGGTTGGTATCTCGGTCGCCGCGCACAATTCGCTCTGCTCGAATCACATCTACATGTTCGGCACGGAAGAGCAGAAGCGCAAGTACCTCGTCCCGCTGGCGAAGGGTGAGCATCTCGGCGCGTGGGGGCTGACCGAAGCTCAGGCCGGTTCCGATGCATCAGGCACGCGCTCGACGGCGGTCAGGCAGAACGGCGGCTGGGTCGTCAACGGCTCGAAGAATTTCATTACGCACGCGATTCACGCGGACACTTGTGTTGCCGTCGCCAGCACAGACCGTTCGAAGGGCAACAAGGGCATCACGGCTTTTATCTTCGAGAAGGGCATGAAGGGATTCGCGCCCGCGAAGAAAGAGAACAAGCTGGGCTTGCGCGCATCCGAGACGGCGAGCGTCATCTTTGAAGATTGTAACCTGCCGGACGCGAATCGCCTCGGCAATGAGGGCGAAGGTTTTCTGCAAGCGATGCAGGTTTTGGACGGCGGGCGCATCTCGATTGCCGCGCTGGCGGTCGGCATCGCGCAGGGCGCGTATGAATCGGCTTTGAGATATTCAAAAGAGCGAGAGCAGTTCGGCAAGCCCATCTCGGAATTTCAGGCGATTCAATTCAAGCTGGCCGACATGGCGACGCAGATTGACGCCGCGCGCCTGTTAACGTACCGCGCCGCTTACCTGAAGGATCAAGGCAAGCGCGTCACGAAAGAATCAGCGATGGCGAAGCTCTACGCGTCGGAAGTGAGCGTGAAAGTGTGTGAAGAGGCCATCCAGATTCACGGCGGCTACGGTTACACGAAAGATTACCCGCCCGAAAAATACTGGCGCGACTCGAAGCTCTGCACCATCGGCGAAGGCACATCCGAAATTCAACGCATGGTCATCGCCAAACAGATACTCAAGAATCTGTAATCTTTGGGCGACCGTAAAAGCAGGCACATTGCATTGGCTTCAACTGAAAACATCAACATAGACATAGTTCCTGTTTCAAGTGAGTAGTCCGCTACAAATTGAGCGCATCTTTGACGGCGACCCGCGTGCGGTGGCGCGTGCTATCTCGAAGGTCGAGGACGGCGCGCACGATGCTTTCGAGTTGATGAAGGCGATCTTTCAGCGCACGGGACGCGGGCTGGTGGTGGGCATCACGGGTTCGCCGGGCGCGGGGAAATCTTCGCTGGTTGACCGGCTGGCTGGATTGTATCGCAGGGGCGGCGAGCGCGTCGGTATCGTGGCGGTTGACCCGTCGAGTCCTTTTTCGGGCGGCGCGATTTTAGGCGACCGTATCAGGATGCAGACGCTCGGACTCGATCCCGGCGTCTTTATTCGTTCGATGGCGACGCGCGGGCAGCTTGGCGGACTGGCGCGTGCGAGCGTGGATGCGGTGGCGATTCTCGACGCCGCCGGTTATCAAAAAATCATTGTCGAGACGGTCGGCGTCGGACAGGACGAGGTCGAAATTGTGAAGACTGCTGATGTCTCGGTGGTTGTCCTCGTGCCCGGTATGGGCGACGATATACAGGCCATCAAGGCGGGCATCATGGAGATTGGCGATGTGTTCGTCATCAATAAGGCCGACCGCGACGGCGTGCTGCGTACCGAAAAAGAGTTGGAAGCGCTGCTCTCGCTCGCGCATCGCCCGGACATGTGGCAGCCGCCGATTATCAAGACCGTGGCGACCGAGAATAAGGGCATCGAAGAACTGGCGACGGCCATCGAGAGTTATCGAGAATTTCAGAAGAACCCGCAGTCGAGCCACACGCGCCGCAGCGCGATTGCACGCTGGCGTATTCTCGAACTGCTGCGCGAGCGACTGCTGGCGCGCGCCATGGCGGCGGAAGGCGCAGACGAGCAGTTGGATGAACTGGCCTCGGAAGTCGCCGATAAACGGCGCGACCCTTACTCGGCGGTCGAAGAGTTCATGGCCGCAGGGACTCTGGGTGAGCCGCGCGTTTGAAGCGAATCGGCGGCGATATTTGAACGGCGAGGCACAGGCAGTAAGAAGTTTGATTACTGCATCTCAATGCTTCGCTCGCCGGATGGTTTTCACTGAATATGAAGATTGAGCATATCGGAATAGCTACGCCGCGACTCGATGACGCACTCGCTTTCTGGCGCGATGCGTTGGGACTTGAGGTCACGCATACGGAAGAGGTTGCCGGACAGGGCGTGCGCGTGGCGATGCTGCCCGTGGGCGAGCCGCGTATCGAACTTTTAGAGCCGACCGGCCCGACCTCGCCCGTCGCCAAATTTCTCGAAAAGAGGGGCGCGGGCATTCATCATATCGCGGTGCGCGTTCCGGACATCCGCGCCGCGCTCGCGCGTCTGAAAGGGCAGGGAGCGCGGTTGATTGATGAAGAACCTCGCGTCGGCGCGGGCAATTGTCTCGTCGCCTTCGTTCATCCCTCAACCGCCGGAGGCGTGCTGCTCGAACTGGTCGAACACGCTCCCGATACGCACGAAACCAACATGGAAGGATAGTAGCTTTGCCAGCACACCAGAAACTTCTCGTCGCCGCTCTCGTCATCGGTCTTTTACCCGCCGCCAGTTTCGCGCAGAGGACGCCCGCCAGACGCACTCAATCGCCGTCACCGCGTACACGGACGCAGGCCACGACGCCTCCACAGCGGAGCGCACAACCGCAGTCCATCAGCCTGACAGCCGCAGATATGCAGTTGATCGTTGACGGTCTGGGTTTTCCGCCTGAAGTGCGAATGCGGCTGGCCGCAGAGGACTCGGAGCGTAAGGCGTTTGCGAAAGACGTAAGAGAGATGCTTGCGGTGGCGGAAGAGGCGCGCACGATGGGTCTGGCCGCAAATCCCGAAACGCAGCTTCAGATGGATCTGTCGCGTTCCTTCATCATCGCGCAAGCTTATACGAAGATGAGGCGCGAAGCCGGGGCGACGGCGCAGGAGCAGATTGTCTCGAAAGAAGAGATTGCCGCCTTTCTCAAAGCGCCGGGGCAGGAGCAACAGTTTCAGGCCTTCCTCGAAGATTACGGAAAGAATGGGCCGGAGAAAGGCTTGACCATCAGCGATACGCGCCGCGCAGAGTTGCAGCAGCAATGGGCGAACGTGATGGTCGCCAAGGCCAAAGGCATCGCTGCCGGATTGGATAAACAACGCGGGACGCAACTGCTCATCGCGCTGCAACATGCGCGGCTGCTCGCTCAAAAATATGCCGAGCAACTGCGCTCGCGCTTCAAGGCGACCGAGCAGGAAGTTGACGCCTATATCGCAAAGCATCCTGAACTCGACCCGAAAGAGTCGCGCGCTAAAGCCGAGACCGTCTTGCAGCGCGCGCGCGGGCGAGGATTTCGCCGCGCTGGCGAAAGAATTTTCGACCGACCCCGGCAGCAAAGATCAGGGCGGCGACCTCGGCTGGTTCGGTCGCGGGATGATGGTCAAGCCATTTGAGGATGCGGCGTTTGCTTTGAAGCCGGGTGAACTGAGCGGCATCGTCGAATCACAGTTCGGTTATCACATCATCAAACTCGACGAGCGGCGCACGCAGAATGGCGACGACGGCAAACCGCAGGAGCAGGTGCACGCGCGCCACATTCTCATCAGATACGGCGCGCCGCAGACGAGCGGCGGGCCGCCGCAGGCTCCGCGCGAACAGGCGCGCACGGCGGGTGAGAATGAGAAGCGCGACCGCGTTCTGGACGAGATTGTGAAGCGGCGTAATATCAGTGTCGTTGAAACCTACGAAATTGACGCAAGCCCGCCGGAGATGCGCGGCAGAGGGGCCGGCAGCGGGCAGACGCCGCCGCCCGCTCCAACACAGAACGCCACGCAGCCAGACGGCAAAACGCCCGCCCCTGTGCAGACGCAAACCAAACCGGCGACAACAAACACGACTCGTCCGACCTCAACTCGAACAGGTCGCGGGCGCACGAGGCGTCCCTAAACTTTATTATCTGACTGGTCGGCACGCACGTTTGCGGATTTGCGCGAGAGGTGCGTTCGCGTCTATGCTTGAAAGTTCGGCGAGCGCGCCTAATCTCTGCGGTTGCATGACGGTGCGATGTGGCGCACCCGAATCGAGCAGTTGATTGAACTGCTCCGTCGGTCGTCGTTGATGTTCTTTGGAGAGAAGAGACACGCGCGGTCAGACAATTAGAGATTGAGAATGGAGACCAGCCCGGCACAATAGAAGGAAAAGATATGATTACTTGTAAACAATGTGGCACGCAGATGTTGGATAGCGTGGAAGTCTGCCCCGGATGCGGCGCTGCTGTCTCGCCTCATGCAGTTGAGACAGACGCTAGTCAAACGACGGAACTTGACGCCCCCGGCGCGGCGGAAATTTCAGATGCAACGAGCGCGACGAGCGCTGGACAGGATGCGGCGAGCACGCCTGTCGCAGCGAGCGAGACGATGGACGAAGATGAAGACGATGCTGGCGCAAAGGATACGACGCGCGCTGCTGCCGCGTCGGATGCGGCGACCGGCGCATCTTTAAAAAATCCGCCTGCGCCCTACAAGCCGGGCTCGTCAATGACGAAGGTATTCATCATCGCCGGGTTTGCCATCATCGCGGTCATCGGCCTGATTGTCTGGCAGGTACGCGCCAAGCGCACGAGCACTCCGAATTTCTCTGCGGAAGACATGACCACATTTGCTGAAAGCTTACCGCCGCAGGTACGCGCGCAATTGGCGACGAGCGAGGACGAGCGCAAGGACTTCTCCAAAGAGTTGCTCAAGGTCTTGGCCGTCGGTCAGGAGGCGCGAGAAAAAGGCGTCGCCGACCGCCCGGAGGTGAAGCGGACGCTGCAAGTGATGCGCGCCTTCATCCTCGCGCAGATGTACGCCATGAAGCAGCGCGATGCGGGCAAGCCGCTCGATCAGAGCTTCCCGCAACAGGATATTGATGCTTACCTGAAAGAGCCGGGTAAAGATCAAGAGCTTGACCAGCTTATGCAGGACTTGCAAAAAGCTGAACTGCTGCCGCCAACCGCCCCGAAGGATGAATTCAAAAAGGAGTTGGCGCGCTACTTCGTCGGCGAACGCAAAGCACTCGGCGCAGGGATTGATAAAGAACGTAAGACGCAGATGCAAATTCAGCTTCAGGAATCGAACCTGCTGGGTCGCATCTATTCCAAAGACCTTGCCAAACAATTCGAGCCTTCGGATAAAGAGATTGACGAATATCTCTCCAAGCATCCTGAAATTGTTGAGGCCGACGAAAAGCGCAAGGCCGGAGAGGCGGAAGCGCGCGGCAAGGCCGAAGATGTCCTCAAACGTGCGCGCGGCGGCGAAGATTTCGCGGCGCTCGCCAAGCAGTATTCATCCGACCCCGGAAGTAAAGATAAGGGCGGCGACCTCGATTGGTTCGGGCGCGGACAGATGGTCAAGCCATTTGAAGATGCCGCGTTCGCACTCAAAGACGGAGAGATCAGCGACATCGTCGAGACTCCTTTCGGCTTTCACGTTATTAAAGTTGAAGGCCATCGCACGGAGAACGGCGCGAGCGGACAGCCCGAAGAACAGGTGCATGCGCGCCACATTCTGATTGAAAAGGGCGGAGGAGCGATGGCCGGTCTCAATCCGGCGGGTCAGGCCAAGCCCGCGCGAGATCAAGCCAAGGACGCGCTCTCGCAGGAGAAACAGGACAAGTACATCGAAGAGGTCGTGAAGAATACGAAGGTCAAGGTCGCCGACAATTACGCGGTTAAAGCACCGGAGATGCCTGCACAAACCGGCATGCCTCTTCCCGGCGCGGGCGGCGACGACGGCAGCGGTGGCGCGGCGGGCGCACCGCCCCCCGTTCAAGCACCGCCGGATGCGAACGCGCCACCGCCAAGCGGCGGCAGCAATAAGCCTGCGGACGGCGCGGCGACAAAACCGCAACCACGTAATAATAAGAAGTAGTGACCTTTGAGAGTCAGGCGGTTCGTGCGGAGTGGAGGCGCGTGCAGTTAGGCGATTATCGTGTGGAGGTGGTTCCTGACGCTGAGTTTCGTCTGGACGGCGGCGCGATGTTCGGCGTCGTGCCGCGCACGCTCTGGTCGCGTCTGTGCCCGCCCGATGAACACAATCGCATCCGTCTCAACATGAACTGCCTGTTCATCGAAGCGGCGGGCGAACGCATTCTCATCGAGACGGGCATCGGCGATAAGTGGTCTCCGAAGCACACGGAGATGTACGGCATTTCGCGCACGCGCTCTCTGCGCCAATCGGTGCGTGCGTTAACGAATTGCGCGCCGGAAGAGATTTCCATCGTCGTCAACACGCATCTCCATTTCGACCACGCGGGCGGCAACACGATGCTCGACGAGCGCGGCGCTTTCGTCCCGACTTTTCCTAACGCACGCTATTTCGTCTCACACGAAGAATACGCTCACGCCGAAGCGCCGCACGAGCGCGACCGCTCCAGTTACATGCCTGAGAACTGGCGGCCTCTGGCGGAGAGCGGGCAACTGGAATTGAAACCCGCGAGCTATGAAGTCGTTCCCGGCCTCCGGCTTGAAACCGTGCCCGGTCATTCGCGCACCATGCAATGCGTGCATCTGGAGCGCGGCGGGAAGACTCTCTACGGTTTCGCCGACCTCGTGCCGATGCGCGCCCACGTCCCCTACGCATGGGTGATGGGCTACGACCTCTACCCGGTCGAAACGCTGGAAGCAAAAAAGCGTCTGCTGCCTCAAGCCGCGCGCGAGCAGTGGCGCTGCCTTTTCTATCACGACCCAGAAGTGCCCATCTGCCGCATCGTCGAAGAAAACGGAAAGCTGCGCGCCACCGGGCTTGAAGATGAACAGGACGGATTTATTCCGGGTGAATAGCAGTTTTATCAAAACCTGAATGTATGCGAATCTTCTTCGCTCGTCAAAAAGTTTCACGCAAAGAAGCAAGGGCGCGGAGAAGAATTTGAGATTTGAGATTTGAAACAGCAATCGAACGAGAGACAAACATGACCACAGCGAAGATCGGCATTATCGGGGGAAGCGGCCTCTACCAGATGCCGGAACTGAAAGATGTCGAGGAAGTAAAAGTTGAGACGCCCTTCGGCGATCCGTCTGATGCTTTTATCGTGGGGACGCTCGAAGGCGTGCGCGTCGCCTTTTTGCCGCGTCATGGGCGCGGACATCGCATCCTGCCGACGGAGTTGCCTTTCCGCGCAAACATCTACGCGTTAAAGCTGCTCGGCGTTGAGCGCATCCTGTCCGCTTCGGCGGTCGGCTCTTTGCAGGAACAATACGCGCCGCTTGATATGGTCATCCCCGACCAGTTTTTCGACCGCACGCGCGGGCGCGCACAGGAGTCAACCTTCTTTGGCGAAGGAATCGTCGCGCATGTTACTTTCGCCCATCCGGTCTGCCATGAACTCGGCGACGTGCTCGAAGAATCATGCACGGTCGCGGACGTGAAGACGCATCGCGGCGGGACATACCTGTGCATGGAAGGGCCTGCGTTTTCCACGAAGGCCGAATCGCATGTTTATCGCTCGTGGGGCATGGATGTCATCGGCATGACCAACTTGCAGGAAGCGAAACTGGCGCGCGAGGCCGAAATCTGCTACGCGACGCTGGCGCTCGTCACGGATTATGACTGCTGGCACGAAGCGCACGACGCCGTGTCGGTCGAGACGGTGGTCGAGTATCTAAACAAAAACGTGCGTAACGCGCAGAACATCATGCGCGAGGCCGTGAAACGTCTGAGCGAGCGAGCGCCCGCCTGCGACTGTGGCTCGGCGATGAAGAACGCGATTTTTACCGCGCCGGAACTTTGGCCTGAAGCGACAACGAAGAAGCTCGACGCAATCATCAAAAAGTACGCGCCGTCGAAGAATTGAGAACGCAATTTTTGCGTCGTCGGCTCGGATGATTTTACTTAAGAGAGGTTCTGTCATGAAGAAACTTGGCCTGCTGTTTTTCGCTCTGGCGCTCATCACTTTTTGCGCCGACTCGGCGACTGTGCGCGCTCAAGGCAACGTCTCGAAAGGCCCCGACCCGTCGGTGCTCAAAGATAAAGAGCTTGAGAAGGAAGCGGCGCACAACCTCGAAGTCGCGCGCCACTATTTCAAGTTCAAGAAGGCATATCGCGCGGCCATCGCACGCTGCGAGGAAATAATTGCCGGATACCCGAATTTCACGCAGCTCGACGAAGTGCTTTATATTGCGGGCGCGAGCAGCCTCCGTCTCTCGGAGAATCGCGGCAAACAAGCGGCGACCATTCCGGCGGACAAACTCCGCGACGATGCGCGCGACTATCTTTCACGCGTCGTCAACGAATTCACCGACAGTGATTTTCGCAAGCTCGCCGAGAAAGAACTCGCCGCCCTCGGCGGCGTGAAGAAAGCGGAAGAGAAGAAGCAGTAAGAAAAGTTTTCAGTTTTCGGTAAATACGCAACATGTCTTAAGTCTGAAAACTGATTATTCATCAAAGGAGAACCTCTAAACGTGTCATTGCTGGTTGTTGGCTCGGTGGCGTTCGATGCGGTCGAGACGCCGTTCGGGAAACGCGAAAAGATGCTCGGCGGCTCGGCGACCCATTTTTCTCTGGCCGCCAGTTTTTTTACGGACGTGCGGATTGTCGGCGTCGTCGGCGGCGATTTCGGCGCTGACGAGATGGCCGTCTTCGAGCGGCATCAGGTTGAGACTTCTGACCTTGAAAAAATCTCCGACGGTCAGACTTTCTTCTGGCGCGGACGTTACGACTTCGACTTGAACACGGCGCACACGCTTGATACTCAACTCAACGTCTTCGCCGATTTCAAGCCGAAGCTCTCAGATGCTTCGCGCCGTTCACGCCTCGTTTTTCTGGGTAACATCCAGCCCGACATTCAGAGCGAGGTGCGCGAACAGGTGAGCGACGCGCAACTGGTCGCGCTCGACACGATGAACTACTGGATTACGACCGTGCCGGAAGCGGTCAGAGAGGCGATTGCCAAAGTTAATATCGTCATCATCAATGACGCGGAGGCGCGGCAACTTGCCGGAGAGCCGAATCTGATTAAAGCGGCGCGCGCGATTCTCTCTTGGGGGCCGTCGGCGCTCATCATCAAGCGCGGCGAGTATGGCGCGGCGATGTTCACCAAAGATACTTACTTCGCCATCCCCGCTTACCCGCTCGAATCCGTCTTCGACCCGACGGGTGCGGGCGACACCTTCGCGGGCGGCTTCATGGGTTATCTAGCGAGCCAACAGGCGATTGACGAACCGGCAATGCGACGCGCGATGATTTTCGGCTCGGTGCTGGCCTCCTTCAATGTCGAAGAGTTCGGCACGGAGCGCGTTTCGCGCCTCACACACGAAGAGATCAACGAACGCTTTCGCACCTTCAAACGGATGACGCACTTTGAAGAGATTCCCTTCGAGCGCGGCGTGCAGGCCGCACAATAGGAAGGGGAAGCAGGTCAAAGGGGAAGAGAGCAAAGAAAAAACTCGCGTCAGTAGCGCGTCGCTTTTCCTTTGCCTCAACCCTTTACCCTCTTTCCCATTTCCCCTTTTACCCCTTTCATTCTTATAATCATCCTGCCTTCTTATCAAACATCCAGCTTGAGGGGAGAATCTATGTTCTGTCCCGTTTGCGAATCGGAATACGAAGCCGGTATCACGCGCTGTCCTGACGACGAAACGGAGTTGGTCGAGCACCTGACCCCGGAAAACACTTTGCACGATAATAGCGAAGCCCGCTTTGTGCCGTTGCACAACGTCGGCTCGCCTGCTGAAGCCGAGATGATCCACGACATTCTCACGCAGAACGGTGTCCGCTCCGCCATCCAATCGGGCGGCATGGATGCCTTCTCGCCTCTGCTCTCGACGACCGCTCCCGGTGCGCTCGTGCTCGTCGACGAGCGCGACCTAGACCGCGCGCAGGAGATTTATAACTCCTTCTTCGGAGCGGACACGACGCCGCTAACCGGCACAACGGTAGATGAAGACAACGCCGAGACGCAGGACGATGAACGCTGAGTTGATGAACAAAAAGCCTTCGTCTTTCAGTTCAGCATTCAGCATTCATTGTTTCGCATTCCGCGTTTCTTCCGTGGAGGTTATTGATGGCTGACATAAGTTCGGCGGCGGTGATGGTGATGATAACCGCCGGGAGCCGCGAAGAGGCTGCGCGATTGGCGGAGATGTTGGTCGGGGCACACCTCGCGGCTTGCGTACAAATCATGCCGGAGATGGAATCGGTTTATCGCTGGCAGGGAAGTATCTATCGTGAACCGGAGGTGCTCCTACTGGCGAAGACAACCGCCGCTTGCTTCCCCGCGCTGGAACATGAGGTGCGCGCGTTGCATACATACGACACTCCCGAAATTATCTCTCTCCCGATTACCGATGTCTCTGCGCCCTACCTCGAATGGCTGACAGGCCACGTCATCGTCCCACGAATCAAGCCGTTGAAAGATTAAAGCCCCTTTCAATCGAGCGTTCTGATTTGCCATCGCAGGGTTGCAGAGGTTTCAAACGTTTGAAACCTTAAATCTTCAATCACTCGACTTTTTATTTTCTTAGCGCTTTGGCGTGGTTGGGGGGGGTAAAAAATTATGGGCGCGCCCCACCGCACCC
>CAXTRQ010000034.1:27175-40422 GCA_964246705.1 uncultured Pyrinomonadaceae bacterium
GTGCTGCAATCCGCGCTCGGCGTTGAAGCGTCTGTGGGCGGGCATTCTACGGGTTCAGTAATCGGTCGAGAAAGTCTTGTCCAGTTTTCGCAGAGTGTCTTGGCTACGGACGACGATTTCGACGGCTTCGGATGGCGAGTCGGTGGCGTGCAATAGGTTCAGGTCGGCGTCCGAGATGTTGCCGGAGGCGAGCATCATATCTTTCGCCCACTTCAACATTCCGCCCCAATATTCCGTGCCGAAAAGCACGACCGGAAAGTTCCTGATTTTTCTCGTTTGAATCAACGTGAGCGATTCAAAAAGCTCGTCGAGCGTGCCGAAGCCGCCGGGAAAGATGATGAAAGCCGTGCTGTATTTAACGAACATCGTCTTACGCACGAAGAAGTATTTGAAGGTCAACAGGCGCGTCTGGTAAGAGTTCGGTCGCTGCTCGAAAGGGAGTTCGATGTTGCAGCCGATAGAGAGGCCACCCGCCTCGAAAGCTCCTTTGTTGGCGGCTTCCATGATGCCGGGGCCGCCGCCCGTAATCACCGCGAAGCCCTCGCGCGCCAGCAATGCCGCCGTCTCTTCAGCCGCACGATAGTAGTCGTTATCAACGGGCGTGCGCGCCGAGCCGAAGATTGAGACGCCGCGCGTGACCGACGAGAGATCGTCAAAGCCCTCGACGAACTCTCCCATGATGCGAAACACACGCCAAGTATCCGTCTGCGTGAAAGCGTCCTGACGCGGCGACTCAAGCAACTGCTCATCCTGCGTCACCGTCCGCCCGTGCTGCCGCGCGTCCTTGTTTTTTGTCTTAGCCATAAAAATTTGGAGGCCGGAGGTTTGTGAAAGTGGGTCTGTTTCAACTGAACTTTAACAAACCTCCGGCCTCCGACCTCTGATTTCAAAAAGCCATGATGTTGTAGCCGCAATCAACGTGGAGGACTTCGCCCGTGATGCCGGACGAGAGCGGGCTACAGAGAAAGAGCGCGGCGTTGCCGACTTCGCTCGCTTCGACGTTGCGACGAAGCGGCGCGCGGTCGGCGTGATGCTTCAGCATTGTCCCCATATTGCCGACGCCGCGTGCGGCGAGCGTGTTTATCGGCCCGGCGCTGATGGTGTTGACGCGGATATTATGCTTGCCCAGATCGGCGGCCAGATAACGCGTGCTCGCTTCCAGCGCGGCTTTCGCGACGCCCATCACGTTGTAATTCGGCACAACCTTCTCCGCTCCGTAATAAGTCATCGAGACGATGCTTCCGCCTTCGGTCATCAGAGGCGTGGCCGCGCGTGCAAGCACGGCCAGCGAATAGGCGCTGATGTCGAGCGCGGTCAGGAAGGCTTCGCGCGAGGTGTCGACGTAGTCGCCTTCGAGCGCTTCACGCGGGGCGAAGGCGAGACTATGAATGAGAAAATCGAGCCGCCCGAATTTCTCTCTGACTTGCGCGAACGTCTGCTCGACCTCCTCCGCATTGACCACGTCGCATCGCATGAGCGGCGCGTCCATGTCTGCCGTCAGGCTCTCCACGTTATCTTTCAGACGCTCATTCTGATAAGTGAACGCGAGATGCGCACCCGCGTCACGTAAGCACAACGCCGAAGCCCACGCGATTGAGCGCTTATTCGCAACGCCGAAGACGATTCCGAATCTGTTTTCCAGCAGCATTTGGTTGTTCCCTTTGCGAGAAACTGATGACTAGTGGTTAAGTTCCTTGATCTGGTCTTTAAGCTCGCTGGTGCGCGCCTGTGTCATGCGTGCGAGGCAGAACGAATAGATCATCGGCTTGATGCTGCCGCCCTCGTATACTGATGCTTCGTAATCGCAGTTACTATCCCTGTACTTGAGCCAAGCCAACTCGACAGACTTAATTTTCGCCTTCCCGTCTTCATCCACCTGCGCCATGAGTTGATTGTAGAGGCGATTCAAAGCCGCGTCTGCGTTCTTAAATTCTCTGTCAGCGCAGACGTTCATGTCCAACTGCGTCCGTGCGTCGTCGCAAGGCTCTTTCTTCTGCTTCTTCTGAGCCGATGCGCCCGCGAAGGGCAAGGCACAACAGAGCACTAAGAGGCCGAGGGCAAATGTTTTCATAAGCGTTCCAGTGGAGATAAGGGACAAACCGTTTCAGCTTAGGCGGCGGCGCTCGCCGTCTCGCCATCCATCAGGCGTTGATACTCGCCGCTCTCAACCCATTTCAGGATTTCCGAAACGCGCCAGACGGGGAACGGATGCGTCAGGCCGGAGGTGATGATGTCAGCCCAGAAGCGGTCGAGGGCTTTGTCGTCGTAGTTCTTCTGAAAGTCGCGCGCCTGTTGGAGAAACTGATCGTAGTCGAGCCGCGACGCAAAAGTTCCGCCTGAGAGCTTCATCATCGTGCGCCCGATGATGTCCGCATCCTGCGTGACGAGCAGCGCGGCGCGGTCGCACGAAAGTTCCGCGCGTCGCATCCATGCCTTCAGCGCCGCCTCCATCGTGGCAGAGATAATCTGTCCGATGAGGTTGTGGATCGGCGCGGCGGCAATCGCGCCGTCGGCAATCGCTTGCAGTAGCCGCGCCGCCGTCAAGTACAAGACGTGCTCGGCGTGAATATGTCCCACCTCATGAGCGATGACGGCGAGCACTTCTTCGTCCGTCAGGCGTTCGAGCAGTCCTGAAAAGAGCACGATCATGGTGCGGTCAACGCCGTAGGTGAAAGCGTTGACGAGGGGCGACTGCTGCACGTAAAGATCGGGCATGTCCACGCCGAGAGTCGTGCAGGCGACCTGCAACTTCGCGTAGAGATCAGGACACTGCAAGGGGGTGACGCGCACGGCGCTCGCCATCATGATGACGTTGAGAAACGGCTCGCCGGTCAGGTTCAGCAGCTTGGCGACTGCCTTATCCATGCCGGGAATTGCACGCAGCGCGGCGAGCGCGCGGCTGTCCGCCGGATGCACGTAATCATGCTTATTTAAGTCGGCGAATTTTTTGTGCGGCGTATCCGACAGCAACAGGCGGCAACGCCCGCACCTCGCAGGGCTTCCGCTATTATTTCGCGTCTGGTTCAGCTGGCCGCAATAACGACAACGGATGGGCGAAGACTCGTTCTGCCCCTCGATTATTTCCATATCTGCCATTCTTTTTTCCCTTCAACAATGCAATCTCACAAACCTCCGGGGAAGACAACTAGATACGGGAAGGTCTGCGCGGTATGGTCAAGTATCAACGATTCTACGGCGCGAGAGCAAGCTGACAGCCAGACTTTAATATCCCTCCGAGACTCTTCAAACAGCTTTTTAGTGTCTGAAATGGCGTATGCCGGTCAGCACCATTGCCAGTTGATGCTCGTCGGCGGCGGCGATAATCTCCGCATCGCGGACGGAGCCGCCGGGTTGAATGATGGCGGTGATGCCGTGTGTCGCCGCTTCGTCCACGCCGTCGCGGAACGGGAAGAAAGCGTCGGAGGCGAGCACGGAGCCTGCGACCGGCAACTGCGCGCGCATCGCGCCGATGCGGACGGAATCAACTCTCGACATTTGGCCTGCGCCGATGCCGACGGTTTGACCCGCGCGGGCATAGACGATGGCGTTCGACTTCGTATGCTTGCAGACCGTCCAAGCGAAAAGCAGCGCCGCCGTCTCTTCTGCGGTCGGCGCGCGTTGCGTCACAATCTTCAAGTCGGCGGACTTGAGTTGATGCGTATCACGCGTTTGAATCAGCATTCCGCCGGTAATCCTTTTGAAGTCCAGACCCGTCGCTGCCTGCGCCACGCCGACGCGCAGGACTCGCAGATTCTTTTTCGCCCGAAGAACTTCGAGTGCGCTTTCGTCGTAGTCGGGCGCGACGACGACCTCCGTGAAAATTTCCGTCAAAGCGCGCGCCGCCTGTTCGTCAACTTTTCGGTTGAAGGCGACGATGCCGCCGAAAGCTGAGACGGAGTCGGTTGCGAGTGCGCGCCTGTAAGCCTCTTCGAGCGTCGTGCCCGTGCCGACGCCCGAAGGATTCATGTGCTTGATAATCGCGCACGCCGTCTCTTCAAAATCACAGGCGAGTTGCCACGCGGCGTCGGCGTCAACGTAGTTGTTGAAGGACATCTCCTTGCCGGAGAGAATTTCAGCATGAGCGACGCCGCGCTTCTCGCCGCTGTCATAGAGCGCGGCGCGTTGATGCGGATTCTCGCCATAGCGTAAGCCGGCGGCTTTCTTCATCGTGAATTGAGCGTAATCGGGCAGGTAGTCGAGGTTTTCAAATGGATGAAGAAATTGCGCACTTCCTATCTCCTCGCCGCCTGAGACGGCGTTCTTCGTCTCTGTGCCGAGTGCGTCCGCTAGCTCGTGCTGCGCCGAGAAGTAAGCGAAAACCGCCGCGTCGTATGTTGCGGTGCGTTGGAAGGCATGCTTCGCGAGACGCCTGCGCGTGTCGAGCGAAAGCGAGCCGCCCGTGCGTTGTAATTCGGCAGACAACTCGGCATAAGCGGCAGGGGAGACGACAACCGCGACATCCTGATAATTTTTGGCCGCCGAACGAATCATCGCCGGGCCGCCGATGTCTATCTGTTCGATGGCCTCTTCGTGCGTGACGCCCGCGCGCGCGATAGTTTGCTCGAACGGGTAGAGGTTGACTACGACCATATCAATCGGCTCGATGCTATGCTCGACGAGCGAGCGCGTGTGGCTCTCATTATCACGGACGGCGAGCAGTCCGCCGTGGATGTGCGGATGCAAAGTTTTGACGCGCCCATTCAGCATTTCGGGAAAGCCTGTGACCTCCGACACGTCACGCACCTCAAGCCCGGCCTCACGCAACGCTCTGGCCGTCCCGCCCGTGCTGAGCAACTGTACGTCGAAACCGGCGAGCGCCCGCGCGAAATCAATCAATCCCGTTTTATCCGAAACGCTCAACAACGCGCGCCGGATGCGTCGAAGTCCTTCTGTATTTTGCATAGACATAATTTGGAGTGACGAGCAAAACCGGGAACAGCTTTCAGTTTTTAGTTAAGAGTGATGAGTGATGAGAAGAAAGCTGACCTTAACTTGTCCCTCATCACTTGTCACTCACCGCTGCTTTTAAAACGTATCCCTCGCGCAGCAGGCGCACGCGGAGATTGCGCTTGTGCGGGGATCTTAAGCGAACGTCAAAGCGATGTTGGAACTTGGTGCGTTCCTGTTGTCCGGCGTAATAGCCGAGGATGTATTGCCCACGCAGGTCGTCGGCGATGGCGCGAAAGATGGGTTGAAGATCATACTCGGCGTGCGGGTCTAAAGCCGTGCGCGCATCGCCGAAGGTGAAAAACTGTCCGCCGGTTTTCTCCGCCAGATCATGAAAACCCTTTGACGGCTGGCGCGCAACCAGCCGCCCGTCGCGCGGGGCGAAGAGCGGGAGATGAATAACGTAAAAAGAGACACCGCGCTTGCTCGCTTCTTCAACGACGGCAGGAGCACGCACGGCGCTCGCTGTGTCAAGCCCGTCGCTGATGAGAATCACGATACGTCGTTCGGTCTGATTCCGCTCGCTCGCATTGTAGTTTCGCACGGCGGCGAGCGCGGCATCGAACAGCGCGGTGCGGCGGTCGCGTCCGGCTGTGAACTGAAAGGCGGCGCGCGCCAGTCGCAAATCGGCGGTGAAGGGCAGAGCCAGCGCGGGCTGTTCCCTGAATTGGATAACGGAGACGCGCGAGCTTTCTCCGAAATGAGAGAAGAGCGCGAGCGCGGTTTCGCGCTGGTGCATAATGATTTCTCGCGCGCTGCCCGACGCGTCGAGCAGAAAGGTCAGCGCAACACGGTCTGCGCCCGCCGCGAAATAATCTAACTCGACGCGCCGGCCATCATCGCGCAACTCGAACTCGTCCCGCGTCAAACCTGCGACGTGTTGTCCTTTCGTGTCCGAGACGATGACGGGGACGGTAATCAAGTCTGTGTTGACGCGGATAACTTCGTCCTGTTGTGTGGCAGGCTCTTGCTGCGCGAAGAGGATGCATTGAGAAACGAGTAGAGAAGTGACAAGCAGGAAAATCGAGACGAATAGCTTGCGGCTATCGCGCGGCGCATTGGGAGGTCGGAGAGTCGCGGCGCGATTGATGCTCATGCCGTGGAGAAGGCTAAAACAGAAAACGCCCGAATAGCAGCAGACTCAAAATAAGGGCGATAGTAATAATGATAACTTTGACGAGACTCACAGCCGATTCCTCATGCCGTTAACAAGTGACTGGCGGAAAACCTAAAGAGCAAGGGCTGCATTCTATCGGCGTGCGGAGGTGGTGTCAACGCTCGCCAAAGAATTCGCCCGGCGTGCTTTATTTGAAAAGCAGTACGCCGGGCGAATGGCCTGAGTTCCCGTTTGTTTACCTAAAGCGCAACGCCAGACGACCGCTCAGCAGGCGCGGATAACCGACGTGAGTGCCGCTGAACACCGACTCGAAATTGTAAAGGAACAACTGGTTCGTCAGATTTTGCACGTCAAACTGCACGTTTACCGAAGTCCGCTCGTCGCGCATGATGTCTGCGCCGACGGAAAAATCCAGAACGGTGCGTGGACGGACGCGCCCGCGCTGGAAATCTATTTCGTTGTAGAGACGCGGGTCAAATCCTGCGGATGTAAACTCTGCGAGCGTCGTGCCCGGTTCGACATCGGTCGGCACGCCCGAATCGTAGCGCCCGTTAAAGATGGCGTAGATGCCGGACGGCTTGTGCGTGTAGCTCATTTGAAACTGCACTTCGTTGCGCTGGTCGTGGTCGGCGGAGAATTTCTGGCCTGCGAGTCGAAACCCTTGCGAGTCTTCGCCGAGGAACAGCCCGCCGCTAATCGGCGTGACGCCGTAAGCATGCGCGTTGGCGTAGGAAAAGAAGCCACGAAATCCGTGAATATCTGTTGATTCGAGTCGTGCTTCTTCGCCTGTCACGCGCCCGCTGGAAATCGTAATCGGGAAGATGACGCCCGTTTCAAAGAATTGATCTTTGTCGGAGAAATTTGTGATGCGCTTTTGATAGGCCGTCAGGTTGAGCCGGAAATAGCGCGACAAAGGTTGCTGTGCGCCCACTTCAAAAACGTGCTCCTTGTCGGGTCGTATCGGCTGCACGACAGAGACGCCCTGCGTGACGGCGATGGGCGAAATTGAAGCCGCCTCGGAAGAACTGGCGAGCAGCAGGTTTTCGACCGGCGGCGGTTGAAAGAGACGATTGTAGGAAGCGCGCAGATTCGTCTGCGTGCGCGGGATGAATTAGGCGAAGCCGAGGCGCGGGCTGAGAGCATCCTCTTGAACGAGCAGGCGGTAGTTGTCGTAGCGCAACCCGACATCGAGCGTGAAATTCTTGAACGGCGAGAAACGATCCTGCACGTATGCGCTCAGCGTGCGCCCCGTCTTGTGTCCATCGAAGACGAACGGATGCGCGGCGTTGAAATTGTTGATGGGGTTGGGGACGGCGTTGCCTTCATCGTCAGAGAGGTCTGCGAAAGGCGTCGTCGGGAAAAAGTTGAAGTTTTCGTGGATGGGCGTCACCGTCACTTGCCCGCCGAACTTGATGTTGTGGCCGCCGCGCGTGACGGTCAGAGACGCGATGCCACCCGTGTTTTGAAGCGTGCGATCTTGAAAAGCCACGACGGGGGTCGAGAGCGGATTGCTCGTCAAGGTGGCTGTGCTGCGACGATTGAAGAAAGAGAACTGCCCCAACATGCTCGGCGAAAAGACGCGTTGGTAGGTGATGTTTTGCGAACTGTCGCGCAGGCGTTGGCGTTGATCCTGCCCTGCGATTTCCTGTTCGAGCCGGTTGGGCACTTGAAAATTCGAGCCGCCGAAAGTAAACGTGCCGCGCAGAGAGTCCTTCTGGTTGAATTGATAATCGAGACGGAAAAACCCTTTGCCGGAGCGACCGAAGTTGTGAAAGTTATCAATCGTCGGCGGGTCGAGATAGCGCTGTGAGGTTGAAGCGGCGAGGTTCGTCAAAAATCCGAACTTCTTCGTGTGCGTCGAAAAATCCGCGCCGATTTCGCCAGCCGAAAAACTTCCGCCTGAAAAAGTCACACTACCTTGCGTCGGCGTCTCAAGGCCGGAGCGCGTGTTGACGTTGATGACGCCGCCGAGTTTATCGCCGAACTCGGCGGGGATGCCGCCCGTCAAAACTTCGACGGTGCGCATCGTGCGCGCATCGAGACTCGTCGAAAAGATGGCCGACAAATTTTCCGTCACAGGCACACCGTCCACCACGTACTGCACTTGCGATTCGGAGCCGCGCGGATGAAGTCTGCCGTTATCGTCTGTGACGAAACCCGGCGTGGAGGCGACAATACTCTCGATAGCGCGCGACGGCGCTGCGCCAGTCGGGCGGTCGAGGAGCGTCTGGCTGATGTCCGTGTCGGATGAAGTCCGATCCGTTTCAACCAGAGATGAAGTGTCGGATGTCACCGTGACGGTCTCGGTGGTTGCCCCGACCGAGAGGGTCAGGTCAATGTTTTGCGGGAGGTTGCTTTCCAGATCAATACTCTGTTGCGTGGACTGAAAGCCCTGTGCCTCGACATTGACGTGATAGGTGTTAAAAGGAATGTTGACGAGTTTGAAGACGCCCTGCTCGTCCGTCTGTGTAGATTGATTATACCCGGTCACGGTATTTGTGACCGTCACCTTCGCGTTGGGAATGACCGCCCCGTTGGGGTCTCTGACACTTCCCTGAATGGTGGCGATGCGCGCCTGTGCCAGAGCGGCCACGCCAAAAAACATGACCGCTACAAGGGTCATAAAAACTTTACCGTATTTATTCCGAATCATCTTGCGAACCTCTCTTCTTCTCAGAAAATGCTATGAGATGAAACGCCGTCACCAAATGACTTGAGACCCGATGTCTGAAAATTCAACGGGACAACTCAGGCGTCAGGCGTCCCGATAATGTCTCGGAATGCGCCTTCGTCTGTTAAGTCAAAACGAGTGAGCGTCAATAATTAATTAAAGAAGAGAGGCGACGGGCGGGGCACGACCGCGACGCGGCGTGTTAGTGATAAAAGAGTAGGAAAGGGCGAGCGCCGAGATGAAAGCTAAGATTACCGGCAGCGGCAGAGCGTCCGGCAGCGCGTGGAAAAGCCCGTTGAAAAGATTCTGGTGAAGCTGGCAAATCAGACACTCGCCACTGCTCTGCGAATGGCTCGAAGCATCCCCGCCAGCGGTGCTGCCAATCGAATTTGCCGACGCACGATCCGGCGAAAAAAGACCGTGCTGGTGAATAACTTCAATCGTTGCTCCGTAAGTGACAAAGAAGATCAGGGCGCACGTCAGCGCGCGGGCACTGAACCCGCGAGGCGTGCGCCTCAAGCATCTTCTGTCGCTCATCACTGTCTGGAACATTGTGTTACAGTCTAGAACTCACCCAGCACTATATGAAAGTAAGATGGCGCTGTCAAATGAGAAGGGTTCTTCGGTTATTACAGGTTTTCGCGTTATTTTAGATGTACCGGGCGACTCTTCGGCTGCCTTGATATCGAATCACGGGACAGATAACCATTCATCATGTTTCTAGGGAAAAAGTCGTGTCAGTCCGCGCTCTGCCTCGCGGCGCTGCTGTCGCTCTTCGCTGCCGGGGCGACGACGACGAGAGCGCAAAAACTGGAAGCGCGTATCAGCGTGACCTCCGCTGCGCCGGGACGCGTCCACGTCGAAGGCAGCCGGACGGACGCGACAACCGTCTGGTCTTTCCTCAATGCCTATGCGGGGGCTGCGAATCTCGCCGGGAGAATTGAAAATCTCGCGCTCGCGGACGGCGTCGGCGCTGAAGTGCCTGTGCGCCAACTCGCGCCCGGCGAATACGAGGCCGAACGCGCGGCTAACAGTTTTCGCTATGATCTCAAACTCGACCCGCCGGAATTTCTCTCCGACGCCGCACACATTTCATGGCTCACGATAGAGCGCGGCCTCATCATGCCCGGAGACCTGTTGCCGCTCCATCAGGGCGGGGCGACGATTTCTCTTGAGTTGCCCGCTGGCTGGACGACTGCTTCGACTGAAACAAAAGATAGGAACGGCAAATACGAAGTTGCAGATGCGTCTCAGACAGTTTTCTTCGTCGGGCAAAACTTGAGAGAGCGGCGCGGGCGCGTCGGTTCAATGGAGGTTTCTTTCGCGGCGGGCGGCGAATGGGCTTTTAGCGATCAAGATTTCACGCACGTCATCAACGGCATACTGGAAGAGTATGAAAAGCTATTGGGTGGCATGCCGCGCAGCCGCTCGCTGGTAATCCTCACGCCGTTCCCACGTCCCGCCGCCGGAAACAATTGGAGCGCAGAGACACGTGGCGGAACCATCGTCCTTCTCTCAGGTCTCACGCCCTCGAAGGTCGCCGCGCTGGCTCAACTCCATAACACGCTCGCACACGAGTTGTTGCATCTATGGATTCCCAACGGATTGACGCTCGCAGGTGAATACGGCTGGTTCTACGAAGGCTTCACGCTCTATCAAGCTTTACGTACGGGAATGCGGCAGGGACATCTCTCATTTCAAGATTACCTGAACGCGCTGGGTCGAGCATTCGACGGTTATAAGTCTGCGCGGGGAACAGACCAACTTTCGCTCGTCGAACTGTCGCGCCGCCGTTGGACTGGCCCGCCCGCACTTGTCTACAACAAAGGAATGCTCGTCGCCTTTCTCTACGACTTGACGCTCATGCAGCAGACGGGGCGCAAAAAGTCGCTGGACGATGCCTACCGCGAACTGTTCCGCCGCTACGGAGGAAAAGAGACGAGAGAGGATGCCACCCGCGCCGTTCTGGAGATTTTGAACAGCATCTCCGGCACGGAGATTTTTACAAAGCGCTACATCGAGAATCCGGTAGCGATTGATCTGGCAGCGGCGCTGCTCCCTTTCGGTTTAGAGGTGGAGTCGGTCGGCTCGCGCACGCAGGTCGCGGTGACAAGCTCTCCGAGTCGCGGCCAACGCGATTTGCTGAGCAAATTGGGTTACAATGAACAGTCGAACGCGGCCACGCGTAAGCTCCATGAAAGTTTGAAGAAGCGCCAGCAGAAATAAACGCAAGGTACTAAACTTAACTCCCAAAGCATGACCGCTGATACGCAATCCAAATTTTAGTCTCGACCGCGATAATTTTCAGAGATGGCAATCATTCAAAAGCACTTCACACCGGGGATGAATCAAGCGAAATGGATTCTCATAATTGCAGCTTTACTGGCAACGAGCGGCTGCGGCACGCTCGCAGGGAAATTGGAGACCTGTGTCGTTATCGCGCGCCGTGCGCAGGTGCGCAGTTCGACGGCGGTGGTGGCCGCCGATTTGAGGGAAGTTGTGCGCGGCGATATGCTGGAAGTTTTAGATTCCACCACCGTGCAAGAGACTGGCGAGCGTTGGCTGCGTGTCCGCACACGGGATGCCGAGAGCATGGAGGGTTGGATCGAAGCGCGCAACGTCATCCCCGAAGAGATGGTCGAGCGCTCGCGTAAGCTTGCCAAAGAAGATGAAGGCATCCCTGCACAAGCCTCTGGCCAACTTCGCGCCAGCACTAATATTCGCTTCTCTCCTGATCGCAGCGGCAACGATAATATTTTAATGAAACTGGAAAGCGGCGCGACGTTTGAAATCGTCGGCTGGAAGCGCGTCCCAAAACCTAAATCGTCGGAGGCGACCGAGAGCGACGACGCGCCGAAGGCCGGAGCCGAACAGCGCACCAATACTAATCGCCGTCGAAGAGAGTCCGACGAGCCGAAAGAGCCTGAGGAAGAGAACGAACTGTGGTACAAAGTGCGCCTACCTCCAACCACTTCACCTGCCCCTGCGGGTTGGGTTTTTGGAAAGCAAGTTGAACTAGCCGTGCCGAGCGACATCATCTTTTATCGCACCGGTCGTGAATTCGTCGCGTGGCAGAGATTAGACGCCGAGCCTGAAGACGTTTCTCGCCCGGCTCCGAAAGATAAAGATGCGGGCAAGGATTCGCGTCCCGGTAGCTGGGTCATTCTGGAGAAGAGCAGCGTCAACGATGCTGGCAAAATAGATTCCCCTGATTTCGACCGGATTTTCGTGCTCGGCTATGACAAGGATCGGCAGGAACACTATACGGCCTATCGTAGCCCCGACCTGAAAGGGCGTTTGCCTCTACGTGTCGAAGGCACGAGTGATACCAAAATCTTCAAAGTCCAGATTGACGAAGAAGGGCAGCAGAGAGAAGTGCAATTCAAGACCTACACCGACGAGCGAGGCTTACTGCGCGTCGAGTCTCTCAGTGAATTACACAAGGGTGGCAAAAGGAAGTAGCCCGGTAATCCAATCCCATTACCATTGAAAAAGTCAGCATTGCGCCATTTTTGATGGCATTCCTAAATGGCTCGGAAATTTAATTCAAAAAAACCGTCTCCGGGTGTTGACAAAACAAAGAGAATCCCTATAATGCCTCTTTGCCTGAAACACGGCGGTTGAAATTCCAAATAACAAAAAGCGCTTTTTGCGAGCCGCTTCTCTTTCAAAGTTATTACACGATAGAGAGCGGCTGTTTCGTCCACGCATGAATTAAGCGATGCGGCGATGCGGGGCTAATCCCGATGCGAAAAGCTCTTGAGTGACTTGATATAGCGGAACTTTTAGTCAGACCATCTTAATGCGATGGCGCGCTTGACAAGAAAGCGAAGTTAAGCTAAAGTCACGGTTTGCTTGGGACGAAGAAAAGTCGTCTGTGAGGCAACGGAAACGAATCCTTACGCAACTGAGTATGGATTCGATGAAATCGAACTCGATCTTTGAAAACTAGATAGAGCGTGTCCTGTTAAAGACCTTTGAGAGTAGTGCTGGATGATAAAGTCCGGCGCAAGATAAAACTCGAGAAGAGTCATTATCAGAATACTTTAACCAGTATAAGATAATGTTCCAGAGATACAAATTCTAAACGAGAGTTTGATCCTGGCTCAGAATCAACGCTGGCGGCGTGCCTCAGACATGCAAGTCGAACGCGAAAGGCTCCTTCGGGGGCCGAGTAGAGTGGCGCACGGGTGAGTAACACGTGGATAATTTGCCTTCGGGTGGGGAATAACAACCGGAAACGGTTGCTAATACCGCATAATGCAGCGGCATCTATGATGACAGTTGTTAAAGCGGGGGATCGCAAGACCTCGCGCCTGAAGAGAAGTCCGCGGCAGATTAGCTAGTTGGTAGGGTAATGGCCTACCAAGGCGACGATCTGTAGCCGGCCTGAGAGGGCGGTCGGCCACACTGACACTGACATACGGGTCAGACTCCTACGGGAGGCAGCAGTCGGGAATTTTGGGCAATGGGCGAAAGCCTGACCCAGCAACGCCGCGTGAAGGATGAAGT
>CAXTRQ010000035.1:0-20191 GCA_964246705.1 uncultured Pyrinomonadaceae bacterium
CCCCCCCCGCCGGCGCCCCCTCCGCCCCGGCCGGCGCGGGGCACACGACCGGGCTGGTCGCGGCGTCCGTCGCCCGCGCTGCTACGTTGCGCGCGCTCGCGCGGGCTGGGCGCAACCGGAGGCGGAGCGACCGGAGTGGGCGCACGCTCGCCGTAGATAATGCCCGCGTTGAGCGCGGCAGTAGTCGGACGCAAAACTCTAACTTGTCTCGCCGCGCCGGGCACGGTCGGAGCCGAAGGAGCAGGAGCGGCACGAGGCGGCTCTTCCAATACGATGGTCGCTGGCGAAGCAGCGGATGCAGGCATTTCGATGTGTTGTTCCTCTGTGGAGACGGGCGCGTTGACGCCCTCTGTGACCGCTTCGGAGTGCGAAGGCGGAGTAATGTTTTCGTGCGCGGGCTGATGCGCCGACGCTTGATCTTGAATTGGCGCGGCTTCGACGGCAGCGCCCGTCTGTTGCTGTGTCGAAGCGGGCGGCTCGGCGCGTGTCGCGGGGGGAACTCTTTTGACGAGCCGTGCGGTGAAAGGTCTGCTCGTGCCCGGCGTCGCATCGTCTTGCGGGACGGCTGGCGGGACGGCGGATGATTCTTGTGCACCGACGGTCTCCGGCTCATGTAAAGCTTCAACCGGCGGAGGCTCCTGCCCTACGTCGAGGGCGTGCGCTTCCTGTTCCGCCAGTAGTGCTTCCGCCTCGGTCGGGCGCGTGGGCTTTTTAATCACGCGGACGGCGCGCGCCGCACTGACCTCTTTCTTGGGGAAATATCTGTTACGAATCTTTTCCGCCAACTCTTTCGAGATCGTGTTCGAGGGAACGCTGACATCAACGCCCTCGCGGCGCACCTCTTCCAGTATGCGCTTCGACTCTTGCTTGAGTTCTTTGGCTAAATCGTAGATGCGTACCTTAGACGGGGTCATGCACTCCTTACTTCGACGCTTCAAAAAACGGCGTCGCACGCTTCAAAGGTTAAGGTTCAATCTCCCCTTCCTTCAACCTCCGGTGTGCGACGCGCCGCACATCTCATGTGTGCGACCGAAGCCTTCGGCGGCTTTCAGGGCGGGCAACAGTCGAGCGCGCCCCTTCGTTTGAGGACGCGCGCTCGGCTGCATCGGGTGCGGTTATTCTGCGTTGCCGGAAGCATCGTGTGGCTCACCGTCAACAGCATTGTTTTCACCCGGCGCAGACGCTTCCACGTTTTCCGACGCGAAAGCCGAACCGGCAGAGACTTCAGGCGCGGAGGCTTCTCCGCCCAGATCGGCGACGGGCGAAAAAGGCGAATCGTCCTCTTCCACGTCGCCATCATCCGCTCGCGTGTTATCCATCGCCGCGCCGCTCGTTTCAATCACCGCCGCTTCGGACGAAGTGATGTCGGGCGCAGGCGTAATCGTATCGGCGCGCAAATCGCGTCCCGCTCCTTGCAACGCGAGTTCGTCGTCCGAAATAGGATCGGCTTCCGTCACCGCGACAGGGTCGGCGGACTCTTCGGCGAGGATGTTCTCTTCGGCATGAAACGGCGCGCCCTGCCGGACGGCCTCATCATAACCTTCGGCGGTCATCTCCTTTGAAGGCTCGACTTCTCCGGCTTCGATGGTCGGGTCAAACTCTTCGGACGCAGCATGCTGCTCCATAGTGTCCTCCACTTGAGCTTCGGAAACCGCCTCCACTAACTGCGCCGCCGCCTCGGACGCCGCTACGCCGTCGTCTTCCGTATCCACACCTTCCGCTGTCGCTGCTTCTTCGGCGTCTGCGCTCGCGGCCTGTTTGCTCTTATCACGCGCCGCGACGACGGACTGCGCGGAAGAGAGAATGGCCTGCGCGTCGTCGAGACTGATATCAAGGTATTCGGTCAAATCATCAATCGAGGTGGCGGCCAGCGTGTCAATATCGTTGATGCCGTGCTCTTTGAGCGCCGAGGTGGTCGCCGGAGTGACGCCTTCGAGAGCATCGAGCGGGACGGGAGCGCCCGAAGCGATCATCGCGCCCATCTGCTCTGCAACCTCGCGCTTGATCTCTTCTTCGCTGCGAATATCAATGTTCCATCCGACCAGTTTTGTTGCCAGACGAACGTTCTGCCCGCGCTTACCGATGGCGAGCGAAAGCTGGTCTTCGTTGACGATGACTTCCATCTGCCGCCGCTCGATGTCTGTGATACGCACCTGATTGACCTTCGCGGGCGACAAGGCGTTCGCGGCAAAGACCGAAGGCTCGTCCGACCATTCGATAATGTCAATTTTTTCGCCGCGCAGTTCGCGGATAATCGCCTGCACGCGCGAACCCTTCATGCCGACGCATGCGCCCACGGGGTCAACGTCGCGCTCATTGGAGGCGACGGCAATCTTGGCGCGCTCGCCCGGCTCGCGCACAGCCGATTTGATGACCACCGTTTCGTCGTAAATTTCGGGCACTTCCATCTCAAAGAGGCGGCGCAAAAGCTCAGGCGAGGTGCGCGAGACTTCGACCTGCGGCCCCTTCGATTCTTTCGACACGTCGTTGATGACGACGCGGATTCTTTCGCCCTGCGTCCATTGCTCGCCGCGCGACTGCTGCCCGCGCGGCAGCACCGCCTCGACGTTTCCCAGATCAACGATAATGTCGCCGCGCTCGAATCGTTTCACAAAACCGTTGACGAGGTCGCCGACTTTATCAATATATTGCTCATAGACGTTGGCGCGGACGGCGTCGCGCACTTTCTGGAAGAGAATCTGCTTGGCCGTCTGGGCGGCGATGCGACCCATCTCTTCGACTGGCATCGGCAGTTGAAGCTCGTCGCCGACTTCGACTTCATCGCCCGCCAATTCACGCGCTTCGTCGAGCGAGAGTTCTCTGCCCGGATTGGTCACTTCGTCAACGATGACCTTCGAGGCGAACAGTTCCAGCCCCGCTTCCGGCGTCCATTCGACCTGAATCTCTTCGCCCGACTTGAACTGCTTACGGGCTGCCGCGCGCACGGCTTCCTTCATCGCCTCGATAACGAGTTCGCGATCAATGCCATGCTCTTTGCACAGCGCGTCAATACTTTGCGGGATGGATGCACTCATAAACGTCTATACTTTTAGATGCGCGCCGAGGCTTAATTTATGGCTCGGTCGCGGCTATTCGGTTGTTATTCAGTTGTTATTCAATTGCCCGGCGGCTGGATTTCAGCCCTCCGCCGCTTTTTTCTGCCGCTCGCGTTCCTCTGCGAGCCGGAATTCCGCTTCCACGTCAATCTGAAGATTGGCCTTGACGATTGACACGATGGGAACTTGGACGCGCCCGTTCGTATTATCGTCAAAAACTACCGCATCGCCTTTCAAACCGACGATGCGACCGCGAAAGTTGCGCTGCCCGTTGATGGCTTCGCGCGATTTCATCTTCGCCAACTGACCGGCGAAGCGTTCGTAATCCTCGCGCTTGTAAAGACCGCGCTCCAGACCGGGCGAGGAGACTTCCAGTGTATAAGCCGAATGGATGAAATCCTCCACGTCGAGAATCGTGCCGAGGTGCAGACTCATGCGCGCGCAATCTTCGTGCGTCACGCCTCCCGGCTTGTCAATGAAGAGGCGCACGGCAGCCGTCCGCCCGGAAGCCCCAATCTCTGCGTGCACCAGTTCCAAGCCTTCCTCTTCAGCCACCCGCGCGGCTATTTCGCGTACACGCCCTTCCACCGAAGTCCCTTCCATGCCCGCTTTTCCAAACCCCCTTCAAAAAACACTCGCGCAAAAGAAAAAGTGGGCGCGAACCCACTGGACAACGCCACTGCGCTCCGAGCAAGAGGCGGATTATACGGGAATCGAGCACGCGAGGCAAGCAACGGGGAGAAGCGAAACAGGGGAAGAAGCGGGGAAAGGATAAAGAGGTTGCGGTAAAAGGGAAGAATACGAGAGCGCGATTTCGCCTTATCCCCTTATATCCCTTCCCCCGCTTCCCCTTTTGACCTCCAACCTCTTTACCCCAGTCTTGATTTGACGATTTCGCTCACGGTGCGCCCGTCGGCGTTGCGCCCTGCAAGGCGGGCCTGCGCCGCTTTCATCACCGCGCCCATCTCTTTCATGGACGAAGCGTTGAGTTCGGCGACGACCGATGTGACGACTTGCTCAATCTCTTCGCGCGAGGCGGCCTGCGGCAGATATTCTTCGATGACGACGATTTCGGCGCTCTCTTTTTCGGCCAGTTCCGTGCGCCCGGCTCGCTCGTACTGCTCGACGGAATCACGCCGCTGTTTGAGGAGCGACTGCAAAACTTTCGTCATCTCTTCATCGCCCAACTCGCCGCCCTTCTCAATCTCGCGGTTCATGACGGAGGCTTTAACCATCCGCAACGTCGAGAGCCGGAGCGCGTCTTTCGCCTTCATCGCGGCGGTCAGATCACTTGTGATGCGCTGTTTCAGACTCATTACTTACCCATCTTCCTTTCCGTGTGATGACCGTTCGAGCGCGCGAGGTGCGCGCGCAGGAACCTGCCTGTGTGCGATTCCGCGACCTGCATGATCTCTTCGGGCGTGCCCTCGGCGATGATGCGCCCGCCCTTGTCGCCGCCTTCCGGGCCGAGGTCAATCAAGTAGTCGGCGGTCTTGATAACATCGAGGTTATGTTCGATGACGAGGAGCGAGCCGCCCGCATCAATCAGTGTGCGAAAGGCCGCGAGCAATTTATTGATGTCGTCAAAATGAAGGCCGGTCGTCGGCTCGTCGAAGATATAGAGCGTCTTTGCGCCGGTGCGTTTCGAGAGATGCGCGGCCAGCTTGACGCGCTGCGCTTCGCCGCCCGAAAGCGTCGTCGCCGATTGACCGAGACGCAGATAGCCCAGCCCCACGTCGTCGAGCACCCTTAGGCGGTTCGCAATCTTGTTAACATCCCGAAAGAAGGTCATCGCCTCGCGCACCGTCATGCTGAGCACATCGTTGATATTCTTCGTGCGATAGCGCACGTCGAGAATTTGCGGCTTAAAGCGCGTCCCCTTGCATTCTTCGCAGACCAGTTCGACATCGGCGAGAAACTGCATCTCGACCGTCACCGATCCGTCTCCCTCGCACACGTCGCAGCGCCCGCCCGGCACGTTGAAGGAAAAGAAAGAAGGGTCGAAGCCTTTCGCCTGTGCATCGCGGGTTGAGGCGAAGAGTTCGCGCACCGCATCGTAAACTTTGATGTAGGTGACGGGATTCGAGCGCGGCGTGCGACCGATGGGCGATTGGTCAACCAAAATACAATCGTCGAGCGCCTGCGTACCTTCGAGTTTCTGAAATGCACCGACATGTCCCTGCCATTCGCCGCGCAACTTCTTCAACCCCGCGTAAATACAATCATGGACGAGCGTGGATTTGCCTGAACCGCTGACGCCCGTGATGCACGTCAGCAATTCCAGAGGAATGTCCACGTCAATGTTTTGCAAATTATGTTCGGTCGCGCCGCGTAGCGAGATGCGCTTTTTCTTCTGTGCGCGCCGCTGCTTCGGTTCTTTGATTTCCGATTCGCCGCGCAGGTATCTGCCCGTCAGCGTCGTTGCATCTTTGAGCAGCCCGGCGAAGTCGCCCTCGTAGACGACGCGCCCGCCGAGTTCGCCCGCCGCCGGGCCGATGTCGAGAATGTGGTCGGCGGCGCGCATCATCTCTTCGTCGTGTTCGACGACGAGCACTGTGTTGCCGATGTCGCGCAGGTTGTGCAGCAACTTGATGAGCCGCTCGCTGTCGCGCGGATGTAGTCCGATGGACGGCTCGTCCAGCACGTAGAGCGCGCCGACGAGCGCCGAGCCGAGATTAGTGGCAAGTTGAATACGTTGCGCTTCGCCGCCTGAGAGGGTCGAGGCGAGACGGTCGAGCGTCAGGTAGTCCAACCCGACATCCACGAGAAAGCGCAGGCGTCGACGGATTTCCAGCAGCACCTTGTCGGCGATAGCTGTCTGCTCTGTCGTCAGTTCGAGTTCTTCAAAGAAGACGGCGGTGTCTTTGATGGAGCGCGCGCAGATTTCCGGCAACGTGCGGCCGCCGACTCTGACATCGCGCGCCTCCTGCCTGAGACGCCCGCCGCCGCATTCCGGGCACAACGTATAGCCGCGATATTTCGACAGAAAGACGCGCACGTGCAGCTTATATTTCTTCGTCTCAAGCCACGCGAAAAAACCGCGCACTCCAGCCCAGCTATCTTTGCCCTCGATGATGGCGCGCTGCTGCGCGCGGGGCAACTCGGCGAAAGGCACGTCCGAGGGGATGCCTTCCTGTTTGCAGAAGCGGCGCAGTTCGGCGCGCGCCCAATCGTGCTGCGGTTTCGTCCATGGTTCAATCGCGCCTTCGTCCAGCGTGAGTTGCGGGTTCGGTATCACCAGATCGAGGTCGAGGCCGATGGTGTTGCCGAAACCCTGACAGGTCGGGCACGCGCCGTACGGATTATTGAAACTGAAGAGACGCGGCTCAGGCTGTGCGTAGAGCGTGCCGTCGTACTTGCACTCGAAGCGTTCCGAAAAACGGAGCTTGCGCGGCTCCGCTTCCGCCGTCTCAATGACGCTCTGGCCGTGGCCTTCGACAAAGCAGGTTTCAAAAGAATCCACAAGCCGCTCGCGCACATCGGCGCGCGCGACGAGGCGATCAACGAGGACAAAGACGCCCTCAAAATCGCTGCGCCGGTAATCGTCTGGCGTGCGTAGTTCGATAATCTCGCCACGGCTGTAGAGGCGTGTGAACCCGCGTTGCATGAGGCTCATTACGTGAGCCGTGACGGCGCGTGAATCAACCTTCTCGCTCGTCGCCTGCGCTTTGCCGCGCTTCTTTTTCGACGCCTCTTTACCGCTGCCGTTCGTCTCCGCGCGCATCCCCGCGTCGGCGGGAAAGAGCACATAAAAGCGCGTCCCTTCGGCGAGCGCCTCCAGCGTCTCCTGCGCGGAGGATTCCGGCGAGTCGTGATGCACTTCGCGCCCGCAGACGCGACAGATGGTCGTCCCGACGCGCGCATACAGCAGGCGCAGGTAATCGTAAACCTCTGTCTGTGTGCCGACGGTCGAACGCGGGTTGCGCGTCGAGTTCTTCTGCCGGATGGCAATGGCGGGCGGGATGCCGCGCACCTCGTCCACATCCGGCTTGTCCATCCGCTCTAAGAACTGCCGTGCATATGCCGACAGCGATTCGACGTAGCGCCGCTGCCCTTCGGCATAGACAGTATCGAAGGCGAGCGAAGATTTGCCCGAACCGCTGACGCCCGTCACCACCGTCAGCTTTTCGATGGGAACGGAAAAAGTGACGTTCTTCAGGTTGTTGACGCGCGCTCCACGCACTATGATTGCTTCTTCTGTCATGTCAAAAATAAACTCTTAAATAAACGACGCGCCACATAGTCAACTTTCAAGACCAGCAGCGAAACAAACATTATAAATCGTTTTCACAGGAAGACGAAGCGGCGAAGCGGATTGCGCCCTGACGGGACTGAATCATTACCAGCGCACGTCGTAGCGTACAAAGCCTGCGCGCCAGCAGCCTTCGCCGAGGATGGGAATTGAGCTTTCGAGCGTCAGAACAGTATTGGGCGGGCGGCGAACGCGGTAAGTGTGTCCCGTGGGCGAGCAGACGGAGAGGATGACGCCATCAATACGGATAGCGGCGATTGTCGCGCCGCGCCAGTCTTTGCGGCAGCGCATGATGAGGCGCGCGCCGACGGGAAGCGAGCCGAGCGTGAAGACTGCTAAATCGTTTAGAGAGGGAAAGAGGTCGTCGGCTGAAGCAACTGTCTCTGCGACATCCGGCGACCTCGATAGTTGTACGCTCACAAGTTTTCTTCAGGCTTTAGACTTCGAGCGGCGAATCTTCAAAAGGAAGGTCTGGCTGGTTCGGAGCGCTGCGGCTGACGGAATAGGCGCGCAACGACAGCGAGAGAATCAAAAACGCGAGGCCAATCCACATCGCCGCCCAGAAAATGGATGGAATGCCGGTCGCCATTTGCATGTTCTCGGCGTCCGTGTGTGCGTTCGATGCGGCGGAGAGTAGAAAAACCGTCTTCAGATCAAAGAGCGCGTTCAGGACACATTGCACGGCGAGAAAGCCGACGAGAAATGTTGCGACACGCGGCGGCGCGTAGCGCGCGGCGGCGAGCAGTCCGACGGGCAGCAGCACGCCCGCGAAGAGCGTGAAGAGTCCGGGCAGAGACCAGTTGAGAAGCGGGCTGAAGAGGCCGAAGCCGATGGTCAGCGCGACGACGAGCATGGCAGAGCCGACGAGGACGATGCGCGCGGCGATGGTGCGTCGAATCAACAGCAGGAGCAGCGCGCCGAAGGACATCGCGCCCAGATAGCCCGCGCTTGAAATAAACATCTGCGCGAGGACGCTCCCGCCCCGCGAATAGACTTCGCCGCTGCCGTCCATCGAAACCGTTAGGCTCTCGACGGAGTTGCCGGTCAGGAGCGCCGCCAGCGCGTGGCCGCCTTCATGGATGAAGGTGACGAAGATGCGAAAAGGGTAAGTCAGAATTCCGCCGAAGGGAACAATCCACCACAGCGCCAGTGTGACGAGGGCGGCGACGAGCAACGTGCGAACTTGCGGTCGTGCGTCGTGTGCGATGTTGAGCTTCATTTTAAATCTCCGCCGGGCGCGACCCGCCCGGATTCTCCTGCTGCTGAAATGATGGCCTATTGTACGACGAAGCGCGAAAAAAGGTAAAAGTAAATAAGGCCAAAGGCAAAAAGGATAACGAATGCAACAGGGGATATGTTCCTGTCCCGGCGCTTTTAGCTTTTATCCTTTTCCCGCGGCCTTTTGTAAGTGCCGGACTTGCCGCCCGTCTTCTCTTCAAGCCGCACGTCCGTGATCTGCATTCCCTTGTCAGTTGCCTTGCACATATCGTAGATGGTCAAGGCGGCCACCGTCACGGCTGTCAGGGCTTCCATCTCGACGCCGGTCGGCGCCGCCGTCGCGGCCTCGGCCTCCAGATAGATGCCCGTCTCTTCGAGTTGAGCGCGCACGTCAACGTGAGTTAAAGCGAGCGGGTGGCAGAGCGGAATTAGTTCCGCTGTCCGCTTCGCCGCCATGATTCCGGCGAGCCGCGCTGTCTCGACCGGGTCGCCCTTCGGAGTTTGGTGAGCGCGCACGGCGGCGATTGTCTCCGGCGACATCGAGACACGCGCAGAAGCTACGGCACGCCGCGCCGTCACAGGCTTCGCGCTCGTGTCAACCATCGCCACGCGCCCTTCCCGGTCGAGATGCGTAAGTTTGTCTGTCATAAAATTGCTTTCAAGCAGAGAGGGAAAAATACTGTCCAAGCCGGGCAATCGTCCCGACGCTTCAACCCGGCAAGCGTACCACGCCGACGACCTCTCCGGCTTCGAGCATCTCGACACCTGCGGGCACAATGATGAGCGCGCGTGCGCGTGCGAAGGCAACGAAGTCGGACGAGCCGCCCCATTTGAGAGGTTCGGCGATGAGATGGCCTTGCATGTCCGTGCCGAGTTGCGCCGGAAGATAGCTCGTTCTCTCCTGCGCGCCTTTGACGCGGCGCGCGAGCACGGCTTGTTCTTCAAACATCGCTGCGTCTGTGCAGCCCTGCATTGCGCGCAAGGCCGTCCGCGCGAACAGATTGAAAGTGACGGAGACGGAGACGGGATTTCCCGGCAGCCCGAAGACGAGCGTCTGTTTGTCGTCGCCGCCTTTTAAGTTTTCGGCATTGGTGGGAAGGCTGGCGAAGACGGTCGGTTTGCCGGGACGCAGACAGACGCGCTCGAAGAAAGTCTCCGCGCCGAGCGCGCGCAGTGCCGTCTTCGTGAAATCGTAGATGCCCATCGAGACGCCGCCCGAAAGGACGAGCACATCGGCGCGCGCCGCGCTCGACGCAATCATCTCCTGCAAAAGCTCCGGCTCGTCGCCCGCGAAGGGAAGCCGCTCGACGCTCGCTCCGGCGAGCGCCGCGTAGGCCGCCAGCGAGTAGCTGTTTGAATCGCGTATCTGGTCTGCGCCCGGCTGTTCAGCGACGGCAACCAGTTCCGTGCCCGTCGCCAGCACGACGACGCGCGGGCGACGCCGCACAGAGACTTGCGCGTACCCGAACGAAGCGAGCGCCGCCATCCGCGCCGCGTTGATTTCCTCGCCCGCGCGCAGAACGGTTTCGCCCGCGCGAATCTCGCTCGCGCGCCGGATGAAGAATTGACCCGGTACAGTGGCGCGGTCAATTTCAACCACCGCGCCGCCGCTCAATTCACGCGTCACTTCCACCTGCTGCACGCTGTCCGCTCCCGCAGGCATCGGCGCGCCGGTCATGATGCGGACGGCTTCACCCGATTTCAGTTGACCGCGCCAGCCACGCCCCGCCGCCGCTTCGCCGACTATTACGAGACATGCGGGCGTCTCCGCCGTATCGCTGGCGCGCACGGCATACCCGTCCATCTGCGCGCGGTCGAACGGTGGAAGATCGCTGTCCGCGACAACATCTCCGGCGAGCACGCGCCCTAGCGCAGCATCGAGCGCGACCTGTTCGACGGGCAGCGGTCGCGTCTTCGCACGGATAATATCAATGGCTTCGGCGACGGAAATCATGAGTATTGAGTTTAAAGTTCAAACTTCAAAGTTCAAAGCTGAATCTTTGACTCTGAGCTTAGCACGCACTTCAATACGGCGTGAACCACGTCAAAAACTCGCCACCGCAAATGCCGCCGAAGAGTTCAAAAGTCGGAAGATTGAAGATTTCAAATCTTATAAAAGCAAAACGCCTGTCTCTGATGTCAAGACAGGCGTTTTGCTTTTGGAAAGTGGCGGAGCCGACGGGACTCGAACCCGCGACCTCCGACGTGACAGTTTGAAATCCTCATACAATGAATTCAGTAACTTAGCTTTGTTATCAATAATTTACCTGTGACACCGCGCGACAGATGAGGACACGAAATCCCCTATTTTCGTACCCTCTAGTGACACAGTTAGTGGCACAACATGATGGCGTCAATCAGCCACATACAGTTTACATAATTCCTGAATGGGATGCGTGAATTACGCATCATGCCGCTCCCTTCTGCTCTGAATGATAGTATTCCATTATGGCAGCGCGGCGAAACCCGCCTTCGTCGCCGCCGCTAAGCGTGGATCACAACACACGAAAAGCCGTCCTCGCGGCTGCTCTTTGCACCAGACAAGCGCGGCAGCAAGTTGAAAAGAGTCGAGCGCCCTTAGCCCGTAGTGGTCAGGCAGTGTTTCCATAATCTCTCTAACACGGTCGCTCGGCAGCACCTCAATCCAAGACGCTTGATGCACCTCAAGCCGCGTTGCGGCCTGTTTCAAACCCCGCGCCGTCATCTTGCCGTCACGCACCAAGCGGGCGGAGCGCGCTCCGCACTTCGACGGCCGTGCCCCACTAGGCGGCGATGCGCTTGATCCTCCGCGCTATGCGTCGCATCTCCTGCGACGCGTCCTGATAACAGCACAAGGGAGCGATATCGCTAGTATCCTAGAATGCGCGTTCGATCTTAGGAGCAGCCTTGGCTGAGGATTTCTTCTGAGCAATCATCCGATCACGTCTGGTAGAAGTGCTGGGCGCTTTTGCTCCAGCTTTAGTGCTTGATCGCGCATCGGGGTGGATATTCATCAAGAATCGTCAAGAGAACAATGCTGCTACATCGCCAGCAGTGAGCGACTTGAAAAAACTGCTCTCGGTGGCAATCAACTGCGTGACGAGAGAGCGCTTTCGCTCTTGTAACTCAAGAATCTTCTCCTCGACAGACTCGCGCACGATCAGCTTGTAGATGAAGACGGGCTTGTCTTGCCCGATGCGGTGTGTGCGATCAGTGGCCTGCATCTCGACCGCAGGATTCCACCACGGATCAATGTGTATCACGTAGTCTGCCGCCGTTAAGTTCAAGCCGACGCCGCCCGCCTTGAGACTGATGAGAAAGAATGGAATACACGGCTCGTTTTGAAAGGTGTCGACGCGCTCCTGCCGGTCGCACGTCTGCCCGTCGAGATAAGTGAAGGGAATGCGGCGCTTCTTCAATTCCGCCTGCAAAAGCTTCAACATCCCCACGAACTGCGAAAAGACCAGAGCTTTGTGTCCCTCTGCGCGGAGCGTTTCGAGGGTTTCCAGCAACAGCTCGAATTTCGCCGAGCCGCCCCTGTAGGTCTTCACAGCGAGACGCGGGTGATTGCAAACCTGCCGCAGGCGAAGCAAGCCTTCGAGCACGCGAAAGCGCGCCCCCGCGATGCCTTCATCTTCAATCAGCTTGAGTAGGAGTGCACGGTAGTAATCGCGCTTCTCGTTATATAATTTGCGCTGTGCAGGCTCCATGTCGCAGACCACCCGGCGCTCTGTGCGCGGCGGCAAATCTTTTGCGACCTGATCTTTGGTGCGCCGCAGGATAAAGGGATAGACCATCTTTCTTAAAAACTGCGCCGCTGCCTCGTCGCCCTTGCGCTCGATAGGCGTACTGAACTCTTCGCGGAAGTATTCGGCATTGCCGAGCAATCCAGGATTCAAGAAGGCGAACTGCGACCAGAGTTCGAGTGTGTTGTTTTCAACCGGGGTGCCCGTCAACGTCAGGCGATGTGCGCCACGCAGGAGTCGCACGGCTTTGGCCGTCTCTGCCAGAGGATTCTTGATCGCCTGTGCCTCATCCAGAATCAAGTAGTTGAACTGGTAATGCATCAGCATCTCTATGTCGCGCCGGAGCAGCCCGTAGGTCGTCAACACCAGGTCGTAGTCGTCGAAGTCCGAGATATCTTCGGTGCGCGCTGGCGTGGCATGGTTCAAAAGGCGAAGGCGCGGCGTGAACTGTGCTGCCTCTCGCTCCCAGTTGAAGACGAGCGAGCGCGGTACGACCAGTAGCGTTGCCTTACGAGACAGCCCTCGCTCTTTAAGCGATTGCAGGAAAGCAAGCGTCTGAATGGTCTTGCCCGTGCCCATGTCGTCCGCGAGACAACCGCCGAAATTGTACTCACGTAAAAAGTGTAGCCAGTCGAATCCGGCTTTTTGATAAGGACGCAGTTCGCCGTTGAAATGTTTGGGGAGTTTATGCGGCTTGATACCATCGAAGTTGCGTAAGCACTCGCGGCGGCGTTTGAACTCTTTATCGGTTCGCGCACGCTCGTCATCGGCGAGAAGCTGATCGAGCAAGCCGAGGTGATGATGCGCGAGGCGCAAACCTTTGTCCGTCTCTTCGCCAAGCGTGAAGAGATGACGGTACTGCTCTATCCATTCGGGCGGGATTTCGCCGATGCTCCCGTCGGCCAGCTTGACGAAGCGTTCGCGCCTTCGCACGGCTCGACGCACCTCCGCGAGCGCGACCTCCACATCGCCGAACTGAATGACCGCCTGCACGTCGAACCAGTCAATTCCAGACGTAACCCCGAAAGAGATCGTCGGACGATTGCGATTGATGCGTGCCAGCTTCAACTCTTCCTCGCCGTAAATCTCGCAGCCAATGGCCGCCAACTGCGGAACGTGACGCAGCAGAAAATCAAGTGGATGCACGTTTGCTCGTAACAGAAAGAAGCTAGTCTGCGGGCTGCACAAGGCGTTGTAATTGACGGATGCGCGCTTGAGTCCGTATGTGTTCGTGCCGAGTCTTTCCCACGCTTCCATTTCCCGTTCCGGCTGGCGCGCGATCCGCACAAGCCTGCCTGTCTCTGTGTTGCGGCGTATGCTCTGCAAGGGCGCGCTTCGGCTATGCGACACCTCGTAGTCGCCATAACCGAAACGCAACTCAACGCGCAACTCTTTGCCCGCTTCGGCTAGGTAGAGTCGCGGCACGGGCACAAGATCACGCAACTCTTCCCACTGTACAGCCTCGCCGCGTAAGGGAAACCGCTCGGCGATGTGCGGCAGGTGCTTTTCAAAGAAAGCCTGCTCATCGCCGGCGGGGATGTTGACAGCCGGGTTCTGTTGAAAGAGGGTGAAGACCTCCGGCGGCGCGTTCAACTGGAAAAGGGTCTGATCGGAGAGGAGCCAGAGTGGTTTGTAAGAGATCATCTGCATCTCGCGCCCTTGAAGCGGAAACGCGCGCTCGCCCGCGACGGCCAGCGCACTGAGGCGCGTGCCGCCTTCCTGCGTTCGCTCCATCTCCAATTCGATGTGCGCCGGTTCTGTGCAAATCTCCAGTGGCCGCTTGAGCGGATTCTTATCTGTGCCGAAAAAGAGCGGGCCGCCCGCAAGCAGCGCAAACAGCGTCTCGTAGTCGAGCGCCGCGCCGCCGTAATTATTGCCGTAATAGAGGCCGGAAGACGCGAGCATCTTGACCAATGCGGCCTGCGTATGTGTGACGTTGGCAAAAAGACGCTGCCCGCCTGATTCGTAAGGGCCGATCTTCGACGCCTGCGACGAGAGATTTTGCTCCGTCACCACACGCGCCGCTTCTGAAGCGTCCTGCCGCGCTGCTTCAGGGAAGAAAGACGAAGCGACCGTGTACGGCACGACTGCCCACGAATTGCCACGCGCTTGAAGGCTGAAGAACAGAAACTCCGCCGGTCTCTTCGGCGCGGCGCTTGAAGAAGTGCGTATCGCCTGCGATAAGACATCCTCCCACGGTACTGGCGCGCTCTGTTTGAGGTAGTCCCTGAGAAATAATGCCGCTGCCACAACGTGCTTGCAAATCACGCCCTCTTCGGACTCTGCATAAGGGCAGTCGCAGAACGCGAGCACAGTACTTCTATCCTTCATGAACTCGACCGTGTACCGTTGGCTACCCTGCACCCTGACGACAGCCTCGCCTGCACTCACGTGCTGTACGCGCAAGCGCCACTTTTGCGCGTAATAGGCACGCCCGCGGGCAACGATGGTCGCGCCCGCGCGACCGAGCAGACGTTCGACGTTCAACATCGCAGGTGACCAGATGTCCTGCGTTCCGCGCGCCGCGCCGACAAATCTTCGATCATTACTGCTCATCATTACTTCCGGTCATGTTATTATGAATACACATGTCTCGTGCTGCTACCTCGACAACATCTCTGGCTTCCAGTTGCAGGGCGAGCTTAACGCCGTATAGATTATTCCGCCAGCAGACGTAGAAAATAAAACATCACGAGAGGAATATCATGTCAACCGACGACGCGGACGAAACCGACAAAGGCAATGGTGAATCCGAACAGGATGACGCGCAGTCCAGCGAGTGTGACATATTCTTCGAGGAGACTGAGGAATTTTCGCCCGAAGCAAAGGCGCAGTTCTGGATGAGCGTCGCAGCTTATGAACAAGCCCCTTCGACGACGCATTTCCAACTGCTCGAAGAGTCCGGCATCGAACTCCCTTCTCCTGAATCAATAGACGATCATCGGCTGGCAGCCAAGCTGTGGGAAGTAATCAAAGGGCTGGCGCGACTGCGTATCTTTCTTAGCCAGACCAACCATTTGAGCGACCGTGAGCTATACACTCTACTCTGGCATGATCTCCTTCGCGAAGCGATCAAAGACCTGCCGCTCGACAGCTCCTCGGCATGGCATATAGACCTGCTTGGCAGCGGCAGCGCGGAAGACACATATCAATACCTGAAGTATTACGCCGACGACGCCATACGGCAACAGTGGTCAGCAGACTTTTCTGCTGACGAGATGCCCGAACACGAGGAGCTGCCTTTTGACCGTGATCGCCATTTACCGCAGGCGAGTGATAGGAAGCAAACGAATGTGGAAGATGGTGAAGTGATGTGATCAAGAGATAGGCTCGCTCCTGATTTAATCAGGTTGCTATACTGAAGAAGTGCATATTTGATTAGAACCTCATCCGGAGGGTAGGACACACTTGCCTCGCATCTACGACAATATCGAACAGAAATTACTGCCGGCGCTCTGTGATGCGCTGGAGCTGGCAACACACGCCGACTTTTGCGTGGGTTACTTCAACCTGCGCGGTTGGAAGCAACTAGACTCATACATCGAGCGCTGAGACGGTGGAGAAGGAAAGCATTGTCGCTTGCTTGTCGGGATGCAGAAACTTCCGCAGGAAGAGCAACGCGAGATGTACAGTCTGATCCGCATAGACGGCGGACTCGACAACTCGACGGCTCTACGGCTGAAGAAGAAACTGGCGGAGGAGTTCCGCCAGCAACTCGCGGCGGGCGTCCCGACGAATGAAGACGAAAAAGGTTTGCGACGGCTCGCCGAGCAAATCCGAGCCAATAAGGTTGTCGTTAAACTGTTCTTGCGTCACTCGCTTCACGCAAAGCTATATCTACTTTATCGCCCTGATCCGATCAACCCGATTATCGGTTACCTCGGCAGCAGCAACTTAACTGCTTCCGGTTTGTCACAGGGCGGCGAATTAAATGTTGACGTACTGGATCATGATGCGACTCAAAAGCTGGAGCGGTGGTTTGAAGACAGGTGGAATGACCGTTGGTGCATTGACATCTCGCAGGAGCTGGTTGAAATCATCGAAGAGAGTTGGGCAAGGGAAGAGCTGACGCCGCCCTTCCACGTCTATGTCAAGATGGCGTACCACCTCTCGCAGGAAGCCCGCGCCGGATTGGCGGAGTTTCGCATCCCGCGAGATTTTGGCAATCGGCTCTTTGCCTTTCAGACGGCGGCGGTGAAAATCGCGGCGCATCACTTGAACAAGCGCGGCGGCGTACTCATTGGCGATGTTGTCGGACTTGGCAAAACTCTGATGGCAACTGCGCTCGCGCGCATCTTCGAGGACGATTACGGAATTGAGACTCTCATCATCTGTCCGAAGAACCTCGTGCAGATGTGGGAGGATTACAGGCAGCGTTATCGCTTGAGAGCCAAAGTCCTGTCGCTCAGTCGCGTCACGCAGGAACTCACCGAGATGCACCGTTTTCGTCTCGTGCTTATTGACGAAAGTCACAACCTACGAAACCGCGAAGGCAAGCGTTACCGGGCGATAAAAGAATACATCGAGAAGAATGACAGCCGTTGCATCCTTCTCTCCGCCACGCCGTATAACAAAACTTATCATGACCTTTCAAGCCAACTCCGGCTGTTCGTTGCGGAAGATAAGGATTTGGGAGTTCGTCCCGAGCGATTGTTGCGCGAATTGGGCGACGCTGCGTTCGCCGCTTTAGGTCAAGTCGCGCCGCGCACCATCGCTGCGTTTGAAAGAAGCGAATACGCAGACGACTGGCGGGAGTTAATGCGGCTCTACATGGTGCGGCGCACGCGCACCTTTATCCAAGAAAATTATGCCAAGACGGACGAAGAGACCGGGCGCAAGTTCCTCATACTTGAAGATGGCACGCCTTCATACTTTCCATCACGCGTGCCTAAGACGATCAAATTTCATGTGGATGCGGATGACCCGCAAGATCAGTATGCAAGACTCTACGCGCCGCCAGTGGTGGATGCGATTAATAACCTGAATCTGCCACGCTATGGCTTGGGCAATTACGTCGCCGCGCGCCCCAGCGCAAGACCGACCACGAGTGAAGAGAAGGTTTTACGTGATTTATCGCGCGCCGGAAAACGCTTGATGGGGTTTTGCCGGACAAACCTTTTTAAGGCGACTGGAATCTAGCGGGCAAGCTTTTCTGCTCTCAATCGAGCGCCACATCTTGCGCAATTACATCTTTCTACATGCCATCGTCACAATAACTTGCCTCTGCCTATCGGGACGCAAGACGCAACGCTGCTGGATGCGCGCATCATGGACGAGGACGCGGATGCGACGAGCCTTACGGCGAGTTTGATTGACTATGAAGATGGAGCGGACGCCGACCAGGCGGAGGAGGTGGCGGAGTCAGAAGACGTTTCCCAACTCTATAATGCTACGGATTTCCAGCGTCGCGCCGCTTCAATTTACGCGCAATACACAGATCAGCATCATAGCCACTTCAAATGGCTTGCGCCGACGCTGTTCACCTCAGTAATCAAAGAAGATTTAGAGCAAGACTGTCATGCGCTGCTCGGCATCCTGCACCTAAGCGGCGAGTGGCGCGCCGCCGAAGATCGTAAGCTCGACGCGCTCACCGCCTTGATCAATAAGAAGCACAAGACTGAGAAGCTGCTTATCTTCACGCAGTTTGCCGACACTGTGCGTTACATTGCACGCGAGTTGCAGCAGCGCGGCGTCCAAGCTGCCAGCGTCACCGGAGCTTCGGAGAATCCGACGGAAATCGCCTGGCGTTTCAGCCCTGTCAGTAATGAGAAACAGGCGCACGTTAAGCCAGAAGAAGAACTGCGCGTGCTCATTGCCACAGATGTTTTGAGTGAGGGTCAGAACTTGCAGGACGCGCATGTAGTGGTCAACTACGATCTGCCGTGGGCGATTATCCGTCTTATCCAGCGTGCCGGGCGCGTTGACCGCGTAGGTCAGAAAGCCGACCGCATCCTGTGTTATTCGTTCCTACCGGCCGAAGGTGTCGAGAACATCATTCGCTTGCGCGCACGCGTGCGGGATCGTTTACAGCAGAACGCAGAAGTTGTCGGAACGGACGAAGCTTTCTTTGAGGACGACAGACATGACGGCTTTCTGCTCGACCTCTACAACGAGAAAAGCAATATCCTCGACGGCGAAGCGGATATGGAAGTTGATCTTGCTTCCTACGCTTACCAGATTTGGAAGAATGCGATCACCGAAAATCCCAAACTGCAAAAGATCATTCCAGAGCTTCCGCCCATCACCTACGCGACCAAGCAGCACATTCCTTTCGGCAAGGACGCGCCCGAAGGAGCGCTTGTCTACATGCGTACGGCGGAAGGTAACGACGCGCTCGCGTGGATTGACGAGCTGGGAAACAGCGTCACCGAATCGCAGTACGCGATTTTGAAAGCTGCCGAATGTGCGCCCGAGACGCGAGCCATGCCGCGAGCTGAAAATCACCACGCCTTGGTACAAAAGGGCGTCGAACTTATCATCCGTGAAGAAAAGAATGTTGGTGGCGGTTTGGGCAGGCCAAGCGGTGCTCGTTTTCGTATCTACAACCGCTTAAAGTCCTATACAGACAGCGTGCGCGGCACTCTCTTCGAGTCCGAGGCATTGCTCAAAGCGATTGATGAGATTTACCGCTACCCGCTTCGGTCAGCGGCAGCGGATGTGTTGAACCGGCAAATGCGGGGCGGCGCGACCGATGAATCACTCGCCCAACTCGTCATCGCGCTGCGCGACGAAGATCGCCTGTGTATCATCCACGAAGACGAACAGGACGGCGAGCCACGCATCATCTGTTCGATGGGATTAAGAAATGCTCAGGCTTGAATAGACGAAATTTCAAAGCGGATAAGCATCAATTGATATGACAACGCTCAACCTCAAAAACACTCAAAAGCTTCTCAAAGAGTTCAGCTTCACAGACCTCTTTACGCAAGAACTCGGTTGGGATCATCTGCATTTGCAGCCGCGCAAGTTGACGGTTGACGGAACGACTTTTACCCTCTCGCCCATTGCCGAAAAGCGCGGCTTCCAAGTCTTTGAGTGCCGATCTTCAGACGAGATTCCGGTACGCGCTGTTCGCATAAAGATTGATCGCGAAGTGGCGAAACTCGCTTACGAGCATTTGCTCGTGTTCGTAGATGCAAAGCAGCAGACGCAACTCTGGCGTTGGGAGCAGCGCTCCGAAGGTCAGCCGCGCATCCCGCGCGAAGAGACATTTAAACCTATGCAGCAGAGCGGCGAACGTCTGGCGCGTAAGTTGGAATGGCTCATCGTCACGCTTGAGGAGGAGGATCGCGGAGGCTTGAGTGTAGCAGGAGTGTCGAGCCGCGTGCGCTCCGCTTTCAACGTCGAGCGCGTGACGAAACGCTTCTACGATCAGTTCAAAAAGGAACACGACGCTTTCCTCAAACAGATTACAGGCATTGATGACGCCGAGCAGAAATCATGGTATGCGTCGCTCATGCTCAACCGCTTGATGTTCATTTATTTCATCCAGGAAAAAGGCTTTCTCAATGGGGAAAAGGACTACTTGCAAAACCGCCTTGCGCTAATGCGTGAGCGTTACAAGGGTAATAAATCCTACTCGTTTTACAAAACTTTTCTGCTCAAACTTTTTCACTACGGCCTTGGCAAACCGGAACGTAACGCAGAGCTTGAAGATTTGCTCGGCAAAGTGCCGTATCTCAACGGAGGGCTGTTTGACATCCACCTGCTCGAAACTTTTATTTGTTCCAATCACCAGCGCCAAACCTTTATTTTGCCCCCCCCCCCCCCAACTGTTGCAAACAAAAGCCTTAATGGCTCACCCGACCTTCTCTTAAAATCTACTGGCGGCAACCGCATCGAGATTCCAGACAAGGCTTTTGAACGCGTATTCAATTTCTTCGATGAATGGGATTGGCGGCTTGATAACCGTCCATTACGCGACGAAAGCCAGATTAACC
>CAXTRQ010000035.1:20216-36643 GCA_964246705.1 uncultured Pyrinomonadaceae bacterium
GCAGATGGGGGCATATTATACTAAGGAGGACATCACCGAATACATCTCAAAGAATACACTCATCCCGTTTCTCTTCGACCGCGCGCAGAAACTCTGTGCCAACGCCTTCGATGCGCACGACGGTATTTGGAAACTGTTGCGTGAACAGCCGGATCGTTACATCTACGATGCAGTCAAGCACGGCATCACAGTAGATGCTCGTCAGAGACCGCCGCGTAAGTTAGATGAACCCATTGCGTTGCCTTTCAACATCGCTGTGGGCTTGGACGACGTTTCCAAACGAGCCGAATGGAACAAGACCGCATCCGCAGAGTGCGGCTTGCCGACTGAGACCTGGCGTGAAGTCGTAGCGCGACGCAAGAGATACGAAGAAGTCCATTCCAAACTCGTGGCTGGTGAAGTCACACAAATCAATGACTTCATCACGCTCAACCTGTACATACGTCAGTTCGCGCAGGACGTGTTGGAGACTTACGATGGCTCAGACTTGATCGTAGCCTTCTACCGCGCGATTGCCGGGCGCATACCTGAGAAATCAAACGAAGGGTTTGAGCAAGGCTTGAGCGCGCTTGACCCCACGTGCGGTAGCGGCGCGTTTCTCTTCGCCGCGCTGAACGTACTCGAAACATTGGTTGAGAAATGCATTGAGCGGATGCGCTCGTTCGTTGAAGAAGCAGACCAGCACGGGCGCAACGCAGCACACCCCGCGTTCAGGCGCGTGCTAGCAGAGACAGACAAGCACCTGAACGAGGAGTATTTCGTCTTAAAGTCAATCATTGTCGGCAACCTGTATGGCGTGGACATCATGCCGGAGGCGACGGAAATTTGTAGACTGCGCCTCTTCCTCAAACTATTCGCGCATGTCGAATGTGACGACCGGCAGAAGAACATGGGGCTGGAACCGCTGCCCGACATTGATTTCAACATCCGCGCGGGAAATACCCTGATCGGCTTTGCCAGTCTTGACGAAGTGAAAAACGCGCTCGCGGCGCGGCTCGATTTCAGTGCGGGCGAGACGCTACGGCAGATTGAAGAAGATGCCCGCGAAGCCGACCGCGCCTATAAACGCTTTCGCCAGATACAGACCGTTTACGATTACAAGGATGAGACGCAATCCAAGTTTAAGCGCGAATTGCGCCACCGTTTAGACGTGCTCGCTGAAAAACTCGACCGTTACCTTGCAGAGGTTTATGGCAAAGACCCGCATAAGCAGAAAGAATTTGAAGCCTGGCGCAGGAGCCATCAACCGTTCCACTGGTTCACAGAGTTCTACGGCATAATCACAAGTGGCGGCTTCGACGTGATTATCGGCAATCCGCCTTACGTGGAATACAAAGATGTGAAAGAAGAATATCGTGTTCGTAACTATGCAACCGAACCTTGCGGCGACCTTTATGCCTTTGTTATGGAGCGGTCGAGTGGTTTATTAGGCCAGTGTGGAAGATTGGGAATGGTTGTTCCGGTCTCAATTGTTAGTACAGATGGCTTCGATTCACTCCGCAAGTTGATGCAGAGGAGATACAAAAGTTCATGGCTTCTTAATTTTGCGGAAAGACCTTCCAAACTTTTCACCGGGGTCGAGAAGCGGTTAACAATTTGGCTCTCAAGCCAAGCGCCGACAGAACAGATGCTTTTATCAAAATATAGACGTTGGCTTTCAGAGGAACGCGAAGATCTATTCTCACAAATAGCATTTGTAGCAAAAGAGAAGAATAAGGATTTAGTAAACACCGCCCTTCCAAAGATAGCAACTACGACTGAACAATCAATTCTTACACGCATCTCGAACCAGAAACCACTAGGCACGTTCTTTAATAAGAACTCAAATTACGTATTGTATTACACTCGAAAACTTCGATACTTCGTGCAATTTTTCGATTTCGTCCCCAGTATTACTGATGCAAGGGGCAACAATCTTGAACCCTCAGAATTAAAAGAACTCTGCTTCGATTCACCAATCAAAAGAGATGTGGTTATAGCTGTTCTCAATTCAAATCTTTTCTTCTGGTTTTTCAATACATACTCAGACGTTCGCAATGTCAATCGGCGAGAAATAGAGGCGTTTCGTTGCTCTTTGGATACGATTAGCTCAGATGTCTCGAAAGAACTCCAAAGGCTGAGCAAGAAGCTAAATAAGGATTTCAAAGCTAAATCGCATTATCTAACGAACAACTATGGCAAATTTGGAGTCTTAACAATACAGAGTTTTCAACCACGTCTATCCAAGCTCATCATTGACGAAATTGATCGCGTGTTAGCCTCGCATTACGGGTTCACGGATGAAGAACTCGACTTTATCATCAACTATGACATCAAGTACCGCATGGGCAGCGCAGAGTTGGAAGCTGAAGAATAAAGGGGCGTGCAAAGAGGTATTTCACATGAACCTCAAAACCGATTTGCCGAAACTGTTTGATTGCACCGCAGTGCTTACACCTCTGGCTCGCCGCACAGCAGTTTCGCGCTTGATGGCACTGGGCAATCTCGATCTTTTACGTAACGAAACGCTAGCGCTTTTCTGCTCCGCGCGATGTCCTGGTAGTTTGATACTCAAGTTTTACGATGCGCTTCGCGCTTTGCGCGACGAGGGGCAAACAATCATTAGCGGGTTTCATTCGCCTCTCGAACAGGAAGGATTGCTGACGCTGATGCAGGGTCAAAGCAGTATCGTCATCTGTCCAGCGCGCAGCATTGACACGATGCGTGTTCCAGTCGCGTGGCATCAGGTGCTCTCAGATAAACGCCTCTTAGTGCTTTCGCCTTTTGCCGCAAACGAAGAGCGCATCAGTGCACGCTTGGCTACCCGGCGTAACGAATTCGTTGCAGCGATTGCCGACCGCGTGCTTATTGTTTATGCAGAGCCTTCCGGTAGAACCGCGTAGCTGGCGCGAACAATCCTTGAGCGCGGAACACGGCTACTAACTTTGCCTGCACCCGAAAATAAACACTTGCTTGACGCTGGTGCAGAGCCTTTGTAAAAGTCCTTAACTCAATTGACAGGCTCTCCGAAGGTAATCTTGTTAGTGAAAGTTCGATGGGATAACCATTCCGCGTGAACCATCCTGTTCCTCGAATACTTGCGTTGGCTTTGCGGGCGGCGCATCGGCAAACGTCATGCGGCGGTAAATCCGGCGCGTCGTCAACACATCTTTAACACAATAATCACGAATCATTTGATGTTCACCGCGCGCGAATAACTCGGCGATGCGCGAGCCGTCGCACTCGTTTGTCTTGGGAGATTCGAGACTGAGCACGCGCGCCAGACGGTCAAGGCTGATCTGGTCGCGCAGGTTCCATTTCTCCCACTCGCACATCGTGTCGTAGATGGGTTGATTGCGGTAGCGCGCGAAATTGAGTTCGATTGAAGGGCGCACGCCGCAGACGACGGAGCGTTTGTAGATGAAGCGCAAATCGAAGTTGTAGATGTTGTGACCGACGATACGATCAACGCACGGACGAAAGTTACGCATCAGTTCCCAAAAGTCGCGCAAAATTTCGGTTTCGTCATCGGTAAAACATCCGCGCTCGCGGTTCCAACCGAGCACGCCTTTCACGCTCTGTCGCCCGCTGGCCTCGTCAATGAAGCCGATGCAGAGCAGTCGCCCCGTATCGCCGTTGAGTGATCTGCGCTGCTCGTCGCGTGCCGTTGATAGCGTGCCCGTCGCGGCATCGTCAGTTGCCAGAGCGTTGAGTTGTGGAGTGAGATTCGATGAATTTGTGTGCGCGACAGTCTCTACATCTGGCTGCTCGGCTGTATGCGCGGGCAGCGTTTCGCAGTCAAGTGTTATTGTGCGGTGTCTAATCATCGGGAGTTGAGCCTTTCAAATAATTTGAGCTTGAGCGTTTTATGCGGCGTGAATCACGCCTTTCGTCTTCAATAAGCGAAATCATGCGCCGGAGCGTGCAGACCCTATCGCGCACCCGTTTGCGGCGAGGCGTATTCGACTATGGCGAAGGACGGAGTGCGCGGGTCTGTCTTGACACTCGTACGGGCGGGAAAACGGCGTCGCAGGTTAAGGAGCGCCTCTGTCTTAACGCGGTAGGCGCGGCGACGTGCGCGGCTGTCAGGCGCGAATTTGGCGAGCCGGTTGGCGGCGCGCGTTTTTTCGATTAAACGCTCGGCGTTCAGGGTTTCGAGTCGTTTAAGAATTTGATTGAATGTCTGTGACCTTGCTTCAGTTCGTTTCACGCGCTTTATTTTTCCTCTCGCTGCTATCAATGGCGGAGGGTGGCGCAAAGCGGAAACGAGTATTCGGAAAATCGGTCTTTTTCTGAGAAATTATTCTTCGGCTTTCGGGCAGGTGAAGAAGTGCGCGCATCGCGGGCATTGATGATCGGAGACTTCGGGTGGAAACTCTCCGGCGAGGATGCCGCTAATGGCGTCGTCGTAATGTTTGAGGCGTGTGTTGATGGTGCGCTGGCTTAGGTTCAGCTCGATGATTTCGTCGGTTGAGAGATACAGAATCTCGACGCGCGGGCGCGCCTGTGGGAAATGCTCGGCGGCGATGGCGTAGAAAAGCGCGTAAGCGTCATCGTCAGGCGTTCTGGCCGGTGGCTTGCCCGTGCGCGTGTGGCGGAAGAGAATTGTCTCTCCGTCTGTTCCCTCTATCAATTCCATGTAATCCGGCGTGAGGCTGACGAGCGCGCCCTGGCGTTCAATCGTCCACGTTTGATGGAGAAGCTGCCCGCGTGCGCGTGAGTAATGGCGCATGGCGCGCTCCACCATTAGCGCGGCTTGCTCGCGGTAGAACGATTCGTAAGCGTGACCGACGGGGCCTTTCGCCTGCCATAATCGCGTAAGTTGAGCTTGCGCGCGCGCTTGAAAAGCGTCGGCTGTTCCCTCCGCCAAATGTCCTGCCATGCGTTCTTCAGCGAGCCATGCGAGCGTTTCGTGAACACAGGCATGAAAACGAAGGTAAGCTGTTTCCTCACCCTTGCCGCTGAGATACAGCCGCTGCTCGTAGAAAAATTTGCGCGGGCATTTGAGATACGCGCCGAGCTGTCGCTCGGTGAAGAGCGGTTTGGGGGCAGGCATCTGTGGCGGAGACTCCGAGAGAACGTCAGCTACGTTCTCTTCGATTTCAGTGTGCCACGTCGCCGGGCTATTGGCCGCGCGCGGTAAATGTTCTTCGATCTTTTCTAGAAGTTCTGAGGCTTTACTGTTGTTGCTGCCATAACGCTCGGCGCGTGATAAGCAGAGGTGGTCGCGCGCACGCGACAGAGCAACGAAGAACAAACATTCCTCTTCTTCTAAATGCGTATCTTTCTGCGCTTTGCCTGCACCACTTGTTTCGTCGGTCTCGCTCGTGCTGTCGCCGTTTGAAAAAGTTTCGATCATGCCGGCAGGCGGCGGACAAGATTCGTACTGGCGCTTGGCCGGAAAATGGCCTCTGCCAAGATATGGAAGATAAACACAAGACCACTCCAACCCTTTCGCGCCGTGAACGGTGGTTAAGCGAACCGCGTCTAATCCTTCGGCGGTGACGGGAACCGGGCGTAACCCTTTGTCTTCCGAGAGACTTTTCAGGCGGCGGATATAGCGTAAGATCGCGCGCCGCGCATCCGTTTCGTTCGTCGCTTCGACTGCGCGCTCGCCTTCGTTGTGGACGAACTGCAAGAGTTGATAAATAGCCAGACGCCTTTGCGCCCCGGCGCTTGAATCGTCGGCCAGCACGGGCGCGAGATAGCGGCTGTGAATAAAAAGGTAGTGCGCGAGTATCTTCCATGCAGACTGGAGATGCGCGACACGAGCTAGATGATAAATTAGACGCGCGAGTCCTGCCGCGCTCACGTCACTTTCTTCGCCTCTTGTCTTAGTAGTAAATTCTCTTATCAATTTATTATGTGCTAATGCGTTGAACTCTTGAGTTGTGTCAAGCGATGTGAGCGCATCGGGAAACTCACATCTCGTCTCTTTCGCGGTTTGGAGAATCGCACGCACTTCGCGGAGCGGAATGTTGTATTCGGGGAAGCGTGCAACGCGCGGAAGCGTGCGCCCACTCCCGTCGCTGGCGAGGGCGATGAGGGATAGCAAATCGCGCACTTCACTTCGCTCGAAGATGTCACCGAGATAAAGCGTGGGCACGCCTTCCGCTTCAAGTGCTCTGGCAAATTTGACGAGTTGCGAGTGTTTGCGACAAATAACTGCCTGCGCGCTAAATGGTACGCCGCGCTCCTTTCGTGACGTTATCAATTGCGCCAATTCGCGCGCTTCGTCGCCCATGTTCGTCGCAATCTCGAAGCGAATCTCGCTCTGTTTACCTGATGTAGCGTCACGGTCTTGACGGTGCGCGTGCCAAGCGGAGAAGTCTACGCGCTCAGTCATTGCGGTCGTCTCTGTCTGGTCATCCGTTGCTGGTAGGACGCTCATCTGCGATGCGACGGCGGAAATAAGACGCACGATTGGCGGCAGCGAGCGGTAGTTGACGGTCAACGCTTGAGTACGCCCGTGCGGAAAGTCTTTGAGAAAGTGACGAACTTGCGCGGGTGCCGCGCCGCGCCAACGGTAGATCGCCTGCCGCGTGTCGCCGACGACCCACAAACCTTCTCCATGATTCGCCAAGAGTCCGAGCAGCACCCCGCACGCGCGGTTGACATCCTGGTACTCATCAACCAGCACATGACGATACTGCGCTTGAATCTCAGCCCGTACCGTCTCTTGTTCGCGCAGCAGACGCACCGTGCGAAAAATCAGATCTCCGAAGTCGAGCAACCCTTCGCGCTCAAGATAATTTTGGTAAAGGTGATAGACGTGTGCTACTTCCGCTGCGCGCTCAGCCTTGAGTGTTTCTTCGGCGTCGCCCTCACGCCGGGCGCGTGCGAGCATAACCCCGGCGATGTCCGCGTACTTATCGGGCGAGACAAGCTCATCCTTCGCGCGCGCGATGGCGGCGAGGATAGCGGCGAGATGCGTCGTCGGCTCGTATAGATTCTGGTAGTAGTCAAGACTGAGTTGCGGCAAGTGGCGTTCGAGGATAAAGAGCGCGTCAACCGGGTCGAGCACACGCGCACGCGGCGGCAACGCGGCCTGCTGCCAGTAGCGGCGCATAAGCTCAAGGCCGAAAGCGTGAAACGTGCCGATCCAAATCTTCGGCGCGGCACCGGGCGCAAATCTTTCGATGCGCTCCCGCATCTCCTCTCCAGCTTTATTAGAGAAAGTCAGGGCGACAATCTGTTCAGGGGCAACGCCCTCGTCGAGCAGATGAAGGATGCGCCCGACTAGTGTGCGAGTCTTGCCGGTTCCGGGACCGGCGGCGACAAGTAACGGCGTATGCGCGCTGTGTGCCGCCGCACGTTGGCTCTCATCAAGCGTTAAAGCTACTGCATCCGGCTCTGCGAACACTTCGTCCGTATCCGGCGCATTAAGCGACTCTTCAATGTCGGGGGCAAGTAGCGCGTAGGCGAGGCTGTGCAGCACGAAGTCAAGCCCTAATCCGGAACGCTCGGAGATTTGCGCGGCATTCAAGTTTTCTTCAACGTACCAACGGCGCAACTCGTTGCCGGGCAAAAGAAATTCGCGTGCAAAGATGTTCGCCTCTGTTTCGCGGCGCTGGTGCGGGCCATAAGCCTCTATGCGTCCCTCGCCATACAGCGATCTGTCTTCCGACTCAGTGTAATCAACATCTTCGTCGGAGCAGAGTGAACCGCCGTTATGCAGCCAGTGGTGCGCCAACTCGTGTGCTTGATAGTAGAGAGCCAGCCAGGGCGTTATCTCGGCGTTATAGTAAATGAATCCATCGTCCAGAGTTGCCTGCGCGCCGTAGAGCAAAGGGTCGCCGGAGGCTAAGGGTATGCGCACGAGTCCGGTCAAAGTCTCGGCGTAAGCTAACAATTGAGCGGCGTTCAACGCGGCGGTGGTTGCGTGCGGCGCGGCGTGCGCGGCGTAAGCTTGCATTTCACGATGGCGAAGGCGGGCTTGAGCGCGGATGTAAGACCAGTGAGGCATCTGAACGGATGTAGTTAAAACTCAATCTTCAATTTGCACTTTTGATTGTGCGCCATTCGTCTTTTTGCTTTTCACTCATCGTTAAGTCTGTCTCGATGGCGTCAAAGAAGTCTTGTTGGTCGGGCATCTGCGGCGCAGCGTCGGCGCGAAAAGAGGCTTGAGAAGCAAACTGCGAATCGCCTTGTAGGTATATGGCAATAGTCTCGAAACTGCGTCCCAACTCTGCGCCGATGCGCTCAATCGCTTGACGCGGAATCGAAGCAGAGCGAATCAAGCGGCGGTCTAACTTGACGAGCAGCGGCACGGTCAAATGGGTCGCTGACGCGAGAGCCTGAATCGTCAGCCCGCGAGCCTCGCCCGCCTTTCGCAGTCCGGTTAGCGGCGCGGTTTCCTCAGATATGATCGACGTGCGATGCGCGGCAAGCAGATGGGCGGCAGTTTCCATTCCGCGCCGGAGGATGCTTTCTTCCTGCGCGAGGCTCTCGCTCTCTGTGTAGCTTTCCGTGTCAGGCGAGTTCTCGATGATGCTGGCGGTGGCGGCGAAATCCGCGAGCGCGTCGGCTGCGTGCGGGTAGCGGCGCATGAACTCGGTCAGCACATTGCGCGCTACGCGTGCAGCCTCGCCTGCATCGTCGCCCACTCCCGTCGTCACTTCGTCGCGGCGCAATAGATACGCTTCGATGACTTGATCTAGCGCAGGCGGCGCGTCATCTTGTCGGTTGTCGCTCATCTCATTGCCCCTCAATCTCTACTTTCCTTGCTTTCCTTCACGCCATCGGCGGAGGCTCGCTTCGGCGTCTCTCAAGCGGTTGCGAACGGTGCGTGCCGTAACATTCAGGTAACGACTGATGGAAGGCTCCGTTGGTGAATTCGACTCAGTCTGCCATCCCTCGAAGTAGCGCAGTAAAAACACCTCGCGCAAGTCGTCCGGGAGATGTGCGAGCGCATCGCGCGTGAGGGCGCGGTCTTCGGCTGACAGCGCGCGTTCGTCAGCGAGGGTGTCAAGCAAATCAATTTCTTCCGCCCTGTCGTCCTGCGTAGAGGTGACGCTCTCGGCTTGCCGCTCGCGTCGCTGAAGTTTTCGAAACTTGCTTATCACTCCGTTCGATAATCTCTCGAAGTAAAGACCGAAACGCACCTGCGCAAAGTCACTGCGGTCGGAATCTGTATCAAAGAGTTCTATCAGCAGTTGGCTCACAATCTCTCCGTCACAGTCTTCACGGTGTCGTTCGTCAATCCCTCCGCGCCCGATGCGACTCCTGATCGTTCCGGCATGGCGGTGCAGCAAAACTTCTGTAACGACGTTAGCGGCATCATGACGACCGGCACGCAACCGTTCGCGTATCAGGTAGCAAAGCGTTTCATCCTTGATGTGCGCGGGCGAATCGTAACCGTGCTGCATCGCCTCAATGAGCGCCGCCTCTTCGAGCGCGAGAGCGCGTCTCACCTGCGTCTCCACTTCCGGCAATCGTTCATAGAGCGCACCCGTATCAGTGTTACGGCGCGTCAGCGGACGAACATCCCTGTCTGCCTCGGCTCCTGTGCGGGACGGCGGCGGAGGACGCATCGGAGCTTACCCCTTCAAAAGTTAAATAGAAGAGCGCACCGCAAACCGGAAAACTTTCTCACAAAACTCTCGCAGCTTGACGGTACAGACACCATTAAAGCAAGTTTAATGGCAAAAAGGAACGCCTTTCTTCGCCTGGCATATGACGGCGGATAGCTCTCTAAAAATTTTCTGGAAAATTTTTCCGGTTTCGCTTCTGGCTTTTTATTGATAATGAAGGCCGGACATAACGCGTGAACACCTAACACACGCCGCCACTCTCTACGATCAAGAAGCGGGCGAGGCCAACGATGAATAAGTCTCTGCTTGGTGAGGATTCTACGAGAAGATTACCATGATTTTAGTTCTACTTTGAGGAGCTTAATAATCAGAAGAATAAGAAAAATAATGCTCGCAACTCGAAGAATACAAAGTTCGATATTGGTAAAGCTGATTTTACGATTCTCTTTGGATATAGCTCCTCATTTTCAACTGAAAAGAAGTATGGCTAGGAAATGTCTAATAGGGAATACCAAACCCAATCGATGTTATTTCTTCAATGAAGCCTAGCCACAGGCTGGGAGAATATTCTATGAAATTACAAAAGTCAATCCCCCTAACAACCCCCTCTATCTTATTTAAGTTGACATTGAGTTCTTTTAGAGACTATCTTGAGGATAAAAAGTAGGCACATGAGCACGGACGAGGCCAACGAATGAATGAATCACCGCGAGATTTCTACAAATTCTTCCACGCGGCTTTCCAGTTTTTCTACAACGCTGACATTTGAGCTTACAACTATGATTGACTTCGATTATTGCTTCAAAAAATTAACGGGCAACGAACCCTTCGCATGGCAGCGCGAGTTGTTTGCCAGACTGACGCGAGGTGAATTCCCCTCTGAGTGTGACATCCCAACTGGGTTGGGGAAAACCTCCATTATCGTTATCTGGCTGCTCGCTCTAGCGAATAGTCTGATCCGGCAAGACTCTCAGAGACGTATCCCACTGCGCTTGGTTTACGTCGTGGACAGGCGAGTGATCGTAGACCAAGCTACAAGCGAAGCCGATGGAATCGTCAAAAAACTGAAAGAGCTTGCGAAGACTGATGAAAAGCTCAGGAAAGTTTATGATGCGCTGAAGCAAGCCGCCCTTAGCCAAGACAATGTTGTCGTCGCGCTGTCAACCCTACGCGGCGAACATGCGGATAACCGCGAATGGTGTCTCGACCCGTCGCGCCCCGCCATCATCGTCGGCACGATTGACATGATCGGCAGTCGGTTGTTGTTTTCGGCTTATGGCGGCGTCGGCGAATCTTACAAAGCCTTACAAGCCGGATTATTGGGGCAGGATTCTTTGATCGCCATTGACGAAGCACATCTGTCGCCCGCCTTCATGCAAACGCTTCGAGCGTTGCGTCAAACCGTTCGGCGAAAGAATCTCATCAAGCCGTTCGAGGTGATTTCTCTTTCGGCAACTCCGGCAGTCGAAGAAGAGGAAGGGCCTGAACCCTTCACGCTGGAAAAAGACGCACCGGAAGATTTGACAAACGAAGTTGCCGAGCCTCGCTTGAACGCGGAAAAGAAAATTGAATGGAAAAGTTTCGCGGTTTCCGAAGACTTATTGAAAAGCAAGAAGGCAAAAGAATTGTTGCGCGATGAGCAAGCCAAACAAATGGCGAAGGCCGCCGCGCAATATAAAGATTTGCCAGTGTCGACTTTGATTTTCGGCGCGACGGTTAATCTGGTTAAAGAAATCAAGAAACATCTAATTGAAACCGAGCAGATAGACGAAGCTCAGATTTTGCTGATGGTCGGCGGAATGCGCGGCTTTGAGCGTGACGGCTTGGTTGAGAATCCTGTTTTCAAAATGTTCTCGCCGCATCGCAACCGCAAAGAACAAGATCTGGCGTATTTTCTGGTCGCCACCTCGTGCGCCGAAGTCGGCGTTAATCTTGATGCAGATTTTGCCGTTTGCGATCCAACTTCAGCGGACAGTTTTATTCAACGGTTGGGGCGCGTTAATCGTTTTGGAAACACCTTGTCCGTTGTCACCGTTGTTCACGACGAGCCGTTAGCGCATGAATCGGAACAGGCGAAAGCTACTTTGGAAACACTCAAACACCTCAACAATGGCGAAGGTTTGAATGCCTCGCCCTTTGCTTTGCGAGCAATCGAATTTCCCGAAAATTGCTATCCGCCCAAACCCGTCTGCCCGCCGCTCGATTCGGCGCGGCTTGATGATTGGTCAATGACTTCACTCAAACAGAATGAGTTTCGCCGAGCACTAGTCTCGTATTGGTTGCGCGGCGTGACTGAAAATAGACAGGCGGAAACTTCTCTCTGCTGGCGCGCGGATTTGTCCTTAGCGAATACCGACAAACGCAAAATTGCAACGGTCAAAACCCTGCGCGTCAAGAGCCGCGAGTGTGCGCGTGAATCAACAGGACGCGCGATGAAAACGATTCTGGCAATCGCCCAAAAATTTCCTGAAGAGCGCGCTGTTGTGATTTCCGCGAGCAATGAATATGACGTTTATTCATTTGCCGAACTCGATGCGCTAAATGAAAAGAATGACTTGTTCAAAAAATTGATTTTTGCAACGGTCGTTTTACCCTGCGAAGTCGGCGGCTTGGATAAAGACGGCATCGCCGTTGATGAGCTGTCGGCAATCACGAAAGCCGTTCCCGACGTGGTTAATGATTACGAATGGCGACGGGTTTTACTGACGGAAAGCGAAGATGGCGTAAATGCTGAAATCATCGGCGGCAATTCGAGCTTTCACGCGGAGAAGAAGCTTAAAGATGTCTTGCGGCAACTTGCCGAAGAAGGAAACAAACGCTGCGTTAAACAGATCAGTTTGGGTTCGGATGACATCGGCGAAGATGATGAAGAAAAGAAGGTCAAGAAGGTTTTGGCTTATCTCATTAACCGCAAATCGCCGGAAAGCTACTTGCCGAACGAGGCTGAATCCGACGACGAGACCGAAGGCGAGATGGCTTCGGTTGGATACGAGAAAGACAAGTCCGGCAAGGGCGGAGAAGTTAGTCTTGAAAAACATAACTCGGATGTCAGACGTTTTGCTCAGATTTTGGCGGAAAAACTTCATTTAAGCGCGGAGGTTGCAGAAGCGTTGGCAATCGCCGGGGCGTGGCACGATAAGGGCAAGAATCGCAAATGCTGGCAAATGGCGGTCGGTAATTCAAAGTATCTGGAAAACCCCATCGCCAAATCAAAACAGCCGTGGTTCAACCACAAACTCAATAACTACTATCGCCATGAATTCGGGTCACTCATCGAAGCCGACGCGGACGAACAACTGAAGCAGCATCCTGGACGCGATTTGATTCTGCATTTAATTGCCACGCATCATGGCTACGCGCGCCCGCATTTCCCCGAACGCGCTTTCGATAAAGATAATCCGATAGCCTTAAACCGTGACATCGCCGAAGCTGCGATGAAACGTTTCGCGCGGTTGCAAATCAAATTCGGCTGGTGGCAGTTGGCATATCTGGAAGCTGTCTTAAAAGCCGCCGACGCGCTCGCTTCACGCGCCGAAGCAAGAGGTGAGATATGAGCGAACGACACGAAATAACAATCGAGGCCAACGCGCTGAATCCCGTTGAATATCTGGCATGCTGCGGCATCTTTGAAATCGCCTCGCGCTTTGATGAAACGGCTCTGGCACATTGGCAGAGCGGAGACACAACGGCTTTCGCTTTGGAATCTGTCATCAGCGAAAAGGAACTGCTTGAAATCATTCTTTCGACTTTGACCGATTGGAACAAATGGAAAGTTATCGCCAACGATGCGAAAGAAGTGATTCGATTGGAAGCGAGCTTTTCAGGTGCAAACGACCAAAGGGAAAAATTCATCTTCGATTGGTGGTATGAATCCTTAACGCAAGAGGGCGAGATTAACAAAAGCGGCTGGAAGATGTATGCCGGACAGCAGAAAGCTGAAAAGATCACGCTCGACATGATTCTAAAATGTCAAAAGTTGAGTTGTGAAAACTTATCGGAAATTTTGCGGCAAACAAGCAAAGTGAGCGGGAGTTTTGGGTTTGATCCGATGGCTTCACGTAACGCGCTTGATGTCGGATATTCGCCGAACGATCTGAATCTGCCAGTTGTCACCAATCCGTTTTCGCAACTGCTGGCAATGGTCGGTGCACAAAATTTCTTTGCGACTCGAACAAGGCAGGCAAATGAGATTGTATCAAGTCGCGGTTGGACGAAAGAGAATCGTCGTTACTTCTTTGACTACAGCTTATGGCTGATGGCTGTTCCGATTTCGTTGGCGCGTAGTTTAGCCAACGCGCCAGCACAAGTTCCCGAAAGTAAAACCATGAAACTCCGTTCGCCGCGCGCAACGCGCGATAAGTATTCAAACTTAACCCTGTCTTTCCCGATAAACTCACGAGGTGAAAAACTATGAGTAACGCAACGCTTGCGACGCACGACGCGCTGATCCAAACGAGCGACTGGCTAACTGAAAACGAGATGCCCGTTGCGCTTGTTTTAATAGAAACGCTTGAACCCGCGCTCGGCACGGACGCGGAAATTTTCCCGCCAACCTTTGCCAAAGACGGAAAGGAAAGGCATCCATACAACATTGACGAATTACGAACCGACATCGCGCCGTCGGCGGCGAAAGATGGCGATATCGTCAATATCTGTTTGATTGATAGCATCGGCTCGCAGGCTAACCGCATGGAGACCTGTTTCAAGAAGATGCCGCTATCGGGTCTCGTGCCGCAAATTACAGTCGTCGCCAAAAATCAAAAGGCGAACCTGCTTGACATCGGACATCGCATCGCCGATGCCGCTGTCAGATTTTCCGAACTCGAAGCGGAAGCGCATAGCGCAATCGTCAATCTTGAGAAGAACGGCAACGCGCTTGATTTAGCCCGGCTCGCGCCCACTTCGCTCGTGTTCGGCTTCTGGGATTCACGCGAAACACAGTTCAAATTCGGCAGAGTTTTGTCTTCCGTCATTCGGGCAACGAATGTCAGCTACATCACGCGCTCGGCACAGTTCGACGCAGTTTTCGATGCCAAGCAGATGTTTGAAGACAAGGAATACAAGGAATACGGGACAGGCAACAACAACCCCCTTTCGGCTATCGGGCTACAAGATGCTCCGGCTGCCGGAACGCATGGCGGAGTCAGAGTCTTCGGCACAATTACGCGCCGAACTCAAATCAATCTCGTTGGTCTCCGCGCTCTGGCAGTGACAGATGAAAAAGGCGAAATCAAAGAAGACGAAACGATGAAGTTACGTCGTTATCTGCTCGGCTTGGCGTTGGTCGCTGCCCGTTGTCAAACTAGCTATAACCTACGCGAAGGTTGCTTATTGACGCGAGTTTCTGAAAAAGCCACCGCCGTTTATTCAGATGGCAAACGCCCCGCTTTCAAGTGGGATTTAAAGGCGGTTTGGGATTACGCGCAAGCCGCCGCGCAGGAATTCGACGCGACGCTACAAAGCCGTCAGTCGCGTGAGATTCAATTTGAAGTCCCGAAAGTCCGAGCCAAAGTCGAGAGCGAGAAAACTAAAAAGGGGAAGAAATAATTGCGCGGCATTTAGAGCTACGCCTTAAGGCGTGAGTCTACTGCGTGATCACGCCTTAAGGCGTAACTCTGAACCTGTGTATTGATAAGGAGTCCGATAGATGCAACTGATACTCAACGTCACTTTCCCGTTCGAGCGTTTTCACGGGGGCGAGTTTCCGCCTTCGCCCTCGCGTCTTTTTCAAGCGTTGATTGCCGGAAGTCATCGCGGCGTTTACATCCGGCACAACGCCGAAGCTCGTGACCGTGCGCTTGAATGGCTGGAAAATATTGCACCGCCGATTATCGAAACTTGTCAGGCTGAAGCGTTCGGAGCGGGCGCTACCAACTACGTTCCTAACAATGACAATTCCTTTGCCCATATTAGGACGGCTAAATCAATGCGAGCATTTGTTTTGCGAGAAGATAATGTGCTTCGTTACGTCTGGCAACTTCCCGATAGCGAGCAGAGCAAAGCCAATGCTGAGGTTGTTTGTGCGATGGCGCGGCTCGTCACGCATTTGGGTCACGGGCAGGATGCAGTTTTGGTCAACGGTGAAATTTTAGGGGACGGCGATACAACTGCGAAGGCTTCAATCGGGGGGCGGCTTGCCTTTCAACCGAAGGAACAAAAGGGCGGCGATTGGACTGTGCCACGAGCGGGCGCGCTGGCTGCATATAAAAAGCGGTATGAGGAATTTCTTAAAACCGGGAACTCTCACACTATCAACGTTCCGCTTCGGCAAGTGATGTACGTTCCAGATAACACGATTGATTTAAGCTGTCCTTACGCGCTGTTTGAAATACGCGACTTGCTTGATGAAGATAAATTTTTCAGCTTCGACGGGCGCGATTTACGCCAACCCGCCGCGATGGTCAGACATGCCGTTATAGAATTCTTCGACAGCAGCAGAGGTGAAAGATTCAAAACACATTACGGCGAAGATTTAATCTCAAGAAAAGTTTACGGACACGAGCCGAAAGCCCAAGGCGAACAAAACAAACCTGTGAATCATCCGCATCTGGCGTTCCTTCCGATTCCGAATTTATATCCCGACGGGCGCATCCGCCGCCTCTTACTGGTTGGGTTCGGTTTTGAAAGCGAATCCGAAGGCGAGTTGTTTGACGACCTCGCCCGAAACTTAAATGGCGCGGAAATCAAAGACAACGGCGAACCAGTCGCCCGCTTGATGCAAGTTGAAGAATACAAAGAGAACAAGTTTTTCAATCAATTTTACGGACAATCGTGCCGACTCTGGCGAAGCGTGACGCCGATTATCTTGAGCGGCTTTAACCGTCGCGGACGCAAGCCTGAACAGTTGCTTTACCGCGCGCTCAATCAAATCGAAATCGAAAACGATGCCATCGAATCGGTCGCCATTTATCGTAG
>CAXTRQ010000035.1:36653-40409 GCA_964246705.1 uncultured Pyrinomonadaceae bacterium
TCCGAAGATGTTTCGCCCGATGGATTATCACTTGAGCGGATATCTAAACGAGAACCCTCGTTATCACGCCGAGATTATTTTCAAACGTCCCGTGAGCGGCTGTCTGGTGATAGGCAGAGGACGACACGCGGGCTTTGGGTTAATGATGCCGATGACCAAACATGAACACGACGAAACGACGTAGCCTTGTCAGCCCGAAATTTTCTCAGAGCCGCACCTTTGAAACGAACTATCGTGTGGCCCGATTCGCTTTGAGTTCGGCGGTGTTGCCGTTGGTGACGGAGGCGTTGCCGATGGCGGAGATGGCGCGGTTTGCGGTGAGCAGTCGAAGGGCGGATGAATCGTATTCGCTGGCTCTGGCGGGGAAGACGGAGGGCGAAGGGAAGCCTCTCCGAGAGGATCACGCGCACGCGCATTTCTGGGCGACGGACGAGGACGCGGACGGGCGTTTGGATCATCTGACGGTGTACGCGCCCCGCGGGTTCGATGCGGATGATTTGGACGCGCTGGGGCGGGTGCGCGTCGTCAAGCGGCATTACAAAAATCTGCCGGATGTGCGGCTGGTTCTGCTGGGCTTGGGCGGACGAGATGATTTCGCGCATGTTCCCGTGTTTCGCGCGGCGAAGCGTTGGCGGTCGGTGACGCCTTTTTCGTTGCCGCGATATGCTTCGCGCGGCGGGGGCAAGCGCGCTCGTCCGCGCGATCTGCCGGAGGCGCAGTTGCGGCGCGAGTTACGCCTGCGCGGATTGCCCGAACCTGTTTCGGTGATGCCGCTCGGCGGGTATCGAACGGGCGGCAGAAGGGAAGTGCGCTGGCTCGAATTTCAGGCCCGGCGGTTCAAGGGAGAACAGGGCTACGGGCTGGCGGGTTTCGAGTTAGAGTTTGCGGAAGAGACGGCAGGGCCGCTCGCGCTCGGCTTCGGGTGTCATTTCGGCTTGGGCTTGTTTGAGCCGGTGCTGGATTGAGTTAATCGTAGTGCTGCATGTCATTCAAATCACAAGCCGCAAATTTGCCGGAAATTTTGCTCAACGACTTTCCGGTTTCGCTTCGTCACAGACATTGAATCAGTTAGCGTGAAAGGAGCGCTGATGAAATGATGTCGAATGAGACGAACGAAACAAATGAAGGCGTCGAGCAGATTCCGGCTCGGATGATTAACGAATACACGTATTGCCCGCGACTTTTCTTCCTGGAATATGTTCAGCAAGAATGGGCACACAATGCGGACACGCTTGATGGGCGGTTCGTTCACCGTCGGGTGGACGAGGAGCGTGGGCGCGTGCCGGAACCCAAAAAGGTGGTTGAGATGCCGCGCCTGCATGCTCGTTCGGTGCTGCTCGGCTCGAACGCGCTTGGGGTAACGGCGCGGGTGGACGTGATCGAGGCGGATGATGAGCGCGTAATTCCTGTGGATTACAAGCGGGGTGCGCCGCCCGACGTACCGGAGGGGGCATATGAACCCGAGCGCGTGCAGGTCTGCGTACAGGGCTTGCTGTTGCGCGAGCACGGTTACGAATGTGACGAAGGTGCGATCTATTTCGCGGAGACGAATCAGCGTGTCCGCGTTGAGCTGACAGACGAACTCGTGACGCGTACGAAGGAGTTGATAGCGGAAGCTCGCCGCGTCGCCGCTAACCAGACGATTCCTCCGCCGCTTGTGCGGTCGCCGAAGTGCCCGCGTTGTTCGCTCGTCGGTATCTGCTTGCCGGATGAAACGAATCTGCTGCGCGAAGCCACAGCCGAGGGACTTGTTGAAGAATCTACGGCGGAAAACGAACTGTCCTGTCTGTCGAAGGCGGAGACAGAGCCGCGCCGCTTGATTCCCGCGAGGGACGACGCTCTCGCGGTGTATGTGCAAGGACAGGGTTATAGCGTTGGTCTGCGCGGAGAAGTTTTGGAGATACGCGAGAAGGGCAAAGCCGTTAGCGATGCGCGATTGCTTGAGACCAATCAGCTCTGTTTATTCGGCAACGTACAGCTTTCCGCGCAAGCTCTGCACGAACTCGCCGGGCGCGGCGTACCTGTCATACACATGTCTTACGGCGGTTGGCTGACTGCGGTGACGACCCCTCCACCGCACAAAAACATAGAGCTACGCCGCCGTCAGTTCAAAGCCGCCGACGATAAAGAGTTTTGTCTTCAGCTCGCACGCGCATTCGTTTCCGGTAAGATTCGCAACGCACGGACGCTCTTGCGTCGTAACGCACGCGAACTACCGCGCGAGACCTTAGTGCGCCTCACCTATGCGCGGCGCGATGCCGAGCGCGCCCTGGCACTCGAACAGCTTCTAGGCATCGAAGGCGCGGCGGCGCGCGATTACTTCGCAAGCTTCTCGTTGATGTTCAAAACAAACGGCGGGCGCGAACTTGATAGCGAACCGCTCGAAGAAGAAATTCCTTCCGCGGAGCACGACGTAGAGTCCGCCATTGCGTCGCCGGATAGCCGACCTTGGGCACGTTTTGATTTCACGAAACGCAATCGCCGACCGCCGCGTGATCCCGTCAACGCCCTGCTCTCATTCGTTTATGCGATGCTCGCGAAAGATTTGGTGGCAACGCTCGTCGGCGTCGGGCTAGACCCGTATCTGGGCTTTTATCATCAGCCGCGCTACGGGCGTCCTGCGCTTGCCCTTGACTTGATGGAGGAATTCCGCCCGCTCGTCGCCGACTCGGTCGTCATTAATCTAATTAATAACGGCGAAGTTCGTCCGACGGATTTTATCACCCGCGCCGGAGCCTGCGCGCTCAATTCTCACGGCAGAAAGCAAGTGCTCGAAGGCTACGAAAGACGCTTAGACACGCTCGTCACGCATCCGCATTTCGGCTATGCGATCAGCTACCGCCGTATCTTCGAGGTGCAAGCGAGACTGCTCGCACGACATCTCACCGGCGAGATAAACTTCTATCCGGCGTTCTGTACTCGCTAATCAACTACTGTCGAAGCGCGAAGGAGCTTAAACCATGCGTCTAACTTATCTGGTCGCTTACGACATCAGCGATCCTAAGCGCCTGCGTCGTGTACATCGCACGATGCGTGGCTATGGCGACGCCTTACAACTCTCAGTCTTCCACTGTCAGCTCTCCGCCGCCGAGCGCATCCTGATGATCGAGGCCCTAACCAAAGTTATTAACACGCGCGAAGATCAAATCATCATTGTTAACCTGGGCCCTGCCGAACAACGTGGAGCCAACAGCATCCAAACACTCGGTCGCACAGTTGACAACTCCTCTATGCGTTGTGCGATTATCGTTTAACTTGCTATCAACGGCCTTGCGCAAGTTAAAGCGAGCGCTGATCCGATGCTCATAATGCGGTTTGCGCTCGCAGCACCTAAAAAGCGCTGTATTAAATGTTTAGCTCAATCCAACAAGCTGCCCTCATGTCAATTCGGTATTCAAAGCGGCACCGCTCGATTTCAGCAGGAAAAGTTGATAGTATTCGGCTACTTACAGCCGGGACGTTTCCACGTTTGAATGAACGTGGCTCAATTGAAGCAGATGTGCATCGGCGCAACCTTGCGACAATTTGGCAGTTTCCACGTTTGAATGAACGTGGCTCAATTGAAGCCTTTCTCGCTTCGAGCGCGTCGGTTTTAGAGTCTGCCGAGTTTCCACGTTTGAATGAACGTGGCTCAATTGAAGCTCTATACCTTTATCGCGATCTCGCTTATAGACTTCGACGTTTCCACGTTTGAATGAACGTGGCTCAATTGAAGCACTAGGGGGATTCGTCTGAAGCCTTGAGGATAGTCAGGTT
>CAXTRQ010000036.1:0-19165 GCA_964246705.1 uncultured Pyrinomonadaceae bacterium
CAGTATAAAAGTCGAGCGATTGAAGATAATGGCGAGCCGCTGTAGATAACGCGTTGCTGGCTACGTGACTTTTTCAACTTCGGTGAAACGCAGTTCGACGGTTTGCCATTTGCCGAGAACTGAGACGACAACTTTGAGTGTCGCTTTCTGCTTGTCAATACCGACGACTCTGCCGGTGAAAAGCTGGAACGCGCCCGATGTGATGCGCACCAACTCGCCCGTTATAAACTCATATTTATTAGCCATCGCATGTCTCAATCTCGGAAGTGAATCTGAGTCTTTCCCGGCAACGCAGGACGAGGGCAACATCGTCAGGGCGGGGTGTGAGCCTCTGCCCTGACGGTGTTGAAGCGAGCGCAGATTACTGGTGCGCGCGGGAGGCCGTCGCGCCTTTCGTTGCGCCGTTTCGTCCCAGACCTTTCTGGTAGTTCGGATAGGCGGGCATGTGCGGTTGCGGGAGCGGATTCTTTTGCAGCGCATCAAGCGCGACGGCGACCGCGCGTTCAAGCTGCGGGTCGTGACCGGCACGCCATGCCTGCGGCTCGAACTCAACTTCGATGTCGGGCGCGACGCCGTGATTTTCCACTTCCCATTCGCCGTTCGGGTTGAAGAAAGCGACGCGCGGCGAAGTGACGAAGCCGCCGTCAATCAATTGCGGCGCGTCGTAGATGCCGACCAACCCGCCCCACGTGCGCTTGCCGACGAGTTGGCCGACGTTGGCCTTGCGGAAGTACCAAGGCATCGCGTCGCCGCCCGAACCGGCGTACTCGTTGACGATCATCACCTTCGGCCCGAAGATCGAGCCGACCGGAGTCGTGAACGATTCGCCTTCGCGCGTCGCCCAATAGTTCATCAGCGGACGGCGCATGTAATCAATGATGTAGTCGGCAGCCGTCCCGCCGCTATTGAATCGCTCGTCAATCACCGCGCCCTCTTTGTTAATCTGCGCGAAATAGTAACGATTGAAATTGGTATAGCCGCCGCCGCCCGTATCGGGTAGATAGACGTAGGCGAGACGACCGTTGCTCAACTGATCCACCTTGCGGCGGTTATCCTCAATCCACGCCAGATTGCGTAGCCCGATCTCCGTCTCGACCGGGACGACGATGACTTCGCGCGCGCCCGCGCCCGAAGGGTCTGCGCCGACTTTGAGCAACACGGATTTGCCCGCCGTGCCTTCAAAGAAGCTATAAACATTGTCTGTCGAGCGAACTTCCCGACCGTTGACGGCGAGCAGGTATTCACCCGCCGAGACGTTCACGCCGGGCTGAGTCAGCGGCGCACGAAGTTGCGGATTCCAGTTCTCGCCGTTGTAGATGCGCGCGAAGCGGTAACGACCATTCTCAATCTTAAAGTCTGCGCCGAGCAGCCCGCCGCGCACGCGACGCGCTTCCGGATTGTCGCCGCCGCCGACGAAGAGATGCCCGACCGTCAATTCGCCCAACATCTCCGAGAAGAGATAATTCAAATCAGCACGGCTCGCAATCTGTTCGAGATAGGGAGCGTACTTCGCTTCCGCCGCCTTGAGGTCGAGGCCGTGATGGTTCGGGTCGTAGAAGAAATCGCGCTCGATGCGCCAGACCTCCCGGTACATCTGCCGCCATTCGGCGCGCGGGTCAACTTGCACTTCCATCTGGTCGAGACGGATCGCGCCTTCGCCCGGCTTCGGCGGCTGCGCCGTGCCGACGATGAACCACGTTTCGCCCTGACGATAGAGCATCTTCTCACCGTTCTGCGAGATGTCGACGAAAGCAACGCCGTCGAGAACCTTGTCGGCCTTGCGTTTGTCGAGGTCGAACTTATGCAGCGTCAAACCAGCGCCGCCCGCCGCCGCGACAATCGGGCTTTCGAGGATGAAGATAGTGCCTGCTTTGCCCGCGCCGAGTGCCGCGTAGTTGCGCGCCGGAATCGGCAGGGCGAGCACCCGCTGGCTGATGTTGTCGAAATCAATCTTCGTCGCCTCAACCGTATCTTTCGCTTTTGGCTTAGCGGGAGCAGCCCCGTTGGGAGGCCCAGGCGTGCCCGTCACAGGCGCGGGCGTCTGTCCCGCCGGATTAGCCGTCGCCTCTTCACCGCTCTTCTTGTCCGAAGGAGGTTCGGGCGGTTCGGGCGCGACCTTCTCTTCGTCGCTCTCAGGCGCGAGCGGCGAGGGCAAATCTTTGCGTAGCACGACGACGTAGATGCTGCGCGTGACGGGGTGATTAAAGCTCGACATATCGAGCCAGCCGGATGAAGGCCCGGCGTTGGTGCTGGCCGTGAAGAAGAGATACTTGCCGCTCTTATCGAAAGCGGCGTAGCGCGCGTCGCTCATGCCGTCTGTAATCTGGTTGGTCGTCTTCGTGTCGAGCGAATAGACGAAGATGGCGGAGAGATGATTCTTGAGTTGCTTCGAGTATGCGACCCAACGGCTATCGGGCGACCAGACGTGCTCGAAAGAACGTTGCGGGGTGTCGAAGGTATTGGCGTCAATACGCACGGGCGCGCCGCCCGCGAGGTCTACGTACCAGAGATTGAGTCGCTTGTCTGCGAAGGCAATCTTCTTGCTGTCGGGCGACCAGACGGGCGCGTAGTAGAAGGAAGGGGAACTGCCGAGATTAATCTTGCGAACTTCGCCCATGCCGCTCTGCGGGCGCAGGTGCAATTGATATTCCCCCGACTCGTCGGAGAAATAAGCAAGCCATTTGCCGTCCGGTGACCATGAGGGATCGCGTTCATAGACGCCCGGCGTGTTCGTTAAATCTCTCACGTCGCCCTTCTCAGCCGGGACGGTCAGAATTTCTCCGCGCGCCTCGAAGACGGCACGCGCGCCCGTCGGAGACAAAGCCGCCGAATTGATGCGGCTCGTGACCTTCTCAAAGCGCGGGCGGACTGAAGGCAAATCACCCGCAACATGAATGTCGACGGCCTTCTCTCGATTCGCATCGAGATCGAAAAGATGAATCGAGCCGAACTGTTCATAGACAATCGCGCCCGGCCCGGCCGAAGCGGATTTGATGTCGAGTCCGTCGTTTGAGACGACCTGCGTCACCTTCTTCGCGCCCGGCGTGTAAGAGAAGAGCGTCGTCGAGCCGTTGCGGTCTGAGAGGAAGTAGACCTGATTCCCGACCCACATCGGATTAAAGTCGTTGGAATTATCGCGCGGGACTTTCTCGACGCTCGAATCAGAAAGATTGGCAATCCAGATGGGCGTCGTCTGCCCGCCGCGATAACGCTTCCAGATGGTGAAGGCGCGCCCGATGGGGACGTAAGCGAGCCGCGAACCGTCCGGCGAGTAGTTGCCCTCTTCAGCCATCGGCAGGGGCAACTCGGTCTCTAAACCGCCTTCGAGCGGCATCGTGAAGAGACGGTTGAAACGCGAATAGCTATTGCGCCCCGAACGAAAGAGCAGCGCCTTGCCGTCGGGCGTCCAGCCCTGCAAGACATCCGCGCCGGGATGGTAAGTCAGACGGCGCGGCACGCCGCCTTCAGCCGCCACCACATACACGTCGAAGTTTCCGTCATACTCGCCCGTGAAAGCGATCATCGTTCCGTCGGGCGAAAAAATCGGATTAGTTTCGATGCCGACGCCGGTCGTCAGCCGCTTGGCGTCGCCGCCCTGACGACTGACCGTCCAGAGGTCGCCCGCATAGACGAAAGCGATTTCCGTCCGGCTGACCGTCGGCTTTTGCAGCAGCAGGGGCTTTGACGCCTGCGCCGCAGCGCCGACCATTGTCGAGAGCAGCAAAAAGAGAACTAGGAAGGCTCTGGTCATTTACTTCGTCTCCTGTTGAGAATGGTTCTTTAGTGCGCACCGAAAAAAGTGTGCGGCGATAAAACAGCGCGCCGCCTTTAACGTTTCTGGCAGCGCGGGCAGAAATAGGTTGAGCGACCGGCGTGAGCGATGCGCCTGATTTTTGCGCCGCACGCGCCGCACGGCTCGCCTTCGCGGTCGTAGACGCGCCAGCGTCCCTCGTATGCGCCGCCGTAATAGCTGCCGTCAATATTCTGCGGGTCAACATTGAGGGTTGAGCCGTGTGAGATGGATTCGGTCAGCACGTCGAGAATTGCGCGATGAAGACGCGGGACGCGACGACTGGAAACATCCACGGCGGCGATGAACGGGTTGGCACGCGCGATAAACATCACCTCCGCCGCGTAGATGTTGCCGAGTCCCGTCACCTTCGTCTGGTCGAGCAGCGTCTCTTTCAGCGTCCGCCGCGAACGCTTGAGCGCGCCGCCCAGATACTTCGGCGTGAAATCTTCGGAGAAAGGTTCCGGTGCGAGCGCACGCAATTCTTTCGTCAGGTGTAAGTCCGTCGCGGGGACGAGCTTCATCATCCCGAAATGGCGTTGGTCTGTGAAGACGAGTCGGCGCGCGTCGTCCATGTAAAAGAGGGCGTGCGAAAATTTCGGGAGCGCCGCTTCTTCCGGCAGCAGCAGAAATCTTCCGGTCATCCGCAGGTGCGCGATGAGCACGAGCGAACAATCGAGATGAAAGAGGATGTGCTTGCCGCGCCGCCCGACGCTGCGGATGCGCGCGCCGCGCAAAAGCCGCGCGAACTCGCGGGGGGGCGTCTCCGGCGCAAGGCGCGGGCGCAAAAGTTCGGCGGCGAGGATGCGTCGGCCTCCGACCTGCTCTCCGAGCGCGCGGGCGACCAGTTCGACTTCAGGTAATTCGGGCATAAGAGACGGACTGAGGTTTCAACACTGAGATTTGAAATTTCGGTTTTCGCGGCGAAGTGTTTACGACCGGCGGGCGCGGAATGTTTCGCGCGAAGTTATATTAAGAAGTTGAGACGCAGGCTGTCCGAATTTTCGTAAATGTCCGAAATTTTACGGCAGGGCGTGAGCGTGCGAACTGCCTTCATCGAGCAGCGCTTTCATCTTCTCGATTGAAGTCGCCTCGGCATAAATCCTGAGCACAGGCTCCGTGCCGGATTGGCGAAAAAGGAGCCACGATTCATCTTCAAAGAGCAGCTTCGTGCCGTCCAATTTTTCGACGCCCGTGACCTCAAATTTTGCGACCCGCTGCGGAGGCGCGTGCGCCAGCGACTCGACGAGCGCGAGACCGCGCGCGATTCCCGTATGCATGTCGCGCCGTCCGAAATGAAATTCGCCGAACTCGCGGTGCATTTCTCGCACCATCTCGGTCGGGCGTATGCCCGCTGCGACAATCGCTTCGAGAAAGAGGAGCGAATTAAGTATGCCGTCACGTTCCGGAAGATGCCCCTGCACGCCGATGCCGCCCGACTCTTCCGCGCCGATGAGGATACTCTCGCGCAGCATCAGGTCGGCGATGTACTTGAAACCAATGGGCGTCTCGTAGAGCGGGAGACGATGTGCGGCGGCGATGCGTTTTAAGAGCACAGACTGCGAGAAGGTGCGGACGACTCCGCCCGTCATCCCGCGCACGCGCGCCAGATGTAGCAGGATGAGCGGGACGACTTCATGCATCGTCAAAGTCTCGCCCGTCTCGCCGACCGCGCCGACGCGATCCGCGTCTCCGTCTGTGGCGAGTCCGACCAACGCGCCGCTCTCTCTGACGCGCTCTTTGAGTGCCGAGAGGTTGCGGTCAATCGGTTCGGGCGCGACACCGCCGAAGAGCGTGTCCCGCCCGGCTCTAATTGTTTCGACTTCGAGCGCGCCGCCCCCCAGAAAACTCTCGACCCAGCGCCCGCCCGTGCCGTGCATCGGATCGACGACGACGCGCGCACGCGCGCGGCGCAGGCGTTCGAGATCAACGTAAGAGGCCACCTGCGCGCGATAGCTTTCGATGGAAGACTCTAACCCGGCGGCGGATTCGGCGGGCAGTGTGGCGCGTGTGGGCGTGCGCGCGTCAATCAGCGTTTCGACCCCGACGGTCATCTCCGGCGTCGCGCTCCCGCCCCAGGGGGCTTTGATTTTGAAGCCGTTAAAGAGCGGCGGATTGTGCGAAGCCGTGATGACGATACCGCCCGCCGCTTTGCGCTCGCGCACAGCCCATGAGACGAGCGGGGTCGGCACGTCGCTATCGAAAACTGCGACTTTAATTTCGTTGCCCGCGAGCACTTCCGCCGCACGCAGCGCAAACTGCTCGGAGAGAAAGCGACGGTCGTAGCCAATAATAGCGTGAGGCGCAGGGTGCGCCTTGCCAGCATGCTTCTCATCCGCTGCGCCCGGCGTCGGTTGCAACAGAAAATCGGCGTAAGACTGCGCGACGCGTTCAAGATTCTCGAAGGTGAACTCGTCGGCGATGAGCGCGCGCCAGCCGTCCGTCCCGAAGCGGATAGTCGTCTGCTCCTTGCTGGCGGAACTGCGCGTCGAACTGCGACCGGAGTTCATCGCGCGCCCCCGGTCTGCGTGTAGTCCGTAATGGAAGATTTATCGCCGAGCACCGCGCCCGCGCCGACCTGCGCCGCGCGCCCGACGTGGCAGCCGCGCCCGACAATCGCGCCGGAGACGAGCGCGCCCGCGCCGACGCGCGTGTGCGGCCAAATCACAGAATTTTCTACGCGGGCGCGTTCTTCGACGTAGCAGCCCTGACCGAGCACCGAGTTGATAATTTGTGCGCCCGGCTTAACGGAACAGTCGTCGGCAATAATCGAGAGGTCGTCAATCTCGGCGGCGGTCGCCGAATCGAATTGACCGCGCCGCTCGCCCAGACGGACGCGCCCGACACGCCCCGCGAGCAGGTCTTGATGCGCCTGCAAGTAACGCGCGGGCGTGCCGATGTCAATCCAGTAAGTCTCCGGCGGGATGTGCGCGTAGAACTTCTCGGAGCGTTGCAGCAAAACTGGAAAGAGTCCGTACTCGAAAGAATAGTTTTCGCCCTCCGGTATCAAGTCGAGCACCTGCGGTTCGAGCACGTAAGTACCGGCGTTGATGGTGTTGACTTTGATTTCGTCGGCCTTCGGCTTTTCCAGAAACCGTTCGACGCGTCCCTCGGTATCGGTTTCCACCAATCCGTAGGAACTCGGATTTTCGACCGGCGTTAAGACAATCGTCGCCAGTGCCTTGCGCTCGTTATGCTGGCTAATAACGGCTTCGAGGTCGAGGTCTGTGAGGATGTCGCCGTTGAAGACGACCGTCGGTTCGCGGAGCAACTCTTCGGCGAACTTGTAGGCTCCGGCTGTGCCCATCGGCTGCGGCTCGGTCGTGTAGTTAATCTTCACGCCGTAGTCCGCGCCGTCGCCGAGTTGCTGCTCAATCTTGAGCGGCTGGTAAGAAAGCGACAAGGTGATGCCGGTGATGCCGGCGCGTCGCAGCGTATCAATCTGGTAGAGCAGGAAGGGGCGATTGCAAATCGGGACGATAGGCTTCGGCGTGTAAACCGTCAGCGGGCGAAGGCGCGTGCCCTTACCGCCTGCCAGAATGAGTGCTTGCATAAAAGTTTTGTTTGAACGGCGAGAGAAAAGTCACCTAGCGAACGATTACAGATGCCGTTATCTAAAGAGTGAAGTCGAAAGAGCATTGCAGAGCTTTGTCGAAACGTCGGCGAGTCTAACACCCGCGCAAGTTGATTTTCAAACAGGCGATTGAGTATCTGCGTTGGTGAATTGCTTTGAACGACGCGCTCAATTCCTAAACCTGCCCGCGCGCGTGTGGAGCGGTTGCTTGACACCCCTTTGAGCCAACGTATAATCGAATGTTGCATCAAAACCATTTTCATTAACCGAAATAAATCAGCGACGCGCATGCGCTCGATGGCGAAACAAAGCGCGCGCGGGAAGAGTTTGGAGAGGAAAATCATGCCGGAAAGAAGAGAAGCCATCATCATCAGCGCGGTACGCACGCCGACGGGAAAATTTCAGGGAACATTGAAAGGCTTGGCGGCCACCGAACTGGGCGCGCTGGTCGTCGGCGAGAGCGTGCGCCGCGCCGGAGTCGCGCCGGAAGACGTGGACGAAGTAATAATGGGCTGCGTCATCCAAGCGGGTCTCGGACAGAATCCGGCGCGGCAGGCGGCGCTCAAAGGCGGCATCCCGTTCGGCGTCTCCGCCGTGACGATCAACAAGGTCTGCGGCTCAGGTTTAAAGTCTGTGATGATGGCCGCGCAAGGGATTCAACTCGGCGATTCAGAGATAGTCGTCGCAGGGGGCATGGAGTCCATGACGAACGCGCCGTACCTTTTACGCAACGCGCGCGAGGGCTACCGGCTCGGCAACGGCACGCTCCTCGACGCGATGATTCACGACGGGCTGTGGTGCGCCTTTGAGAATTATCACATGGGCAACACGGGCGAAGTCGTCGCCGAACGCTACAATGTGACGCGCGCCGAGCAGGACGAGTATGCCCTAAACTCGCATCGTAAAGCGGCGCAAGCTGCGAAGGAAGGGAAGTTCAAGGAAGAGATTTTGCCCGTCGAGATTCCGCAGAAGAAGGGCGCTCCGCTCCTCTTCGACCACGACGAGTCGGTGCGCGAAGACACTTCGCTCGAAGCGTTGGCGAAACTCAAGCCGGCTTTTAAAAGCGAGGGCGGGACGGTCACCGCCGGAAACGCGCCGGGCGTCAACGATGGCGCGTCGGCGCTCGTCGTGACTTCGCTTGAGCGTGCACGCGCTTTGAATGTCGAGCCGATGGCGCGCATCGCGGCGCAGGCTACTTCGGGCATTCAGCCGGAGTTGGTGATGATGGCTCCGGTCGAGGCGATTCGTAAAGTTCTGAAGAAGGCCGGTTGGACGCTCAACGAAGTTGATTTAATCGAATTGAACGAAGCCTTTTCGGTGCAGGCCATCGCCATTATCCGTGAACTCGAACTTGATCCCGCGAAGGTCAACGTCAACGGCGGCGCGGTCGCGCTCGGTCATGCCATCGGTCAATCGGGTTCGCGTCTGCTGACGACGATGCTGTATGAAATGAAGCGGCGCAACGTGCATCGCGGACTCGTCGCGCTCTGTCTCGGCGGCGGTAACGCCGTTGCCATGGCGGTCGAAAGATAAGCAAGCGGTCGCAAGGTAAGCGAAAGGGAATTTACCTTTGACCCCACAAGATCACCATAAAATACTCGGCATCATGCATCTGATTTACGGCGGCTTCTACGCGCTGATGACGGTGATGATGTGCGTCCCCATTTTTGCGACGAGCGCGCGCGCGCTTACGTGCCGCCTCAGCAACCGCCCGACTGGCGTGGGTAGCAATTTAAACGGAGATTGATTCGTGAGTGAAATTATTGGCGTCGTCGGCGCGGGAACGATGGGAAACGGCATCGCACAGGTCGCGGCGCGGGCTGGCTACGCGGTCGTCCTGCGTGATACAAGCGAAGAGTTTTTAGAGCGTGGGATGCAAGCCATCGAGAAAAGCCTCAAGCGCGATGTTGATAAAGAGCGGCTGACGGAAGAGGGCAAGCGTGAGATCGTCGGGCGCATCAGCATGACGACCGATTCGCACGCGCTCGCCAGCGCGAATTTTATTATCGAAGCGGTGACGGAAAATCTCTCGGTCAAGACCGAGGTCTTCCGCACGCTCGACGAAGTGGCGAAGCCGGAAGCCGTCCTCGCTTCCAACACTTCTTCCATCTCCATCACGAAGCTGGGCGCGGCTACACGGCGACCCGACAAAGTTATCGGCATGCATTTTATGAACCCCGTGCCGGTGATGAAACTGGTCGAAGTGATTCGCGGCATCGCCACCTCCGACGAAACGTGGGAGAGGACACGCGCGCTGACGGGGAAATTTGGCAAAGAAGCTCTTGAGTGTCAGGACTCGCCCGGCTTCGTCTCCAACCGCGTGCTGATGCCGATGATTAACGAGGCCATCTTCGCGCTCTATGAAGGCGTCGCCACACGCGAGAGCATTGACGGCATTATGAAACTCGGCATGAATCATCCGATGGGGCCGCTCACGCTCGCCGATTTCATCGGCCTCGACGTGTGTCTCGCAATTATGAACGTGCTGCATGGAGAGTTGGGCGACCCGAAGTACAGGCCGTGTCCGCTGCTCAAAAAGTACGTGGATGCGGGCTGGCTCGGAAGGAAATCGGGTCGAGGATTCTACGAATACTAAACGAAGCTCCTTCGAGCGTGGACGCCGGGTGAAGTTTTGCATTCGTCATTCGGCGTTCTTCCTTTATGATAAGCGCCGCGATGACGAAACGAGCCGCACAAATTTTCTGCCAGCGATGTCTCGCCGCCAACTCTCTCGAACAGGAGTTGTGCGTGCGTTGCGGCACGCGGCTGATGCTCGTCATTGAACCGTCGGCGCTCCGCTTTGAAGAGGAAACTTCATCGTCGGGTAATTTCGCAGAGCACCTGCTCGAACGCATCTCGACGCTTGAGAACCGGCTGGCGCAGATGGCTGAAAGATTAGAACACGGTATGGACTTGCTGTTGCGCCACGCGCGCTCCGCATATTTCGATCATGTCCTGCTCGAAACTCTCATCGGTGCGCTCAACGAAACCGGAGCCATCAGTCAGCAGAAACTTGAAGACGACTGGCGCGACCGTTGCGACCGCGATGCCACGGCGATTGCCGAAATGAGCCGCCGCGAAGAGTTGTGCGCGAGCGTCACGACCGGCTATCGCGGCAACGACCGCATGACTTTTGTCGAGGTGGTTAAAGAAGGGTTCGCGCAACTTGATAAAGGCCACACGCTCAAAGGCGTGCGGATGCTGGAACGCGCCGCCGCGCTCGCGCCCGGCAACGCGCCGCTCAACTCTTTTCTCGGCGAACATTTCTACCGTGCCGGAAAGATGGCGCTGGCGCGCGATTATCTTGCACGCGCCCTCGATGCCGAACCGGAAGATTGCCGCGTCTCGCTGTTGCTCGGACTCGCCTGCGGCGACGAAGGCGACGCGCCGCGCGCCAAAGAGTTGCTGCTTGAGACGCTCAGACGCGGCGGGAACTCCTATGCCGCGCACTACGCGCTCGGACGCCTCTTCGCTGCGGAAGCCGATTGGGAAGCGGCGCTGGACGAGTTCAAGCGTGCCCTGGCGGCTCGCAATTGCCCGGAAGCGCATTACATCGTCGGGCTGGTCTATTATCAGCTTGAGCGTAATCGGATGGCGCTGCGGCATCTGACAAAAGCGGTCGAGATGGCTCCCGACTACGGCGAGGCGTTTTACCTGCTCGGCCTCGTACACCTGCGTCTGGGCGAGCGCGAACGTGCGGGCGAAGCCTTCGACGCGGCGCGCGCCGTGGACGCCAAAGAGCCGCGCTATCGCTCCGCGCGCAGACTGATGACGCGCTCCGGCGACGCCCCGCCCCCGCCCCCTCTGTTCGGCGCGGCACAGCGCGGCAGGAAGCGGCTCGTGACGGGCGGCGACGACCGTCTGGCGGCTGCGTTGCAAGAAGATGCGCTCGGCACGGGGGCGACCTATTAAAGTTTTAGCGGAGGCTCGTGATTTGACACCTGCGCCGTGACCATTATAATTGCACCTTTTGTGCTGATGCCGTTTTCGTGCGCTGTCGGCGACTAAAGGGTTCTCGTCATGCAAATTGTAGTTGAAACATTGACGGAAACGGGCGAAGCTTTCGCGCACACGTATGCACCGGAAGAACTCGACCTCGGCGAAGAGTATGTCCGTGTGAAGCAGGGAACGGTCATCGAGGGGCGCGCCAGCCGCAGAGACGAGCAGGTTCGGATAAGCGGCCAGATTAAAGGACTGATGGAGGCCGATTGCGATCTTTGTGTCGCGCCGGTCAATCTTCCCGTCGAGATTGAGTTTGAAGTGTCGTACATTCCGAAGGCTCTGGAGCCGGAGCCGGTCGAAGACAGGCAGATTTCAGAGGATGATGCGGACTTCTCCATCTACGAAGGCGACCGCATCAACGTGGACGAACTTGTGCGCGAGCAGATGCTTCTGGCTCTGCCCTCGCGTTTTCGTTGCAGAGAAGAATGTAAAGGTTTATGCCCGCATTGCGGGGCTGATTTGAATACAGAGACTTGCGAGTGCGCCCACAGGGAAATTGACCCGCGCTGGGCTGCGCTGGCGGCTCTCAAGAAAGACTAAGGACGAGGTGAATAGTCAACGGTCAATGGCGAGGAAAGCGGGTTAACCTCTTTTCACCATTTACCATTCGCTATTTACCATTTACGAGGAATTATTATGCCTAATCCAAAACGTCGCCACTCGAAAGCGCGCACGGGCAAACGCCGTGCACATGATGCTCTGCGCGCTCCGCAGACAATGGTCTGCCCGAATTGTCAGGAGCCGCGTCTGCCGCATCGCGTCTGCCCGAAGTGCGGGCATTACAAAGGCCGTGAGGTCGTGAGAGTCGAGCAGGAAGCTTAAAGCTGAAGGGACGCGCTCGCTTTGGCGGGCGCACCGGACGACGACGCTTTTAATGAAGCAGGTACGACAACTGACCGGCAAAGTAGTCGTAGACGCGATGGGCAGCGACCACGCGCCGCACCCGGAAGTGGACGGCGCGCTGGCGGCTGCGCGCGACTTCGGCGTTCGTGTCATCCTCGTCGGGCAGCTTGAGAAGGTCGAGCCGGAGTTGCGTCGCTGCGGCTGGCGTAAGCAGGGTGATCGCGGTATCGAACTGGTCGAGGCCGCCGAAGTTATCGGTATGGACGAGCCGGTTGCGACCTCCGTCCGCCGGAAGAAGAAAAGCTCTCTGCGAATCGGCGCGCGTCTCGTCGCAGATGGTTACGCCGATGGATTCGTCTCAGCGGGGAATACGGGCGCGGCAATGGCGACGGCGAAGATGGTGCTCGGCATGCTGCCCGGCGTTGATCGACCGGCGCTCGCCGCCCTCGTCCCGACCAAAGCGGGCAAGCCGACGCTGCTGCTCGATGTCGGCGCAAACAGCGAGTGCAAGCCGCACCACATGGCGCAGTTTGCTATCATGGGCGACGCTTATTCGCGCGCCGTGCTGGGAACGCAGCGCCCCAGCGTCGGGCTGATGAGCATCGGCGAGGAAGAGGCCAAGGGAAACGAACTGACGAAAGAAGCCTTTCCGCTGCTGCGCGACTTGAGCAGCTTGAATTTCGTCGGTAATGTCGAAGGGCGCGATGTGTTCACGGGCGTGGTTGATGTCATCATTACGGACGGCTTCACCGGAAACGTGATGCTCAAGCTGTCCGAAGGATTGCAGGACGCCGTCATCTCGATGATTAAGCGCGAACTGAGCGCCTCGACCATCACGAAGGCGGGGGCGATGCTGGCGCGACCGGCTTTTCGGAATTTGAAGAAGCGGCTTGATTACGCGGAATACGGCGGCGCACCGCTGCTCGGCGTGCAGCGCATCGTCGTAGTCGGACACGGAAGCTCGAACGCGCTCGCGATCCGCAACGCGATTCGCAACGTCAAAGAGTTTTCCGAGCGCGGCGCGAGCGAGCGCATCGAACGTGGAATTGCCGAGACCAACGCCCGCGAGCTTGAGGCTCTGCGCGCCGTGGCCGATTAAGATTTATTGTTTGCGGTCGAAGAGAAAACAGGCGAAACCTATGGCGAAAATCAACGCAGCTATTCTGGGCACGGGGCGCTCTTACCCGGAGGGCGTCATTACGAACGCCGATCTGGAAAGGATGGTCGAAACCTCCGACGATTGGATTACCTCGCGCACAGGCATCAAGCAGCGTCATAAAGCCGCCGACGGCGAATACACTTCGATGTTCGCCGTGCGCGCTTCGCAACAGGCCATCGAGCGTGCGCGCATAGACCCTTCGGACATTGACCTCGTGATTTGCGCCACTGTCACGCCGGATCAACTGCTACCCTCGACGGGCTGCATCATTCAGGCCGAACTTGGCGCGCATAAAGCCGCCGCCTTCGATCTGGCCGCTGCCTGCTCCGGCTTTCTCTACGGCCTGACGCTCGCCAATCAGATGATTCGCTCCGGTCAATCGCGCTATGCGCTCGTCGTCGGCGCGGAGATTCTGACGCGCTACGTGGATTACACAGACCGCACGACCTGCGTCATCTTCGGCGACGGCGCGGGCGCGGCGGTGCTCGGCCCCGTCGAAGACGGGCGCGGCATTCTCTCGACGCGGATTCGTTCCGATGGCCGCTACACCGAGCAGCTTTACTCGCCCGGCGGCGGCACGCGTATCCCGCCGAGCGCCGAGACGCTCGCCTCCGGCCTGCACTACTACAAGATGAAGGGCAACGAACTGTTCAAGGTTGCCGTGCGCTCGATGGCTGAAGTCTCGCGCGAGGTGCTCGCGGAGGCAGACTACACGGCGGACGATGTTAAGCTGTTTATCCCGCATCAGGCGAACCAGCGCATCACAGATGCGGTCGCCGACAAATTAAACGTCGAGAGCGAGCGCGTCTATTCCAATATCGAGATGCACGGCAATACCTCTTCGGCCTCGATTCCGATTGCGCTCGATGAGTGCATCGAGATGGGCAAGGTCAAGGAAGGCGATCTCGTGCTTCTGGCTTCGTTCGGCGGCGGCGTTACGTGGGGCGCAGTACTGTTGAATTGGTGAGACGGTTTTCAGTTTTCAGTAATGAGAATTTGCCTTTACTGAAAACTAAAAGCTAAAAACTGAAAACATGAGTTTGGCATACATCTTTCCCGGTCAGGGGGCGCAGTACGCCGGAATGGGACGCGACCTCGCGGAGAATTTCGCGGCGGCGCGTGCGGTCTTTGAAGCGGCGGACGAGGCGCTGGGGTTTTCACTCTCGAAATTATGTTTTGAAGGCCCCGCTGAAGAATTGCAGTTGACGGAGAACACGCAGCCTGCGATTTTGACCACTTCGATTGCCGCCCTGCGTGCGATGGAGTCCGAAGGATTGCCCGTGCCCCGTTATGTCGCGGGTCATAGTCTGGGCGAATATTGCGCGCTGGTGGCGGCTGGCGGCCTGAGCCTGAAAGATGCTGTGCGGACGGTTCGAGCGCGCGGGCGTTACATGCAAGAGGCTGTGCCCGTCGGGACGGGCGCGATGGCGGCGGTTCTCGGCGCGGAGTGGCAGACAATTGTTGAGACTTGCAGCGAGGCGGCGCAGGGGCAGGTGTGTAGTCCCGCGAACATCAATTCGCCCGGTCAGGTGGTCATCGCAGGGGACGCGGCGGCGATTGACCGTGCCATCAGTTTGTTGAAAGAGCGTGGAGCAAAGCGCGCCATGAAGTTGAAGGTCAGCGCGCCGTTTCATTGCGCCTTGATGCAACCGGCGCAAGACCGGCTGGCGAAAGATTTCGAGCAGCTTGAATTTTCAGACCTGCGCGTTCCGCTCGTCTCAAATGCTGACGCCGCTGTCGTGCACAGTGGCGCGGAGGCCAGAGACGGACTCGTGAGGCAGGTTTCATCGCCGGTGCGCTGGCGCGAGTCTATTGATTTACTCTTAGGCGAAGGCGTGCGGGTGTTTGTCGAGGTCGGCCCCGGCAAAGTGCTTTCAGGCTTGGTCAGACAGACCGCCGGGACAGAGACGGTGAACTGCCTGAACGTCGAAGACGGCACGAGCCTCGCCGCGACGCGCGCGGCGCTCGCCGCAATATGATGCGGAGTGAGCTTTCAGGACGGTAGCGATTGGCTGGTCGAAACGCACTTGAAATTTAATTGCCGACGGCTCGCTTTTAAGTTTTTCAACTCAAATTCACTAGAGGAGCAGGACTAATGGCCGATCAAGAGATCGAGAATAAAGTGAAACAAATTATCGTGGACGAACTCGGCGTGGACGAGAATGAAGTGACGCCGAACGCGCGCTTCATTGACGACCTCGGCGCGGATTCGCTCGATACGGTAGAACTCGTGATGCGTTTTGAAGAGGAGTTCGGCATCGAAATTCCGGACGAGGACGCAGAGAAAATTCAGAGCGTGCGCGACGCTTACAACTACATTGACCAGCATAAAGAAAAATAAGTAACCGGGCGACGGCAAACCGCAGGCAGTGGTGTGCAATCAGCGCCGCTGTCGGCGGGTGTCAATGATTTTGCCGGAGGGCGACGACTGGAGTCTTCGACGCACGTCGCCGTCCATGTGCGCTACGGAGAAAGCTGCTCGCGCATCTTCGTCCGTTCAATCCCCTGTAGGGAGGAGTATCTGTTTTGAAACGTCGCGTTGTAATTACGGGTCTCGGTCTTGTGACGCCTATCGGCAACACGGTCGCAGACACTTGGTCTGCACTGATGGCGGGGCGCAGCGGCGTTGATTTCTTGACGAAGTTCGACACCCAGAAGTTCTCCGTTAAGATTGGCGCTGAAGTCAAAGACTTCGACCCGCTCAATTTCGTTGAGAAAAAAGAGGCGCGCAAGATGGGCGCTTTTATTCATTACGCCATCGCCGCCTCTGATGAAGCCATCTACGACAGCGGTCTCGTCGCGCGCGGTGAGAAGTTTAAAGATGATGTGTCCGAACGCGTCGGCACATACATCAGCAGCGGCATCGGCGACTTCTGGGCTATCGAACGCGAGCACTCGAAACTTCTCAACGAAGGGCCGCATCGCGTCTCGCCTTTCTTTATTCCTTCAGCCATCGTCAATCTGGCTGCCGGTCAAGTCTCGATCCGCTTCGGCGCGAAGGGGCCAAACTCTGCGACGGCGACCGCCTGTTCCGCAGGCGCGCACGCCATCGGCGACAGCTTCAAGATTATTCAGCGCGACGATGCCGACGTGATGATTTGCGGCGGCGCGGAATCAGCCATCACACCGATGAGCGTCGCGGGCTTTGCGGCGATGCGCGCGCTCTCTACGCGAAACGATGACCCGAAGCACGCCTCGCGCCCCTTCGAGCGCGACCGCGACGGCTTCATTATCGGCGAGGGGGCTGGCCTGATGGTGCTCGAAGAATTGGAATTTGCGCGCGCGCGCGGTGCAAAGATTTACGCCGAACTCGTCGGCTACGGGATGACCGCCGACGCCTTTCACATCACGATGCCCGACGAGACGGCTTCGGGCGCAGTGCGCGTGATGCAGATGGCCTTACGCGACGCGGGCATTCAACCTGAAGAGGTCGGCTACGTCAACGCGCACGGAACTTCGACGCCTTACAACGACAAGTTCGAGACGCTCGCCATCAAGAAAACTTTCGGCGAGCGAGCCTACCGGATGGCAGTGAGTTCGACGAAATCCATGACCGGACACCTGCTCGGCGCGGCGGGCGGCATCGAGGCGGTCTTTTCCGCGCTCGCCATTAAGGAAGGCAAACTGCCGCCGACCATCAACTACGTCAATCGAGACCCGGAATGCGATCTCGACTACGTGCCGAACGAGGCGCGCGAGGCGCAAATTACTTACGCGCTCTCGAACAGCTTCGGCTTCGGCGGCACAAACGCGGCGCTGCTTTTCAAACGTTACGACGGAGAGTAATCAGTCGTCAGTGACCAGTAAAACACGCCTGAGCTTTTAACTGACGACTGAAAACCGAAAATTGATATGAAGATAATTGTTCTCATGAAGCAGGTCGCCAATAAAGATGCGATTCTGCGTATCAACAAGGATGCGACGTGGATTGAAGAGGGCGACCTGACTTTTGAGGTCAACGAATCGGACGGCTACGCGCTCGAAGAGTCTCTGCGCTTGAAAGAGAAGCACGGCGGGGAAGTGGTCGTCTGTTCGATGGGGCCGCAACGCGTCAAGAGCGTCATCAAAGACGCGCTCGCACGCGGAGCCGACCGCGCCATCCACGTCGTCGGCGACGACCTCGGACACATCGGCCCTTTTGCGGGCGCAAGTATTCTGGCCGACGCCGTCCGCGATGAAAAACCTGACCTCATGATGACAGGGCTGCAATCGGATGACTACGGATTCGCGCAGACAGGCGTCATCCTCGCCGAACTCTTGGGGTTGCCGCACGCCACGATTGTTATTGAAGTTGACGCCTCCGGTGAACAATTGCGCGTCAAACGCGAATTGGAGAGCGGCTGGTATCAATGGTACACGCTTCCTAAGCCCGCGCTGCTGACGATTCAATCCGGCATCAGCCGGATTCGCTACGCGACTTTGAAAGGCATCATGGCGGCGAAGAAGAAAGAGATTAAAGAAGTCACCCCGTCGCCCGAAACCTTGAGCGCATCCGGCAAACATCAAAGCATCTCAAAAATTTACTTCCCGCAAAAAACGAAGCAGACGCAGTTCCTCGGCGACGGCGACGGCAAAGCCGGAGCCGTCCAACTGGCTGAGAAATTACGCACCGAAGCAAGGGTGTTTTAAAGCCGGTCAATGGTGAATGGCGAAACTCGTCTCTCGCTCGCCACTAACATTCATCATTGACCATTCAATAGTTACTAAAAAATTATGAGTAATGGGATTCTAGTTTTTGCTGAACACCGTGACGGTGTTTTTAATAAGACCTCTTTTGAAGCGATTGCCGCCGCGCAGCAGTTGGGGGCGTCGCTCGGTCAGATTGTCACCGCCGTCGTGCTCGGCACGGACGCGAAACTGGCGCAGGAGATTGCCGTCTATAACGTCGGTAAGGTCGTCTCGGCAGAGAACGAGAAGCTGAACGAATACACGCCGGATGCTTACACGGATGCGATGGAGCGCGTCGTGCGCGCGCTCGACCCGCAGTACATCATTATGCCGCACACCTATCTTGTGCGCGACTTCGCTCCGAAGCTGGCGGCGCGCTTCGGCAAGGATGTCATTAGCGACTCGATCCGCGCTTCCGCGAGCGATGGGGCGGTCACTTTTTCGCGTCGTATCTTTCTCGGAAAGATTGATGCCGATGTGACCACCAGCGACGCTCCGCCCGTCTTTGCGACCTTCCAATCAGGAGCGTATCGAGGGGAACAGGCCGAGCGGGGCGCAGGGGCACAGGTCGAGTCAATGGCGGTCGAAGTGGGCGACGTGCGGATGCAGCCCGAGCCTGCCTTTCAGGAGGTGAAGCAGGCCGTTGATCTGTCGAAGGCGGACGTGATTGTTGCCATCGGTCGTGGCATCAAGAGTCAGGAAAACATCGCGCTCGCCGAACAACTGGCGCAGGCGCTCGGAGGCGACCTTGCCGCGTCGCGCCCGATTTGCGATGCGGGCTGGCTGCCGATTGACCGCCAGATAGGTTCTTCGGGGCAGACCGTCGCGCCGAAACTCTACATCGCGCTTGGCATCTCCGGCGCTTTTCAACATCTCGTCGGCATGAAGAACGCGACCACCATTGTCGCCGTCAACAAAGACCCCGAAGCGCCAATCTTCGACATCGCGGATTACGGCATTGTCGGCGACCTCTTTGAAGTCGTGCCCGTTCTGACGGAGGAAGTGAAGAAACTCAAAAGTTAAAGCCGGAATGGCGCAAAAACTTTTAAGGGCAGCGCATCGCGTCGCTGCCCTTTGCGTTTGAATTTACATGTTAATCGAAAAAAGTTTCACGCAAAGGCGCAAATCA